>JAICME010000119.1 GCA_025929425.1 Thermoleophilia bacterium | reverse complement strand
GTCCTCGAAGCGATCGAAGAGGATCTCGGCGACGAAGTTGTTGTACTTCTTCGCCATCTGGTCGACCTCGGCGGCAGGAATTCCCAGCACCTCGGTCGCCACCCGCAGCAGGCTGCCCCGGTGCATTCGCTCGTCGTGCTCCTGCGTCATGAGCGCCGCGCGCATCCCCTCGTAGTCGGGCTGCCGCGGCACGGCGGCGACGATCCGGTCCATCCAGTCGTCGACGATCCCCTCCGCGCGGTAGATCGTCCCAAAGACCCGCTTCACCGCCTCTTGTTGCCGGCCGGACAGCCGCCGGAAGCTCGCGGCGTCGGCCGAGAGGTCGACGCTGTACGCGTCCCAGGTGTGGACGTGCGCGGCGGCGAGGATGTCGCCGAAGGTCTTCCAGCCGCCGGTGACCTGCCGGTCGGCGGCCTCGTCGTCGGCGATCAGCGCCTCGATCTCGCCGAGGAGCCGGTTGATCTTCGCGCTGCGGGCGGGGAGGTCGGTCGCTACGTCCACAGGCACAACTTTACGGAAGAGGACGGGCGCCGACCGGCGGTCGGCGCCCGTCCAGGTCAATCAGTAGAAGAGGACGCAAGTCCTCGCCCGGTGGGTGGAGGATCCGCCGCCGAGGCGCGGACCCTCCACCTGCCGGTTCTAGGAGTGCTTCCAGGTGACGCTGAAAGCGCCGTTACTGATCGAGCTGGGTTGAGCCTTCACAATCGAGCCGGACTGCATCGTGATCGGGTCGATGCCTGGACTGCTGCTGGTGAGCGTGGCGCCGTTCGCCTTGGCACCGCTGAAGCCCACTGTGCCGAAGTTCGCGAGTGGCAGGACGCCACCGCTCGAGGACGGTGCTTCCGCGATCACCTCGGCGGAAGCGAGCTTCGCGCTCTTGAGCCTGGCGCTCGTGCTGTTCGTCCATCCCCGTGTGGTGTCGGAGACCGTCAGCGTGAACCTGCCGTTACCGTCGGTCGACACGGTCGCGGTGAGGTGATCGCCCGGCTGTACCGGGTTCCTCAGGTTCGTCGGGAACTTCGGATACATCTCGTACCAGGCGTAGTACTGCGGCGTGGAGCCCGAGCAGTCCGCATCGGTGCCGGTTTGCTCCACCGTGTTCGACGTATCGCCGTCGAGCCCGACCCAGAAGCTCGAGTATGCCGTCGTACCCGAACACGTCACCGAGGGCTCGGTCCATGCGGCCGAGACGCTGGTGTACCGGCTTCCGGTCACGGCGTAGCCGGACCAGTTCGTGCTCGTCGAATTGCTGATCCTGTGCATCCGGTCGTGCCTCATGCCCGAGGTCGCACCCCCGGTGGCCGAGAGCGCCACGGCAGTGGCGAGAACCCCCACGATGGTGACGCAGAGATAGCGCCTACGCATCACGCCTCCTTACTGGACGACAAGAGAAGAGCCCCGGAAGCTAATGGTTCGGAAAGCTGGGCACAAGCCCCTCGTTCGAGGGAGCTGCTCTTACCGTTGCTGAAATCGCAACCGAGTGCAAATCTCTTCGCATGCGCGCTTCAGCACGTCTGCCGGGGCGAATCGCGACCGTGGTGATGGTTGCAGCGCTTTTGTTCGCCATGTGTGGCTGCGGGAACGGGAACAAGCCGAAGCGCGAGGTTCTGAAATCCGCGAATCTGCTCTCGGGGGATCTCTACGTCCGGGTCGCCGGACCGACAGGCGTGGTCGATTACCTCGTGAACCGGCTGAAGGCAAGCGCGTTCGACACCTACGGCCACGGCGCCTTCCTCCCTCCGCATGTTCGCCGTCATCGCCGGGAGAAGGTCTGCTCGATCACCCACTCCATCGGCGCCGCCGACAGCTCGAGCCTTCAGGCTTGGCGCGGCAGGACGGTAAGGGTGGACGTGTACGGACACAACAGGAGCTCCGAAGCGATCTTCTGTCAGATCCTTCCCTTGGTTCTCGCTCAAGGTTCGTGAGTTGAGGCTCACGTCAGGCAGCGGCGTATGCGGATAGAGCTGGGTGACGGCGAGATGCTCGAGCTCTCGGACCGCGAGGCGCAGACCCTCTACGAGGCGCTCTTACAGCGTGCGCGCCAACGCGGAGCGATCGCTGCCGCACGCAAGCTTCGACCCGCTCTCGCCTGGTCTGGTGGTGCCGGCACCAAGGTCTCTCTCGACCAATTCGAGACCGCAGCCGTGCAAGCAATTCACGAGGACGAGGGTCTGGACTGAATGCTACGAAGCGCTGCACGGGCCGCGTGGTAGCCGCACATTCCGTGCACGCCGCCGCCGGGCGGAGTGGAGGCGGAGCAGAGGAAGACGCCCGGTAGCGGAGTCGAGTACGGCGGCCAGCGCGCGACGGGGCGGGTGAACAGCTGGCCCAGGTCGGCGAGACCGCCGTTGATGTCGCCGCCGACGTAGTTGGGGTTGGAGCGCTCGAGATCCGCCGGGCCGAGGGTTGAGCGGGCGAGGATTCGTCCGCGGAACCCGGGTGCGAATCGCTCGACCTGGCTCTCGATGCGCTCCGTCATGTCGACGTCGGAGCCGTTCGGAACGTGGCAGTACGCCCAGGCGGTGTGCCGGCCCTCCGGCGCGCGGGTCGAGTCGAAGAGGCTCTGCTGGGCGAGGAGGACGTATGGACGGTCGGCGATCCGGTTCTGCGCGGGCGCGGCCTCCGAGGCGGTGATCTCCTCGAGCGTGGCGCCGAGATGGACGGTTGCCGCGCGGCTGCATTCCTCCGCTCGCCAGGGGATCGGCCCGTCGAGCGCCCAGTCGAGCTTGAACACGCCCGGCCCGTAGCGGTAGCGCTCGAGCCCGCGGCGATAGCGGTCCGGAAGGCGGTCACCGGCCAGTTCGAGCAGGCCGCGGGGTGTCACGTCGAGCAGGACGGGGCGCGTCTCGCCGAGCTCGGCGAGCGACTCGACCCGCCGTCCCGTCTCGATCTCGCCGCCGAGCGAGCGCAGGTAGGACGCGAGCGCGTCGGAGAGTCGCTGTGAGCCGCCGCGCGGGAACGGCCAGCCGACGGCGTGGCCGAGGAGCCCGAGCATGAGCCCGAACGCCGCGCTCGGCGGTCGCTCGAGCGGGAGCATCGAGTGGGCCGCCAGGCCGGCGAAGAGCCCGCGCGCCCTCGCGCCGCGAAACGCGTGCCGCGCCACCGTCGTCGTCGGCAACAACGCGCGCAGACCGAAGCGGGCGAGCGTGAGCGGATGGGCAGGCAGGTGGGGCGGCGCGAGGATCTCGTCGAGCAGCGACTCGGGATCCCGGACGAGTGGTGCGAAGAGCCGCCGCCATCGCTCGTCGTCGTCGCCCACCGTCGGCACCTCCGCCTCCTGCGAGCGTTCGAGCAGCGCTGCGCTCCCGTCGTCGAACGGATGCGCGAGCGCCGCGGGCGGGTCGATCCACTCCAGGCCGTGATCCGCCAGGGGCAGCGTGCGGAAGAAGGGCGACGCGATCCCGAGCGGGTGGATCGCCGAGCAGACGTCGTGCACGAACCCCGGCAGCGTCAGCTCGGCCGAGCGCGCGCCGCCGCCGACCGTGTCCGCCGCTTCGAGGACGCGGACGGACAGCCCTGCGCGCGCCAGTTCCACGGCCGCGGCAAGCCCGTTCGGTCCCGCACCGACGACCACGGCATCAGGCATCGCGGGGCCTGGTAACGCGCCGCCGGCCGCTGTAGCCTCCCCCCGTCGGGCAAGCGAGGATAAAGGAGTCGGACGATGGCGGTAGTGCGGCGTGGTGCATGGATGGCGTTGCGGTTCGTGACCTCACTCTTCTTCCTCGGTGTGGTCGTTCAGTTCTTTCTCGTCGGTTACGGCCTGTTCGCCATGAAGCACGGCGCGACTATCGACAACGCGAAGTCCTTGGATCCCCACCGAGGCCTCGGCTGGATCCTGTCGGACTTCGGCGGCATTCTGATGCTCCTCCTCGTCCTGCTCGCATGGCCGTCGCGGCGGCTGCTCGGATCCTGGGTCGTGCTCGCCGTTCTCGCGTTCTTTCAAGGCGTACTCGCGTCGAGCGGCTACCACCACTGGGGACTCGGCATGCTCCACCCGGTGAACGCGATCATCCTGCTCGGTCTCTCCGGACGTCTCGCCCATTACGCCTGGACGACGGGGAAGCGTGCAGACGCCGTGACCGCGCCGGCCACCGCAGCGACCGGGTAGCGGTGGAAGCGCAGATCCGAGAGGGACAGGCGCCCGCCGTCATCGTCTCGCTCCAGGCGGGCGAGCAGCTGACCTCGGAGGCAGGTGCGATGACGTTCATCTCGGGCGACATCGCCATGGAGGTGGAGATGCCCGGCGGACTCGGCGGCGGGCTGAAGCGCAAGCTGCTCGCGGGCGAAAGCCTCTTCGTGACGCATTACAAGGCGAACGCGGCGGGATCCGTGGGGCTCACGGGCCCGTTCCCCGGCTCGATCCGCCAGCACGAGCTCGACGGCGAGATCATCTGCGAGAAGCACGCGTACATCGCCCATTTCGGCCAGGTCGAGATCGAGAGCGCCTTCGCGCAGAAGCTCGGCATGGGCATCCACGGCGGCGGCGAGGGGTTCTTCCTGCAGCGGCTGAAGGGAAAGGGGACGGTCTGGCTCCACGGCGGCGGGGACTTCCTCGACTTCGACCTCGCGGCGGGGCAGGCGCTGATCGTGGACACGGGCTGCATGGTCATGATCGAACCGACCGTGCGCTACGAGGTGAAGATGCAGGGCGGCGTGGCGAAGAGCCTGTTCGGAGGAGAGGGCCTCTTCCTCGTCCACATGACCGGGCCGGGACACGTGACGCTGCAGACCTTGCCCTTCACCCGCACCGCGCGGCGGGTGCTCGCGGCCGCCGGAGGCGGCCAGGGCGAGTCCGGGGTCGCGGGAATCTTCGGCAAGATCCTCGAATAGGAGGTACGAGCATGAGCTTTTTCAACAAGGCGAAACAGGCGGCCGAGCAGGCCGCGGCGAAGGTGCAGGAGGGCGTCGAGGACGTCCAGCAGAAGCGCGAGCTGAGCCAGGCGTACGGCGAGCTGGGCAAGACCGCGTTCGGGCTGATCGAGTCCGGCGAGCTCTCGCACTCCGGCCTCGACGCGGGGGCGGCGAAGATCCGCGAGCTCAACACGAAGATCGAAGGAGCGGGCGAGGCAGCGCCGCCCGCGCCTGCCGCCGACCCGACGCAGCCGCCGGCGATGCCGAACTAGCTACTGCGAGGCGAACGTCGTCGAGTCGAGGAGCTTGGAGACGCTCTCCTCGGCTTGCGCCAGGCCGGGCCCGCGGAGGCAGGCCGTGAAATAGGTGAGGGCCGACGGCAGCGGTTTCGTCTCGATCGCGACGTCGATCGTCTCGTCGGCGCCGATCGTCCGACATTCGCCGCCCATTTTCGTCTGGCGGGCGGCCGGATGGCCGTCGACCTGAATCTGCGGGCCGGGCCCGACGCCCGTCGCGAGAAGGCCGTTGGTCTCCCAGGTCACCAGCACGCCGCCCGGCTGGAGATGGTCGATGGGGAAGCCGCAGGCCGTCGTGTTCCCCTTCGTGGAGCACGGAGCGTGAACCGGCTGCGTACTCAGATAGACGAGCGGATTGAAGTGCAGTGCGACGGTCGGCAGGACAGGCGTGTACGCCCTCCACGCGACCGGGTAGCTGAAGCTGAGGCCCGACCCGGTGTACGTCGCAAGCGCCGGCGGCGGATCTTTCGGTCCCGTCTTCGCGTTGCTGCCGCCCCCACATGCGCTCGTCATCGACGCGAGGGCCAGGAGCGCCAGGGCGCAGAGGAGGAGGCGCCGCTGAGTCGGGCGGGCAGCCATACCTTTCCTATGTACCGCTGGTCGCACGGTCGCGAACGGCCCGAAGGGACAGTACCCGCCGCCCGATCGACGGGCGGGTCTACGGGGTGCGAAGGGCATGCGCCACGAGTGAAAGGGCGAGGGTGGTGACGGTGGCGAGGATGAAGATCACGCCGAGCGAGACGAGACGGGCTGCGACAAGCCTGGAGAGGGACGGTGCCGGCGGCTCCTCGACGGGCACGGGGCGCGCGACCACGCGTAGCGGTGGCCGCGGCCGAAGAGGCGGGCCGAGCGCCGCCAGCACCTGAGCGCGTTCCTCCGGCGGGAGGACGAGCACGAGCTCGGGCGAGAGCGGGTCATCCGGTGCAAGGGGCGGATTGGGCACGGGCGATCTCTCTACTTCGCCGTCTCTCCGACTGTTCCGCTTCCGCCGGCTTCCGAGGCGTAGCCGAAGTGGGGGACGGGTCCAGCCTAAAGGCTGTTCGCTCGTCCGCGGTTCCGAGTGAAGTTGAGGTGTCGTGCTGCGGCTGCGGAGGCTTGCCGTCGGTTGCGCGCTCGGTTCAGCCGGCGCGACGACCGCGATCGCCCTCGTTGCGAGGCTGGACTTCGCCTATCGCGCTCCCGGGCTTCATGTCGCGCTCGAGACGACGGCCACGATCGCGGCCTCTGCGGCAGCGTTCTTGATCCTCGGCCGCTTCTGGCGCACGGGTTTTCTCGACGAGCTGGTCCTCGCCGCCGGGCTGTCGCTGCTCGCGCTCTCGAACCTCGTCTTCGCCGCACCGCCGGCCGTTTTCGACCTGCAGTCCGGTCGCGCGTCGGTCTGGGCCACGCTCTTCACCGGCGTCCTCTCGGCCCTGTTCATCTGTGTTGCGTCCCTGCTGCCGCAGCGCAAGCTCGGCACCGGCCGCCGTTGGCCGATCGTGGTCTTCGGCAGCATGATGGTGGTCGCGGTTGCAGGCACGGTGCCGATGGCAGTGAGGCCGAGCCTGCTGCCGCACGACATCACGGGAACGCTTCCGGCCGGTGCGGCGCACCCGACCGTCAATGCATTCCAGGTCGCGCTCGCCCTGCTGTACATCCTGGCTGCGTACGGCTTCGCGCGGCGCAGCCGTCTCACCGCCGACGAGC
The DNA here is from genome assembly GCA_025929425.1 of Thermoleophilia bacterium. Lineage (GTDB taxonomy): Bacteria > Actinomycetota > Thermoleophilia > Gaiellales > Gaiellaceae > Palsa-739. The sequence continues at coordinate 1,237 of JAICME010000119.1, read as the reverse complement.
TCAGCGGCTGGCTCTGCATCGCGTGCATCCTCGCCGGGGCGAGCCGCGTCAACTACTACTTCCATCCGTCGGTCCACTCCAACTGGGTCTACACCGGCGACGTCTTCCGGCTCGGCTCCTACCTCGCCCTCCTCCTCGGGGCCGCGCGTGAGATCGCGTCCTACTGGACGAGCGTCGTCGCAGCCGCCTCGTTCGAGGAACGGCGCCGCCTTGCGCGCGACGTGCACGACGGGCTCGCCCAGGAGATCGCGTTCCTCGCGCGGAACGTCCGGCTCCTGCGGGAGCAGGGAGCAGAGCCCGAGCTCGTCGAGCGAATCATGCGCGGGGTCGCGCGGGCGCAGGAGGAGTCCCGGCGTGTGGTCGGCGCTCTCCGATCGAAGACCGACGAGCCGCTCGAGCAGGCGCTCGCCGAGGCGGCGCTCGATGCCGCGCGCCGTCACGGGGCGGCGGTCGACATGGAGCTCGCAAGCGGCATCTTGCTGTCGCCGCGACAGCGGGAGGCTGTCGTGCGGATCGCGTCCGAGGCTGTTGCGAACGCAGCCCAGCACAGCGGCGCCGAGACGCTGCGGCTGTACCTGGAGCGCCGCGACGCCGGCATCCGACTCGGAGTCTCGGACGACGGCCGGGGCTTCGACGAGGAGGAGCCGAAGCGCGGCTTCGGGCTGGTCACGATGAAGGACCGCGCCGAAGCACTCGGAGGCAAGCTGAAGGTCGACTCCCGTCGCGGTGCCGGCACCAAGGTGGAGCTGGACCTGTGAGCGCCGCCGAGCAGATCCGCCAGCTCCGGGTGCTGCTGGCCGACGATCACGCGCCGACTCGCGAAGACCTGCGCTGGGCGCTGACGCAGGGCGGCCTGCAGGTCTGTGCCGAGGCGTCCGACGCTGCGCATGCGGTGCAGCTGGCCCTCGAGACGAGCCCCGACATCTGCCTGCTCGACGTCCGGATGCCGGGGGGAGGAGTCGCGGCGGCCTGGGAGATCTCCGCCCGCCTGCCGACGACGAAGGTCGTGATGCTCTCGGTGTCCGACGAGGACACGGATCTCTTCAGCGCGCTGCGTGCGGGCGCTGTCGGCTACCTGGTGAAGGATCTCGACCTGCGTCTCCTCCCGCGCGCTCTGCGCGACGTCGCCGAGGGTCGAGCCGCGATCCCGCGCGCGCTCGTCGCACGCATGGTCAAGCAGTTCCACACGAACGAGCCCCGCTTCCGCACGACCGCTGTGTCGACCGATCTCGGCCCG
>JAICME010000009.1 GCA_025929425.1 Thermoleophilia bacterium | reverse complement strand
GACGAACATCGGCACGTTCCACGAGGCGCTCAACCTCGCGCAGCTGTGGAAGGTGCCGGCCGTGTTCGTGCTCGAGGACAACAAGTGGGCCGAGTCGACGCCGGAGTCGCAGCACTCGCCGATCCGCGACCTCTCGGACCGTGCGAAGGCTTTCGGGATGAAGGCGCTGAAGGCCGACGGCCAGGACGTCGAGGCCGTCTACAAGACCGCGCGCAAGGCGCTTGATCACGCCCGCGGCGGCGACGGGCCGGTCTTCGTCCATCTCGACGCGGTGCGGTTCATGGGCCACTACATCGGTGACCCGCAGGTCTACCGCGACCGCGACGAGGCGCGCAGGCTCCGCGAGACGCGCGACCCCATCGGGCTGCTGCGGGTGAAGCTCGAGATCTCGGACGACGACTTCGCCGCTCTCGACGCCGAGGTGACCGAGATCGTCGAGGCCTCCGTCGAATTCGCGAAGAACGGCACCGATCCGGCTCCCGAAGACGCGCTCAAGAACGTCTATGCCTGAGCTGACCTACCGCGAAGCCGTCCGCGACGCGCTCGTGCAGGCGATGCGCCAGGACGACGACGTCTTCATCATGGGCGAGGACATCGCGGAGATGGGCGGCTCGATGGGCGTCACAGCCGGGCTGCTCGACGAGTTCGGGCCCGAGCGGGTGCGCAACTCCCCGATCTCCGAGATGGCGATCGCCGGCGCGGCAATCGGCGCCGCCGTGCAGGGCATGCGCCCGATCGCCGAGATCATGTACGAGGACTTCCTCACGCTCGCGGCCGAGCAGATCGTCAACCAGGCCGCGAAGCACCGCTACATGTCGGGAGGCCAGGTCACGGTGCCGGTCGTCTTCCGGACGCAGGGCGGCGCCGGCTGGTCGCCGGGCGCGCAGCACGCGCAGCAGCTCGAGGCGTGGTTCGTCCACATCCCGGGGCTCAAGGTGGTCTTCGCATCCACCCCGGAAGACGTCCGCGGGCTGCTCTGGTCGGCGATCTACGACGACAACCCCGTCGTCTTCTTCGAGCACCGGACGCTGTACCCGATCAAGGGCGACGTCCCGCAGGAGATCGAGCCGATCCCGATCGGGCGCGCGCGTGTCCACCGGCAGGGCGAGGACGTGACGGTTATCGCGACGGGCCGGCTCGTCCACGAGAGCCTCAGGGCCGCCGAGGAAGCCGAGAGCGAGGGCATCTCGGTCGAGGTCGTCGATCCGCGGACGCTCCAGCCGCTCGACGAGGAGACGCTCATCGCGTCCGTGAAGAAGACGAACCGGGCGGTCGTCGCGCACGAGGCCGTGACCCGCATGGGCTTCGGTGCCGAGGTCGCCGCCGTGCTCCAGTACCAGGCGTTCGACTGGCTCGACGCACCGATCGAGCGTGTCGGCGCGAGGTTCTCGCCGCTGCCGTTCGCTCCCGTGATGGAGAACTTCGTCGTCCCGCACGCCGCGGACGTGCTCGCCGCGATCAAGCGAACCGTCGGAAAGAGCTGATGGCGACCGAGGTCATCCTCCCGCGGCTCGGCCAGGGCATGGAGTCCGGCACGATCGTCCGCTGGCTCAAGTCGGAGGGTGAGCAGGTGGAGAAGGGCGAGCCGCTCTTCGAGCTCGACACCGACAAGGTGACGCAGGAGGTGGAGGCCGAGGCGAACGGTGTCCTGCTCAAGATCGCCGTCGCCGAGGGAGAGGTTCCCGTCGGGCAGACGGTCGCCTTCATCGGAGACAAAGGCGAAGCGGTACCGGAGCCGGCAGGAGCAACTCCGCCCGTTCCACCCGCCGAAGCCGAGCAACCCGCCGAGCCGGAGCCGGCGGCGCCTCCCGAAGCCCGCGCAACTGCGACGACGAACGGTCGGATCAAGGCTTCACCGCTCGCGCGCCGGCTTGCGCGCGAACGCGGAATCGATCTCGCCACCCTGCGCGGCACCGGCCCCGAAGGCCGCATCGTCGCCGAAGACGTCGAGCGCGGCGAGGTCGGCGCGCCGTCGGCTCCCGCTCCCGGAGCCGTGCCGGTGCCGGCCGGCGAGGTCCAGCGGCTCCCGCTCACGAACATCCGCAAGACGATCGCGCGCAGGCTCACCGAGGCCTGGCAGATCCCGGTCTTCCAGCTTCAGGTGTCGGCCGAGATGACCCGCGTGAACGACCTCGTCGCCAGGTTCCGCGAGCGCGACCCGGACGTCCGCCTCACCGTCACCGACGTCCTCACCAAGGTGTGCGCTCGGGCCCTCATGCGACACCGCGAGGTGAACGCGGAGTTCACGGAGGATGCGATCCTCCTCCACCCGAGCGCGACCATCGGCCTCGCCGTCGCGGCGCCGCAGGGGCTCGTCGTGCCCGTGATCCGCAGCGCCGAGCGTCTCTCGCTGACCGAGATCGCACGCGTCCGCGCGGATCTCGTCGGGAGGGCGCGCGAGAACAAGCTCCGTGCCGAAGATCTCGAGGGCGGCACGTTCACGATCTCGAACCTCGGGATGTTCGCCGTGCAGAGCTTCACCGCGGTGCTCAACCCGCCGCAGGCGGCGATCGTCGCCGTCGGCGCGACCGAGGATCGCGTCGTTCCGGCTGACGGCGGGACGGCCGTGCGGCCGATGGTCACGCTCACCGGCACGTTCGACCACCGAGCGGTCGACGGCGCCCCCGCCGCCGCGTTCCTCCAGACAGTCCGCGAGAGCCTCGAGGACCCGGGGCTCGCCCTCTAGGAGCGGAGCGCGGTGGCCCCGACCGTCTGGTACCACGTTCGCGACCTCGACGAGGGACGGCGCTTCTACCAGGAGCTGCTCGGCTTCGAGGAGACGGCGGTCGATTTCGAGGCCCGCTGGTCCGAGCTGCGGCGCGGCGAGATGGAGATCGGCCTCGCGGAGGGCGAGCTGCACGACGACGGCGTCGCACACGTCGATGTAGCCGACCTCAAGGCCGAGGCGGACCGGCTGCGCGAGGCGGGGGTCGAGGTCGGGATCGTCCTCGAGCTGACCGGCGAGATGCGGCTGCTCGACATCTACGACCCGGACGGCAACCGGATCCAGCTCGCCCAGGAGCTGGGCGACTGATGCTCCGCGACGCGGACCTCCAGGACATGCGCTTTCTGCGGGACATGCTGCGCCACGCCTATCACTGGCGGATCGCGCAGGATCCCGACCTGCCCGTCTTCCGCTACGTCCAGAACTGGGGGCGGCGCGGCGACGCGGGTGTGATCGCCTTCGAGGGCCCGAATATCTTCGGCGCCGCGTGGTACAGGCTCTTCCCCGCGTCGGCGCCCGGCTTCGGCTTCGTGGACGAGGAGACACCCGAGCTGACGATCGCGGTCGTTCCGAGCCATCGCGGGCACGGCACCGGCGGCGAGCTGCTCGAAGCGCTGCTCGAACGCGCCCGCTCGGACGGCTTCCCTCGCGTCAGCCTCAGCGCCGAGCCGGGCCAGACGGGCTTCTACGAGAGGCACGGTTTCCATGAGCATCGGCGGGAAGACGGAACCATCACGATGGTTGCCGACCTCTGAGTAGTGTCAGAACGAACAAGACCAGGGAGATGAGTGAGCATGGAAGTTGACGTCGCCGTCCTCGGAGGCGGCCCGGGCGGGTACAGCGCCTCGATCCGCGCCGCGCAGCTCGGCGCGAGGGTCGCCTGCATCGAGAAGGAGCCCGAGCTCGGCGGCACGTGCCTGCGCGTCGGTTGCGTCCCGACCAAGGCATGGGTGCAGACCGCATTCGCGCTCAAGGAGGCCGAGGAGCATTTCGCGAAGTTCGGAGTCCAGGTGGGCGAGGCGAAGCTCGACTTCGCCGCTGCGAACGCGTGGAAGGCGGGCGTCGTCGAGCAGATGACCTCCGGCGTGGCGAGCCTCTTCAAGGCGAACGGCGTCGAGTGGGTCAAGGGCACCGGCCGCTTCCGCGACGCGAACACGATCGCCGTCGAAGGTGGGGAGGACGTCACGTTCCGCTCCGCGATCGTCGCCACCGGCTCGTATCCGTTCCGCCCGCCGATCGAAGGCCTGGATTCCCCGCGCTGCGTCGACTCGACGGGGCTCCTCGCCCGGGACGAGGTGCCGGGCCGTCTCGTCGTCCTCGGCGGCGGGATCATCGGCTGCGAGTTCGCGTCGATCTTCCAGCGCTTCGGCTCGGACGTCACGATCGTCGAGATGCTCGACACGCTGATCCCGCAGGAGGACGCCGACGCGGCAAAGGAGCTCGCGAAGCAGCTCGGGCGCCGCGGCATCTCTCTCCAACTGGGCAAGCAGTGCTCGAAGGTCGAAGACGACGGCTCCCAGCTGACCGTCCACTACGGCGACGGGGAGACGGCAGAAGCAGACCTGATGCTCGTCAGCGTGGGCCGCGGGCCGCTCGTCGAGGGGATCGGCCTCGAGGAGGCCGGCGTCGAGTACGACCGGCGCGCGGGCATCGCGGCGGAAGACCACCGGCGGACGAACGTCCCGCACATCTACGCAGTCGGCGACTGCGCCGGCTACTGGCAGCTCGCGCACACCGCCTTCCGCGAGGGCGAGGTCGCGGCGGAGAACGCGATGGGTCACGAGGCCGTGATCGACTCGCCCGCCGTGCCGCGGCCGATCTACACGGATCCCGAGATCGCCTCCGTGGGGCTGACCGAGGCCGAGGCGCGCGAGCAGTACGGCGACGACGTGGCGGTCGGCCGCTTCCCCTGGGTGGCGAATGCACGCGCCGTCATGCAGGACGAGACGGTCGGCTGGGTGAAGTCGATCCACGAGACGCGGTACGGCGAGCTGCTCGGGCTCGTGATGGTCGGCCCGCATGTGACGGACATGGTGGAGGCGGGGGTCGTGGCGATCGACGCCGAGTCGACGGTGGAGACCGTCGCCGACGGCATCGCGCCCCATCCCACGCTCTCGGAGGCGATCAAGGAAGCAGGTTTGGTCGCGCTCGGCCGGGCCATCCACATCCCGAACCGGAAGCCGCGCGCGGCCGCGACGGCATAGGGCTGCGCGGGATCGAACAGGAGGAGCTCATGAGCATCGTCAATCGACGCAACGCCGTCATCGGCTTCCTCACCCTCAAGGTGGGGAAGATGGTGGCACGCAAGAAGGCGAAGCAGGTCACAGGGCGCTTCGCGAACCGGAAGAAGAACGACAAGAGCAGGTGAGCCTCTTCCGCGCCTCGATCGACGGGCTCGTGCCCTATGAGCCGGGCAAGCCGGTCGAGGCGGTGCAGCGGGAGCTCGGACTGGAGCAGGTCGTAAAGCTCGCCTCGAACGAGGGGCCGTTTCCCCCGTTCCCGGCGGCGCTCGAGGCGATGGAACGCGCCGCACTCGAGCTCAACCGCTACCCGGACGGAGGGGTCTGGGCACTGCGGGCGGCGCTCGCCGAGCGGAACGGGGTCGCGTTCGAGGAGCTGATCGTCGGGGCGGGAGCGGACGGGATCATCGACCTGCTCTCCCAGGCGACGCTCGATCCCGGTGACGAGGTGGTCTGCGGCTGGCCTTCCTTCCCCAGCTACGTCCTCGACGCGGCGAAGCTCGGCGCGGAAGCGCGCCGCGTCCCGCTCCGTGGCCACACCTACGACCTCGACGGCCTGCTCGCGGCGATCGGCCCGCGGACCAAGCTCGTCTACGTCTGTCATCCCAACAACCCGACCGGCACCGCGAACGGCCGGGAGGAGCTGGTTGCGTTCCTCGACCGGTTGCCGGAGCACGTCCTCTGCGTCCTTGACCAAGCGTACTTCGAGTACATCGACGACCCGGACTACGTGGACGGGCTCGAGCTCTTCCGCGAAGGCCGACGCATCGTCGTGCTGCGGACGTTCTCGAAGATCTACGGGCTCGCCGGCTGCCGGGTGGGATGGGCCGCTGCGCCGGCGGACGTCGCGACAGCCACGAGCAAGGTGCGACGTGCGTTCGACGTGGCCGCGACCGCGCAGGCCGGGGCGCTCGCCAGCCTCGACGATCCGCAGGAGATCGCGCGCCGGCGCGCGCTGAATGCGACCGGGCGAGACCGCCTGGCTGAGATCCTGCGCAGCCATGGGCTGGATCCGGTGGGGCCGGCTCGTGGCAACTTCCTCTTCGCCGACGTCGGCGGCGGGCGCGGGCTCTATGAGCGGCTCCTGCGCCAGGGTGTCATCGTCCGCCCGCTCGACGGCTTCGGAGCGCCCGAGGGAATCCGGGTCACCGTCGGCACACCCGATGAGAACGAGGCCTTCTCGGCCGCATTGGGACACGTCCTTTCAGGCGTCTCGTAATCGTCCCGCACAGGTGGTACGTTCGGCGACTAGGTCGTGAGGCTCTCGTCTGCCCAGCTCGCACCGTTGAGGCTGCCGGGATTCCGGAACCTTTTCTTCGCGACCTTTGGTTCGAGCGTGGGAACGCTGCTCGCGGCCGTCGCGCTCGCGATCGACGTCAAGGACCGGACGGCCTCGTCGACCTATTCCGGCCTCTGGGTCGCGGCCGTGCTCGTCGTCGAGTTCCTGCCGACGATCGCGGTCGGTCTCCTGCTGGGGCCGCTGCTCGACCGGCTCGAGCGCCGGTCGCTGATGATCGGCGCAGACGTCCTGCGGGTCGCGGTCTTCGTCGCTCTGCCCTTCGCCACGAACGCGGTAACGGTGGTCGCGCTCGCGCTCGTCGCCGGCCTCGCCACCGGTTTCTTCCGGCCGGCGGTCTATGCGGGCATTCCGAATCTCGTCCCCGACGAGCAGCTACCGAACGCAAACGCGCTCCTCCAGACCGTCGAGAACGCGAGCTGGGCGATCGGGCCCCTCGTCGGCGGGATCCTCACGGCGGGAGCCGGCCCCTCGGCCGCGTACGGGATCAACGCCGCCTCGTTCGTCGTCTCGATCATGCTCCTCCTGCGAATCCCGCCGGGCCAGCTGCAGAGCGAGCGCGCGCTCTCCCGCGGGCACTGGACCGACCTCCGCGAGGGCTTCGCCGCCGCGCTCAGCTCCCCCTCGATGCGCGCGGTGCTCGTCGGCTGGGGCATCGCCTCCTTCGCGGCCGGAGCCGGGACGGTCACCGAGATCTTCCTTGCGAAGAACACGTTCGATGCCGGCGACTTCGGCTACGGGCTCCTCCTGGGGGCGATCGGCGGGGGCCTCGTCGTCGGCAGCTTCGCGAGCGGTGAGGTGCTCTCCCGCCACGGGGTCGCACGCGTCTACGGCTTCGGTCTGGCGCTGATGGCAGTCGGCTACTTCGCGACCGCGGCGAGCCCCGACGTCTGGGTGGCCGCTGCCTGCTGCATCGTCGTCGGAATCGGGAACGGAACAGCGATCGCGTGCAACGCGCTGCTCGTCCAGCGCGGCACGTTCGACGTGATGCGCGGGCGGGCGCTCACCTTCGTCATGAGCGCGACGTTCGTGCTGGCCGGGGTCGGCAACGGGGTCGGCGGCCTCTTCGTGCACCGCGTGGGTGCGCGCTGGATCTGGGGCGCCGCGGGCGGCGTGCTGCTCGTCGCGGCACTCTCGGGGTCGGCCCTCGCCCGTCGCCACGGCGAGGAGACCGCCGCCGAGGCGGAGGTCGTACCTGCCGAAGAGGCGCTCGACGGAGAGCCGCGCCTCTGGCCCGGAGAGGACGAGCTCCGCCGCCTGGAGAACGCGATCTCCGGCGGCTTTCGTGCCGAAGGCACGGAGAGCTGACCGGACTACCGGTCGCACGTGGGGTGCCGTTCGCCGGTCTGTCCCCCCGGAAGACACGTTGACGAGCGCATAGCATCCGTGCGATGGCGGGGCGCCGGGACTGGACACGCGAGGATTTGGCCGCCGGCGTCCGCGAGGGAGACCGGCGCGCTCTCGCCCGCGCGATCTCGCTCGTGGAGGACGGCGACCCGCTCGCGTACGGCGTCGTCGCAGACCTCTATCCGCAGACCGGCTCCGCCTATTCGGTCGGTGTGACCGGGTCTCCGGGCGTCGGGAAGTCGAGCCTCGTCTCGGCCCTGATCCGACACGTGCGGGCGCGTGAGGTCACCGTAGGCGTCGTCTCCGTCGATCCCTCCAGCCCGTTCTCGCACGGCGCGCTGCTCGGCGATCGGATCCGGCTCAGCGACCACTTTCTCGACCCGGACGTCTTCATCCGCTCGATGGGGACGCGTGGACATCTCGGCGGTCTGGCCGAGGCGACGCTGCAGGCTCTGCTCGTCCTCGACGCCGCCGGCAAGGACGTCGTCTTCCTCGAGACGGTGGGGGCGGGGCAGGGCGAGGTCGAGGTGATCGGGATCGCCGACACCGTCCTCCTCGTCCTCATGCCGGGCTCGGGCGACGCCGTGCAGGCGTTGAAGGCCGGGATCATGGAGATCCCGGACGTGATCGCGATCAACAAGATGGATCTGCCGGCGGCGAAGACGATGCTGAACGAGGTGCGCTCGATCCTGGCCCTCGATCGCAGCCGCGAGTGGAACCCCCCGATCGTCCTCACCGAGGCCGTGCGCGGCGAGCACGTGCCCGAGCTGTGGGAGAAGGTCTCCGAGCACCGTACGTTCCTCGAGCAGAGCGGGCAGCTCGAGGAGCGGCGCCGGGCCAACCTCGCGCGCGAGGTCTTCGCGGTCGCGTCGAGCCGGGCGAGCCGTCACCTCGAGCGGGCGGTGGCCGACGACGCCGAGCTACGGCGTCTCCTCGCCGAGGTGCAGGCGCGTGAGCTCGACCCGTTGACCGCGGTGCAAGAGATACTCGAGAAGGTCTTCCGCATTCACGATGGCGACGACAACGGCACCCGGCCTTCCTGAGATCGAGCGCGCACGCGAGCGGCTCGAGGGAGTCGCGCGCGTCACGCCCGTCTACCCCTCCGAGACGCTGTCGCGGCTCGCGGGCCGCCCCGTGCAGCTCAAGGCCGAGAACCTGCAGCGGACCGGCTCGTTCAAGATCCGCGGCGCCTACACGAAGCTGTCGAATCTCTCGTCCGAGGAGCTCGCCGCCGGGGTCGTCGCGGCGAGCGCGGGCAACCACGGCCAGGCCGTCGCGTGGGCCGCCCGGGAGCTCGGAGCGCACGCGCACGTCTTCATGCCCTTCTACTCGCCGATGGCGAAGCTCGACGCCACCCGCAGCTACGGCGCCGAGGTCGAGCAGGTCGGCGCGGTCTGGGCGGAGACGCTCGAGGCCGCGTCCGCATACGTCGAGCGGACCGGCGCCACGCTCGTCCACCCGTACGAGGACACCTTCGTGATCGCCGGCCAGGGTTCGATCGGGCTCGAGATCGCGGAGCAGGTGGACGAGCTCGAGACGGTCGTGATTCCGATCGGCGGCGGTGGGCTCGCCTCGGGCATCTCGCTCGCGCTGCGCGCCGTCCGCCCGGGATTGCGGATCGTGGGCGTTCGTGCCGCCGGGACGATGCCGGGAGGTTCCGGCCACTCGATCGCCGACGGAATCGCCGTCAAGGATCCCGGCGAGCTGACGATGTCGATCCTCGACGAGACGCTCGACGACATCGTCGCGGTCTCGGACGAGCAGATCGCCGAGGCGATCGTTCTCCTGGCCGAGCGGACGAAGCTCGTCGTCGAAGGTGCCGGAGCGGCAGCGGTCGCCGCGGTTCTCGGTGGGCTTGTCGGGGGCTCGGGGCCGGTTCTCCCACTCCTGTCCGGCGGCAACATCGACGCCTCGCTCATGGTGCAGGTCATGCGCCGCGGCCTCGCGATCAGCGGTCGCTATCTCGTGTTGCGGACGCGCGTGGTCGACCGTCCCGGTGAGCTCGCGAAGCTCCTCGAACTGCTCGCCGCCGAGCGGGTGAACGTCGTCGAGGTCGAGCACCAGCGTGAGGCGGCAGGCGTGCCGGTCGGGTACACGGGCATCGAGCTCACGCTGCTGACGCGGGACGCCGAGCACTGCGAGCAGCTGCTGGAGCAGATGCGCGGCTGGGGCTACCCGGTCGAGCGGCTCGATTGAGCCGCTGCTTCGACGAGCTGCCCGACCTGATCGAGGCGAGCCTCGTGGAGCATCCGCGCGTCGTCCTCGTCTACTTCGACGCGTTCGGCTGGCGCTTTCTCGAGCGCCACGCTGATCACCCGCTCTTCAGCGACGCGCGAGTGGAGCGATGGGCCTCCTGTTTTCCGTCCACCACGACCGTTCATGCGACGACCATCCACTCGGGGCTTCCCCTCGGGGAGCACGGCCTCTACGAGTGGCATGTCCTCGAGCCGCGGCTGAATCGCCTCGTCACGCCGCTCTGGTTCTCCTTCGCGGGCGACGATCGTCCCGAGACCCTGCGCGACTCCGGCCTCACGCCGCGGGATCTCTTCCCCGAGCAGACGCTGTACCGGCGCTTGCTCCCCGTTCCGAGCCATGTCGCGTTGCCGGCCGCGTTCGCGGGCTCGCTGACGAGCAACGCGCTCCTCCGGGAAGCGACGGTCCATCCCTTCGCCGAGACGCGCGCGGGGCTGGCCTCGCTCTGCGCAGCGCTCGCTGCAGAGGAGCGCGCGTACGGGACGATCTACTTCGACGGTGCCGATGCGTTGATGCACGTGGTCGGGACGGAGGCGCCCGAGGTGGCGGCGGTGATGGAGACGACCCTGTCGGCGATCGCCGAGGCGCCGTGGCCCGAGGGAACGCTCGTCCTGCTCACGGCGGATCACGGGATGGAGGGGATCTCTCCCGAGCGGACGACCTACGTGAACGTCGCCTGGCCCGAGCTCGGACAGCATCTCGTCGCCGGCGCGGACGGCAAGCCACTCGCGCCGGCCGGGTCGTGCCGAGACCTGTTCCTCCACGTGCTGCCCGACCGGCTCGACGAGGTCGTTGCGCGGCTCGGCGACCTGCTCGCCGACGTCGCAGAGGTGCACAAGGTGGAGGATCTGCTCGCCGAGGGTCTGTTCGGCTCCGACGTCACCGACGCGCTCACCTCGCGGCTCGCGAATCTCGTCGTCCTGCCGGGAGCGGGCGAAGCGGCGTACTGGCTCGAGCCCGGCCGCTTCGAGCAGCACTTCCTGGGGCAGCACGGCGGGCGCTCGCCGAACGAGATGGAGATCCCGCTCGTGAGCTGGGTCGCGGGCGGGTAGCGAGGGGCGCGCATGGGTGCTGCACGCGCGCCCGAACGCCCCGGCTCTGCAAGCGAGCGGCGCAGGGCGGGGATTCGCCGCGGGATCCCCTTCGGGATCGCCGTCTTCGCGATCTCGATCTCGTTCGGTGTGCTCGCGCGGCCGCTGATGGGGGCGGTGGCGCCGATCGTGATGTCGATCCTGGTGTTCTCGGGGTCGGCGCAGTTCGGCGCGCTCGCGGTGCTGGCTGCCGGAGGGAGCACGGGAGCCGCGATCGTCGCGGCCGTGCTCCTCAACGCGCGCTACCTGGCGATGGGGTTGGCGCTCGCGCCTTCGCTGCGCGGCCGGGCTTCCTCGCGGGCCGCGTTTGCGATGACCACGGTCGATGCGTCGTGGGCGGCGGCGAGCATCGGCGGCGGCGCGTTCGACCCCTGGTACATGGTCGGCGTCAGCGTCCCGCAGTACGCCGGCTGGGTGCTGGGCACCGTCGTCGGGGTCTTCGTCGGCCCGCGACTCGGCGACCCGAACGCGCTCGGGCTCGACGCGTTGTTCCCGGCCTTCTTCGTCTCGCTTCTCTTTGCGGAAGCCCGCGGCCGGCGCAGGCTGGCCGCGGCCGGCGGCGGAGCCGGAATCGCGCTCGCACTGACTCCCCTCGTGCCGGCCGGCCTGCCGATCCTGGCGGCCGCGGCCGCGACCGTTGCAGCCTCGAGGCTGCGTTCGTGACCGGCGTGTGGGTGATGATCGCCGTGCTCGCGCTCGCGACGGCGGCGTTGAAGCTGGCCGGGCCGCTGACGCTGGGCGACCGCCCACTCCCGGCCGGGGCGCTGAGCGTCGTCGAGTTGCTCGCCTCGGCGCTGCTCGCGGCGCTGGTCATCGTCGAGACCTTCGGCAAGGGACGCGCGTTGACGCTCGATGCGCGCGTCCTCGGCGCGGCATTCGCCGTCGTCGCCGTCACGAGGCGCGCGCCGATGATCGTCGTCGTGGTCGGCGCGGCGGCCGTCACCGCGCTCGCCCGCCTGCTGGCCTAGCCGGATCTACGAGCCGCAGCGGCGGAAGGACGTCGTCTCGCCGCCGCGGGCCTGCCAGTCGGGGATTCCGCCGTCGAGCACCGGACGCGCATCCACTCCGGCCGCCTGCAGAACGCTCGCCGCGATTGCCGCACGGGCGCCCGACTCGCAGATCGTCACGACCGGACGGCCGTTGAGCAGTCCCGCCTCGGCCGCCGCCCGTGCCGTCCGGTAGGGGAGATGACGTGAGCCCGGAACATGTCCCTCGTCTCGCTCGTCCGCCTCGCGCACGTCGAGGAGCTCGATCTCGTCGTTCCCGAGCAGCGTCTGGAGCTCGTCGAGCGAGACCGGCTCGAGCCTTTCGGAGCCGCCGCCCTCCTGCCAGCCGCAGATCTCGAACAGCCCGACCGCGTGCAGGGACCGGGCGGCGCGCCCAGCCTCCGCCTCGTCCGTTGCGTGGAGGAGGAGCGGCCGCTCGGGCAGGACGAACGCGGCCTTGGTGGCGAAGCTCGAGCCGGAGATCGGGATCCCGACGGCACCCGGATGGTGGCCGGCTGCGAAGAGGGCCGTCGGGCGCACGTCGAGAACGATCGCGTCCTCCGGCGCCGAGTCGAGCCGCTCGAGCGGCGCCTGCGCACCGAGGAGCTCGCCGCGGTTGAGCTCGACGATCCGCTCCATGTTCGGCGGCCGCGGCGGTTGAGGGCCGAGCGCGGCGTCCACGAACTCCTGAAGCTCCCCCTTCAGTGCGTGGTTGAAGCGGCGCTCGAAGCCGATCGTCGTGGAAGCCTTCGAGCTCATCGCCGCGCCGCAGAGCGAGCCGGCGACGTGGCCGGGGAAGACCTCGACGCCGTCGCCGAGCTCGACGATGCGCCGCAGGCTGTGGAACATGCCCTCTGCTCCCTCCCGCACGGCGACCGCGAGGTCGGGGCGCCCCGCGTCGCCGACGAAGAGCGAGTCGCCGGTCAGGACGAGCCAGGGGTCGTCGCCGCGGGAGCGGTCGATCACCGCGAAGCAGCAGTGCTCGGGCCGGTGGCCCGGCGTGTGGATCGTGCGCAGCACGACGTCGCCCACGTCGATCTCCGTTCCGTCCTCGAGCGGCTCGTGCGGAAACGCGGCTTCGGCGGCCGTATGGACGTGGATCGGGACGCCGTGCTCGAGCGCGAGCCGCCCGTGACCGGAGACGTGATCTGCGTGCGTGTGCGTCTCGACGACGCCGATCAGCCTGACGTCGCGGCGTTCGACCTCTTCGAGCAGCGGCTCGATCGCGTACGGCGGGTCGACGACGACCGCGACGCCGGCGTGCTCATCGCCGACGAGGTAACACGCGCAACCGAGGTCGTCGTCCAGGAACTGCTTGAAGAGGAGATTCGTCATGGAGTCAGCGGCGCACGTCGAGAATCTGCGGTTGTCCGGATGGGTTGGTTCCGGCGGAGATGAGCGAACCGTCGCACGAAGCGCACCAGACGAAGACGACGTACTTGCCCGCGGGCAGCGCGCGGGGGAGGCGCATCGTGAAACGTCGGGACATGTAGTCGTAGTTCGCACTGACCTTCCCCGGCGCACGGCCGAGCAAGATAAACGGCCGGCTCGGCGCGGTCGCGCGACGAATCGGCGGACATGTGGCGTACACCCTGATGCACGGCATCTTGCGAGCCGGCAAGGCATAAAGGGGCATGTGACGCGCGTTTCCGACGATGCGAAGTAGCCCGCCGCGATGAACGTGGACAGTCGCGAGACGGATGAAAATGGCAGCCGAAGCCGGTGCCGCGAGCACCAGCACGGCGCCCACCACTCCAGCCAATGCGAGCGCCCGTTGCACCACGCGCGACGCTACCACCGCGTGCGGCTATGAATCCGAAAGCGAGGCCGGTTCGTGGGCCGCCTGCTCCTCGTCGAGCAGGCGCACGACGAACCAGCCGATCGCGAGGAGGAAGACGAGCGTCTGCTCGCCGTTCATGAAGATCCCGCCGAGGTTCTGGTCGCGGGTCGGCGACAGTCCCCACAGCCGCGGCGCGTGCTCGTAGAACGTGTAGAACGGGCTGCTCGAGAAGATGTACGCGAGGCCGAGGAAGGACGAGCCGATGAAGGCGACGGCGAGGTAACCGAGGCCCGCAGGCGGCGAGAGACGGCCGCTCACGATCGGCCACCAGAACAGAAGCCCGGCGGCGATGAGGATCCCGTGCTCGAGGTTCAGTCCCCAGCCGGTGCGGAGCGCCCAGTTGTAGAAGGGGGCGAGGTGCGTCAGATACCAGGCGCCGAGCCAGAGCGGGAGGATCCAGCGCGAGCGGAGCCGTCCGAGGCCGCGCCGGGCGAGCTTGTCCCGCATCTCCGGGGTGAGGCCGAGCACGACGAGCAGCGGCGCCACGTCCGCGATGAGCGCGTTCTGGAGCAGGTGCATGAGGAGCAGGTACTTCGACGCGATCGTCTCGAGCGGCGAGTTGAGGGAGGCGGCGATCAGGAAGAGGCCCGACGCGAAGGCGACGATGCGCCAGCGCGGCGGCGCGGCGGCGCGCGCGTCCCGCCAGTAGAGCGCGGCTGCGGCGACTGCGAGCGCGAGAAAGACCGGCTCGAAGCTGAACGCCGTCTCGTTCACGTCGCGGCTGCAAGACGGGACGCGCGCTTGCGGCTCCAGCGGGGCCGCAGGAGCAGCGCCACGCAGGTGCCGAGCGTGACGAGCTGCTCGACCATCATCACGATCCCGGAGAGCTGCTGGTCGGTTACCGCCGACACCCCGTACGCGCCGTGGTAGGCGGGGTAGAGGCGCGCAAAGGAGAAGACGAGCACGTCGGTCAGGATCTGTCCCGCTGCGAACAGCGCCGCGGCGAGCGCGACGCGGCCGCCGATGCTCAGGCGGCGATGCGAGCCCGGATCGACGAGGAGCGTCCAGACGAGGATTCCGCAGATCGCCCAGCAGACGTGCTCGAAGTCGTGCAGACCGGGGTGGGCGAGGGCGGCATCGTAGACGCTCGGCACGTGCCAGATCGCGAGGTTCGCAGCCCAGAGCGAGAACGCGACGCGCGGGCGCAGCAGCGTGCGGAGGGCAGAGCGGATCCCGGCGCTGCGCGCGAGCCGCGCGAGGACGGGGGCGGGAAGGAGGAAGACGAGCAGCGGCCCGCGCAGCGCGGCGACCATCAGCGCCGGGCCGAGGTCGCCGATCAGGACGTGCTGGCCCATGTGCGCGAAGAGGAGCTTGTCGTCGGCGATCCGGTCGAGTGGGCCGACGAGGGCGAAGACGCTCACTCCGAGCCCGGCGGCGAAGAGCGCGATCCGATCCCAGCCCGCGAGATCGGCGCGCCCTCGGCGCCGCAACCGCGCGACGGCCTGGAGAAAGAGAAGCGCCGCAACGGCGGCGAACACAACGGGAAGCACGAATGGATTGTGCCGTCACACCTACGTCACGGTGCCGTCACACCCACGTCACGGTGGCAGCCACCGTGACGTAAGTGTGTCTCGCCTCAGAGACCGAGGTGCCGGGCGATGACCATGCGTTGCACCTCGTTCGTGCCCTCGCCGATCTCGAGGATCTTCTGGTCGCGGTAGAGGCGCGCGATCGCGAACTCCTCCATGAACCCGTAGCCGCCGTGGATCTGGAGCGCCGCATTCACGGCGCGGTTCGACAGGAGCCCGGTGTAGAGCTTTGCCTGCGCGGCGGCCAGCGCGAACGGCTTCCCCGTGTCCTTGAGCCACGCCGCCCGGTAGACGAGCTGCCGTCCGGCCTCGATCTCCGTCGCCATGTCCGCGAGCTGGAACTGGATCGCCTGGAAGCTCGCGATCCGCTTTCCGAACTGCTGCCGCTCCTTCGCGTAGGCGAGCGCGAGGTCGTACGCACCCTGCGCGAGACCGACGCCCATCGCAGCCACCGAGATGCGCCCGCCGTCGAGGATGTCGAGGAACTGCTTGAACCCGCGCCCACGCTCGCCCAGCAGATTCCCTTCCGGCACGGCGCACGAGCGGAAGGAGAGCTCGCGCGTGTCCGACGCCCGCCAGCCGAGCTTGTGCATCGGCGCCGAGATCTCGTAGCCGGCGGTGCCGTTCGGGACGATCAGGTTCGAGATCTCGTCCTCGCCGGTGCGCGCCGTGATCGTGACGCACGCGGTGATGTCCGTGCCCGCGTTCGTGATGAAGATCTTCGAGCCGTCGATCACCCATTCGCCGTCGCGTAGCTCGGCCTTCGTTCGAGTCGCGCCCGCGTCGGAGCCCGCATCCGGCTCGGTCAGCCCGAACGCCGCGAGCCCGCTCCCCGAGGCCAGCCGCGGCAGCCACTCCCGCTTCTGCTCCTCGTTGCCGAAGAGGAGGAGCGGCATCGTCCCGAGCGAGGTGTGCGCTGCGACGGTGATCGCCACTGAGGAATCGATCCGCGTCAGCTCCTCGATCGCGATCGCGTAGGAGACGGTGTCGCCGCCCGCGCCGCCGAACTCCTCCGGGATGGGCAGGCCCATCAGCCCGAGCCCGCCCAGTTCGGCGACGAGCTCGTACGGGAAGCGGGCCTCGCGGTCGAGCTCCTCCGCGACCGGTGCCACCTTCGTCTCCGCGAAGTCGCGGACGGTGCGGCGGATCAGCTCTTGCTCGTCGCTCAGCTCGAAGTTCAAGCGACGAGCCTGCCGAGCTCGGCGATGAGCCGGACGCCCCAGCCCGTCCCGCCGGGCACGCGGAGGTAGTCGCCGCGGCTGCGCTCGAGGAAGGCCGGCCCGGCCATGTCGACGTGCATCCACGGGCCGTCGCCTGCGAACTCGTGCAGGAACTCGGCGGCGAGCGCCGGAGAGCCCTGGCGCAACGTCGAGCCGTTCTTCATGTCCGCGAACGACGAGTCGATGTAGCGCCGGTAGCGAGGATGCAGCGGGAACGGCCAGATGAGGTCGCCGCTGCGCCGCCCCGCCTCCACCACGAGCTCGCCCCACTCGGCGTCGTTCGCGAATCCGCCGGCGTAGAGGTCGCCGAGCGCGAGCTCCATCGCTCCGGTCAGCGTCGCGAGGTCGAGCACGTGCGTCGCTCCCTCGCGGCGGACGTACCAGAGCGCGTCTGCGAGGACGAGCCGTCCCTCGGCGTCGGTGTTGATCACCTCGATCGTCTTGCCGTTCGCGGCGCGGAGGATGTCGCCGGGCCGGAACGCGTCGCCGCCGGGCAGGTTCTCGGCGGCGGCGAGTGCGGCGATCGCGCGCACCGGGGTCCCGAGCGCGGCGAGAGCTCCGATCCCGTGCAGCGTCCCGGCACCGCCGGACATGTCTCCCTTCATGTCCTGCATCCCACCGGACGGCTTGATCGAGATCCCGCCGGCGTCGAAGGTGATCGACTTGCCGACGAGCCCGAGCAGCATGTCGTCGCGCGCACCGGGCGGGTCGTAGCGGAGCACGATCAGGCGCGGCTCGTTGCGGCTGCCGCGTCCGACGGCGCTCAGCGCGCCCATCCCGAGGTCGTCGAGCTCGCGCGTCCCGAGCACCTCGCAGGTGAGGTGCTCGTGCTCGGCGGCGAGCTCCTTCGCCCGTTCGCCGAGTGTGTGAGGCGTGAGCTCGTTCGGCGGCATGTTGGAGAGGTCGCGTGCCCGGTTCGCCCGCTCGGCGACGATCGCCGCCCGCTCGACGGCCGCCCGCAGCTCCGGATCGTCGGCGTGCCCGATCACGATTCGCTCCGGCGCCTTCGTCTCGTTCTTCGCCTTCCACCGGCCCGGGGAGTAGGACCCGAGGATCGTGCCTTCGACGAGTGCCGCAGCCTGCTCGGGCAGCGGCACCGGAAGCGACTCGTCGAGCAACCAGACGAGCGTCCCGCCGACACGCGAGAGTGCCTGCGCGGTCGCGGACGCTGCCGTGCGCAGCGCGTCGGCGTCGACCTCCTCGCGCTTGCCGACGCCGGCCGCGACGAGGCGCGGCGCGTCGAGCTCGCCGTTCAAATGGAGGAGGACTGCCTCGCCGCGCTCGCCGCGCAGCTCGCCGCTCTCTCCGAGGCGAGCGAGTCGGCCGCCGAGCTTCTCGTCGACGATCTTCGCGCCGTCGCCACCGAGAGGCTGAGCAACGGGCAGCGCAAGCGCATCCGCGTCCGCCGCCTGGCCCGGCAGCGCGATCTCCACCTTGGTCATCGGAGCGCGATGGTAACGGTGTCTGCCGTGCACCGCGGCATAGACTCGCGCGACACCCCGAGAAGGAGCGATTGATGCCAGGCACCGTGCAGGAGTTCTTCGAGACGCTTCCCTCCGAAGCAGACATGTCCAAGACGGAGGGCATGAACAACTCGTACGCCTTCGACATCGAGGGCGCCGGGCAGTGGACGGTGAAGGTCGAGGAGGGAACCGTGCACGTCGTCGAGGGCGCCGAGGACGCGGACGTCACGATCAGCGCCTCCCAGGAGGTCTTCCAGAAGATCATCGCGGGCGAGCAGAACCCGACGAGCGCCTACATGACCGGCAAGCTGAAGCTCAAGGGCGACATGGGCGCCGCGATGAAGCTCCAGAAGCTCTTCCCGAACCGCTAGGAACCGAAGACGACTTCGGCAGCCTCCGCGATGCGGCGGTAGCCGATCCGCTCGTAGATCGCGTTCGAGGTCGGGTTCGCGAGGTCGGTGTAGAGGAAGCAGAAGCTGCGGCCGTCGCCGAGTTGTCGCTGCGAGAGCTCCGCGGTCACCGCGGTGGCGTACCCGCGGCCGCGTAGTTCGGGCGGCGTGTAGACCGGGCCGATCCTGATCCCGTTCGGGGTCGGGCCGCCCCAGCCGGCGAGGGAGACGGGCTCCCCGCCGTCCTCCCAGAGGAGAATCCCGCTGGCCGGGTCGGAGAGCTTGTGGTCGAGGCTCGCTTCCGCCTGCTCGCGGCCCGGGCCTCCCTCGTGGAGTACCTCCTCGCCGAACGCGATCCACCAGCGCAGAGCGAGGTCGCGATCGTGCTGCGTCGCCACGCGAGCCGACCCGGGGACGCTCGGCACCAGGTCGACCTGGTCGAGCGCATAGACGCCCTGGCGCATGCTCACGCGCCCGGGGACGCCGCTGTGCCGCGACCAGAGCTCGGCGAACTCGTGGATCTCCGGCTCCGTGCCGGTGACCCCGGGGATCTCCTCGGCGACGGCCACGGTCTCGGCGAGCGCGGCCAGCGCCGCTGTGGACCGGGGCTTGGCGAGGATGAGGTTGTACGGCGCCGTGCGCAGCGCCGCGGCGACGACCTCGCCGGCGTCGCGGACGAGCCAGAGACTCCGCAGCGGATAGAGGTCGGGCGTGGCGCGGATCGTCCCGGCGATGCCGAGGATCAGGTTGTGCCGCGCCTCGTCGGCGAGCAGCAACGGCTCGGCCTCCGCGAGGAAGGCTGTTGCGTCGTCAAGCCGTACGACCTCCGTCACTCGTCCAGCTCCACGAGCACGGCGCCGCCGGCCACCCGGTCGCCCTCGGCGACGTGGACGGCACGGACGGTGGCGTCATACGGCGACACGAGCGGCGTCTCCATCTTCATCGCCTCGAGCACGACGAGCGGCTGACGTGTGGCGACGGCGGCGCCGGGCTCGACGAGAACGCGGATCACGGTGCCCGGCATGGGCGCCACGACCTCCGACTGCTCGTGCCCGCCCGCACCCTCGCCGCCTGCGCCGGCGTCGAGGTCGGGAGCCGGCCGCGCCGGCGCGGCCGGAAGGTTCAGCCGCCACGGCTCGCTCCAGACTTCGGCGGGCACGGCCGCAGGCGGCTCCGAGAGCGGCGGGTACTCCGTGAGGAACGCGGTCGTGACGCGACCGGTACGCACGAGCGGGTGCCCGACGAGCCAGCGCAGGAACGGCAGGTTGGTCGTGACGCCGCCGATCTCCGTCTCGCGGAGTGCCCCGGCGAGCCGGTCGAGCGCCTCGGCGCGCGTATCGCCCGCGGCGATGAGCTTCGCGATCATCGGGTCGTACGCCGTGCCGATCTCGTCGCCCTCGCGTACGCCGGCGTCGACGCGGATCCCCTCCGGGAGCCGCAGCCGCTCGAGCCGGCCGGCCTGGGGGAGGAACGAGCGCGGATCCTCTGCATACAACCGCACCTCGACCGCATGCCCCCGCAAGTAACAGTCTGTTACCAAGTCAGACAGGGCCTCGCCGGACGCAATGCGGAGCTGCTCGCGCACGATGTCGATGCCGGTCACGAGCTCTGTCACGGGATGCTCGACCTGGATCCGGGCGTTCAGCTCGAGGAACCAGAAGTCGCGCCCGTCGAGGACGAACTCCGCCGTTCCGGCGCTCTCGTAGCCGATTGCCCGCGCGAACGCGACGGCCGCGTCGCTCATCTGCGCGCGGAGCTCCGGGTCGAGTGCAGGCGACGGCGACTCCTCGAGCACCTTCTGGTGCCGGCGCTGGATCGAGCAGTCCCGCTCGCCGAGCGAGACGACGTTGCCGTGGCGGTCGGCGAGGAGCTGGATCTCGACGTGGCGCGGCCGCTCGAGGTAGCGCTCGCAGAAGACAGAGTCGTCGCCGAACGCGGCGGCCGCCTCGCGCCGCGCTGCCGCGAGCGCTTCGTCGAGCTCGTCCGGCTCGCGCACGACCCGCATCCCGCGTCCGCCGCCGCCCGCGGCCGCCTTGACGAGCAGCGGGAAGCCGATCTCCTCCGGCGAGCCGCTCGGCAGCACGGGAACACCGGCTGCGCGGGCCGTCTCCTTCGCCGCCAGCTTGTCGCCGCCGGCCCGCAGCGCGGCCGGGGGCGGGCCGACCCACGTCAGGCCGGCGTCGAGGACGGCCTCGGCGAGCTCCGCGCTCTCCGACAGGAACCCGTACCCGGGATGGACTGCGTCCGCTCCGGCTTCGCGCGCTGCGCGCACGTGCTCGGCGGGATCGAGGTAGGAGGCGATCTCGACGAGCGCGTCCGCGGACTCCGCATGGAGCGCGCCGCGATCGTCCGGCGCCGCGACAGCGACCGCCTCGACACCCTCGGCCCGGCAGGCGCGAAAGATGCGCAGGGCGATCTCCCCTCGGTTCGCGACGAGCAGCCGGCGCATCCGGCGGAGTCTAGGGCGCCCTCGACCGAGGTCTGGCGCCGGCGGGCGCGTTCGGCTCTACCCTTCCCGCTTGACCGACCTTGGAGGAGGAAGGGAGATCGCCGTGCGGCTGAGGTTGGCGGTTGCCGGGGGAATCGCATTGATCGTGTGCGCGATCGCCGGCACTGCGCGCGCTGGGACGGCCTTGATCGTGACCGGCCACGGCTGGGGCCACGGCGTCGGCATGAGCCAGTGGGGCGCGTACGGGTATGCGCTGCACGGCTGGAACTACCAGCGGATCCTCTCGCACTATTACCCCGGCACGAAGCTGGGCCGCACCGGCGAGGCGCGGGTCCGGGTCCTGCTCACCCGCGGCGCGAGCACCGTCACCGTGGGCTGCGCCGCACCGATGCGCGTCACCGACGGGAAGCGTCTGACCCGCACGCTCGCAGCGGGTGTCTACGGCGTCGGGCCGAAGCTCGCTCTTCCGGTGGGCCGCCACGGAACGGGCCTGTCGTTCGGGCATCTGGCCGTCCTCGACTGCGCCCGCGCCCCGCTCACATTCGACGGACGTGCGTATCACGGGACGCTCCTCCTGCGCAGCGACGGCCGTCACGTCTCGGTCGTGAACTCGCTTGCGCTCGACACGTATCTGCGGGGTGTCGTCCCGTCCGAGTCTCCGTCCCACTGGCCCCTCGCGGCGCTCGAAGCACAGGCGGTCGCCGCACGCTCGTACGCGCTCGCGGAGCTCAGGCCGATCGCGTTCTACGACCTGGTCGCCACCACCGCCGACCAGGTCTACGGCGGGGTGTCCGCGGAGAAGCCGAGCTCGGACAAGGCGGTGTACGCGACGCTCGGCCAGGTGCTGACGTACGGCGGACAGGTCGCGCGGACGTACTACTCCTCGAGCTCCGGCGGCCGCACCGAGGCCGTACAGGATGCTTGGCCCGGATCGGCCCCGATCCCCTATCTGCGCTCCGTCCCGGATCCGTACGACACCTACTCGCCCCACCACGATTGGGGCCCGTATGAGCTCTCGGGAGCCCGGCTCGCTGCGCGGCTCGGTCTCGGCAGTCCGGTCGAGTGGCTGCGCGTCCAGCGGAACGCGGCCTGGCGTGTCGAGTCGGTCGACTTCCGGTTGGCGTCCGGTCGACTCGCGACCCGGAGCGGGGCGCAGATCGCGAAGGCGCTTCACCTGCTCTCCACCTGGTTCTCCGTCGGCCAGCTTCGGCTTTCGGCGAGCAGAACGCGCGTCGAGTACGGGAGCTCGGTCACGATTGGCGCTCGTGCCCCGAACCTGAGGGGCGCCCTGCTGCTCCAGCGCACCGGCAGCGGCGCCTGGCGGACGATCAAGCAGGTCACCGGCCCGGCACAGGTCCGGATCCAGCCGCAAGCGAACGTTGCGTTCCGCCTCGTCCTGCCCGGCACGAGCGGAACGTCAGTCTCGGTGGACGTCGCGCCGCGGCTGCACGTGCAGGCTCTGAGCCCGCGCGTCCTCGCCGGCGAGGTGCTGCCGCGGCCGGACGGCTCGGTCGAGGTCTGGCGGCGCGAGCGGGGCCAGTGGCGTGTCGTGGCGCACCCCATCCTCGATTCCCACGGCAGGTTCCGGACGCCGCTGCCGTTGCGCCCGGTCGACTACCGGATCACGGTGGCCGCGGGCGTCAGGCTCTCGGGCGTGCAGATGCGGCTGCACGTGACACGACGGATGCTCGCCGGACTCCGCAGCTGAGGACGATGGCAGGCGGCCCGGTGTGGGGCGCCGAGAGCGCCGATCTCAACGCGACGCTGCTCGAGTGGCCGGCGGGCGAGGGCCCGCCCGAGCACGTGAACGAGAGCCTCGACGTCCTCTACGTCGTCGTCGCCGGCGCGGCGACGCTGACGATCGACGGCGCGCCTCGCAACCTGGGGGCGGGGGAGGCGGCGATCGTCGGCAAGGGTGCCCGGCGTGGGCTCGTCGCGGGTCCGAACGGCGTTCGCTACTTCACAGCCCACGTCCGCCGGGGCGGGCTCCAGCTGAAGCGGTTCTGACGGCTCCTGTTACGAGCCGCTCAGCCCGGCGAGCCAGACCACCAGGGCGACGAGGCAGAAGCCGGCCACGGTCAGGGCCACCCGCAACCGCGAGGGGTGCTCGTGGGCCTCGGGCAGGAGGTCGGAGGCGCCCAGAAAGATGAACAGTCCGGCGTAGACAGCCAAGAGGGACCCGAGGCCGTGGGCCGAGATGGAGAGCGAGGCCCCGACCGCGGCGCCGGCGATCGGCGCGGCCGCGTCCACGGCCAACCAACTCAGAGCTCGTCGCCGGCTGCCGCCCTGGCGGAGGATGAAGGAGACGGTGTTCAGCCCATCGGCGAAGTCGTGGCTGGCCACGGCGACGAAGACGAGAAGGCCGGTGCCCAGGGAGAGGTGGAGGCCGAGGCCGATGCCCAGCCCGTCGACGGCCGAGTGGGCCGAGAGGGCGAGTGCCCCCATCGCCCCGACCCGATGGTGGGCGCGGGCCTGGTCGGAGTCGTCGCGGTGATGGAGGACGAGGAGGCGATTGGCCAGGAAGAACAGGACGAACCCCAGGGCCACGAGCAGCGAGACCCGCTCGGGCCGGCCCAGTTCGCGCTCGGCCTCGGGCAGGACGTCGAGGAGCGCGATGGCCACGACCACACCGCCGGAGAGTGCTATGAGGTCGCCCAACCGGTTGGCCAGCCTCACCGCGGCCAGCCCGCCCAGCGTGGTCGCGAGAGCGGCGCCCAGCGCGAGGGGCACGGCCAGCCAGGGCAGGGTCATAGCTCCAGACCGAGAACGATAACGGTTCTCATTACCATCTCCGGCTAGGATAGTAGACGTGACGACGACCCGGCAAGACCTCTCGGAGCTGCTCGAGCGGAGCGGCGTCCGCGCGACTCCGCGGAGGCTCGAGGTGCTCGAAGAGCTCGCGCGCGAGAGCGACGATGTGACCGCGCAACAGCTCTGGAGCCGCCTGCGCGAGCGCGACTCCCGCGCCGGCCTCGCCACCGTCTACCGCACGCTCGCCCTCCTGAGCGAGAAGGGCGTGATCGACGTCCTCTCACATCACGGCGGCGAGCAGTGCTACCGCCTCTGTGGCGACGCGCATCACCATCACCTGCTGTGCGAAAAGTGCCATCGCGTGGTCGAGATCCAGGAGTGCGGCCTCGACGACTGGGTCGCCGCAGCCGCGAACGAGCACGGCTTCGTCGCCACCGAGCACCGGGTCGAGATCGTCGGCCTCTGCGCCGACTGCCGCTAGGCGGACGCCCGCTGGAGCGCGGCGAGCCGCTCGCGGACCTGGTCGGCCGGTGCGATGGCGCCCTCGCGCTCGTAGCGCGTGAGTGCCTCGCGCATCGCGGCCACAGCTTCCTCGCGCCGGCCGGCGGGTTCGAGCACTTCTGCAAGGTCACGTCGCGTAGCGGCCCGAACGACGAGAGAGTCCGTCGCGCGGCGCAGGTGTAGGGTCGGCATATCTCGGGGGGACGAGAGGAGTAGCCATGGCAGCAACAGACACCGCGTCCCTGACGGAGACGGCGCGGGCGTTCTTCGATGCCGTCGACACGGGCCAGGGCTGGGAGGCGTGCAGCCCGTACTGCCATCCCGATGCGACGTTCGCGGCACAGGCGGGGGCGCTGGCCGAGATCCGGACCCTGGCCGACTACGCGGAGTGGATGAAGGGGATGCTGACCCCGCTCCCCGACGGCCACTACGAGATGAAGTCGTTCGCAGTCGATCCCGAGCGCGGGAACGTCGCGGCCTACGCCGTCTTCCACGGCACGCAAACCGGGGAAGGCGGCCCGGTTGCACCGACCGGGAAATCCGTGAGCACCGACTACGTCTACGTGATGGAGTTCGACGGCGACAAGATCCGCCACATGACGAAGATCTGGAACGACGTCTGGGCGCTGCGGCAGCTCGGCTGGGCCGACTAGCCGGGCCGACTAGCTCCGCCAGCTCGGCGGGCGTTTCTCGAGGAAGGCCCGGAGACCCTCCTGGCCTTCCTCGCTCGTCCGCCGCTCGGCGATCCAGCGGGCGGTCTCGGGGCCGTCCGGCCGCTCGCGGACGAGGCGCTTCGCCCAGCGCGCAGCCTGCGGCCCCGCTGAGAGGAGCTCACCGACGACCCTGTCCACCTCCGCGTCGAGGTTCTCCGCGATTCCGTGCACGAGCCCGATCCGGAGAGCTGTTTCCGCGTCGAAGCGCTCGCCGGTCACGAAGTAGCGGCGCGCCGAGCCCCCGCCGATCTTGGCCAGCGCGAAAGGAGAGATGACGGCCGGGATGATCCCGAGCTTCACCTCGGAGAACGCGAAGACGGCATCGGGCGCGGCGATCGCGATGTCGGCTGCCGCAACGAGGCCGGCTCCGCCGCCGAGCGCGTGACCCTGGACCCTCGCGACGACCGGGGCCGAGCACCCGTCGATCGCCTCGAGCATCGCGCGCAGCGCGTTCGCATCGGCGACGTTCTCCTCGTAGGAGAGATCGACGGAGGAACGCATCCAGTCGACGTCGGCTCCGGCGGAGAAGCTCGGCCCCTCGCCGGCGAGCACGACCGCGCGGGCGCGACCGACGGCGACGAACGCCTCCGCGAGTTCCGAGATGAGCGCCGCGTCGAACGCGTTCCGCCGGTCGGGACGCGCCATCGTGATGCGGAGGACGTCGCCGTCTCGCTCCGTGTGCAGGTTCGAGGGCACGACGCGAGAGCTTAGATTGCGTGCATGGGTTCGACGACACGTGACCGGTGGGCGGAGTGGCTCACGGAGCGGCGCTTCGGCGGCGACGCTGAACTTCGCAGAGAGGTGCTAGAGCAGCTGGCGCAGATACGCGACCTCGTTCTCGATCGCTCAGAGCTTCGCGAGGGAGAGACGTTGCTCGATGTGGGCTGCGGCGAGGGGCTCGTCGGCTTCGGCGCTCTCGAGCGAGGCGCAGGCAAGGTGATCTTCAGCGACATCTCGACCGATCTCCTCGACTTCTGCCGCGAGGCGGCGACGGAGCTCGGTGTCCTCGACCGGTGCCGGTTCGTCGAGGCGGCCGCAGACCGACTTGCGTCGATCGAGGACGAGTCCGTGGACGTCGTCACGACTCGCTCGGTCCTGATCTACGTGAAGGAGAAGCCGGTGCGTTCGGCGAGTTCGCGCGCGTGCTTCCCAGGGGAGGCCGGATCTCACTCGCGGAGCCGATCAACCGGTTCGGCTTGGCGGAGCAGCGGCGGGGATTGATGGGCTTTCGAGTCGAAGGGATGGAGGCAATTACCGAGAAGCTGTGGGCCGTCTTCGAGGCGATTCAGCCGACCGCCACCGACCCGATGCTCGACTTCGACGAGCGTGATCTCGTACGGCTCGCTGAAGACACCGGGTTCTTCCCGATCCGGCTGACGCTGGACGCCCGCATCGAGGCCACGCCCCCACGTCGCTGGGATGGCTTTCTCGACACGGCCTGGAACCCGAATGTCCCTACGCCGCGGGAGGCGATGGAGCAGTCGCTCTCGCCTGACGAGAGGGAGTGCCTCGCTGCGCAGTTGCGTCCGCTCGTCGAGGGCGGCGGAGGCGAGTGGCGGATGGCGTTCGCGCATCTGAGCGGGGTCCGTCGATGACGGCGTTGCGCGGGGCGCTGGCGGCGGCCGTGACGCCGCTCCGGGACGGCGCGTTCGACGGAGCCGCGGTCGGGCCGTACGTCGACTTCCTCGCGGGACACGGGCTCGACGGCGCTCTCGTCCTCGGCACGACGGGGGAGGGCGTGCTCTTCTCGCCGGACGAACGGCGTGAGATCGCCGCGTCCTTCGTGGACGCTGGCCGCGGAAAGCTGCAGGTAGCCGTCCACTGCGGCGCCCAGACGACCCGCGAGACGGCATCGCTCGCCGAGCACGCCGCAGCCGCCGGTGCCGACGCAGTCGCTGTGATCGGCCCGCCGTACTTCCCCCTCGACGAGGCCGAGCTGCTCGCCCACTTCGAAGCTGCCGCCGGCGCCTGTGCCCCGCTGCCGTTCTACCTCTACGAGTTCGAGGCGCGGAGCGGCTACCCGATCCCGCTCGCGGTGATCGAGCGGTTGCGCGAGCGCGTGCCGAACCTCGCCGGGATGAAGGTCTCGGACAGCCCGTGGGAGCGGGTCGAGCCGTACCTCGTCGAGGGTCTCGACGTCTTCATCGGCGCCGAGGCTCTGCTCACGCGAGGGCTCGCCGCGGGCGCCTCCGGCGCGGTGTCCGGACTCGCGGGGAGCTTCCCGGACGCGGTCGTGCCGCTCGTCCGCGAGCCGACGCCGGAGGCGGGGGAGAGGGCAACCGCGCTCCGCGCGAGCCTGCAGCGCTTCCCCTTTCATGCGGCGTCGAAAGCGGCGCTCGCGTTTCGCGGCGTGCCCGTCGGTCCCGAGGTACGCGCGCCCCTGCGTGCGCTGACCGACGAGGAACGAGGCGGAGTCGAGCGGATCGTCCGGGAGTGGGGCGGGTGAGCGCGCTTCGCGGCCTCATCCTCGCGGCGGCAGATAGCCCACGGATGCAGCGTCTCGTGCAGCGCTACGGCTTCCGGCTCGGCGCGGCGCGGTTCGTCGCCGGTGAGTCGCTCGACGATGCGGTGCCGGTCCTGCGGCGGCTCAACGAGAGCGGCCTCCTCACGAACACGACACTCCTCGGGGAGGGGGTCCGCGGCGAGGCGGAGACCCGCACGGTCGTCGCCTCCTACCGCGAGGTGCTCGACAGGATCGAGGCGGAGGGCTTGCGCACGAACGTTGCCGTCAAGCTCACGCACCTGGGGCTCTCGATCGACGAAGAGCTCGCACGGAGCAACGTCTCCGAGCTCGTCGCACACGCGGCCGGCCTCGGCAACTTCATCCGGATCGACATGGAGGAGTCGCGCACCCTCGAGGCCACGCTCCGGATCTACCGGCGGCTCCGCGAAGACGGCCACACGAACGTCGGTACCGCTCTGCAGGCCTACCTCTTCCGCACGGAGGACGATCTCGCGGCACTCCTGCCGCTGGCCCCGAACCTCCGCCTCGTCAAGGGCGCGTATCTCGAGCCGCCCGAGATCGCTTATCCGCGCAAGAGCGACGTCGACGCGGCCTACGGTCGCCTGATGGAGGCGTCGCTCGCAGGCGGCGGCTTCACCGCCGTCGCGACGCACGACGAGACGCTGATCGAGCGCGCGATCTCGTTCACGCGAGAGCGCGCGATCCCGAACGAGCGCTTTCAATTCCAGATGCTCTACGGCGTCCGGCCGCGTCTCCAGCTCGATCTCGTGCGGCGTGGCTACGACGTCCTCGTCGCGACGCCGTACGGGCCGGAGTGGTACCGCTATCTCATGCGGCGGCTTGCCGAGCGGCCGGCGAATCTCCTCTTCTTCGCGCGAAACCTCCTGCGCGGCTGAGCGTCAAGACGAGTAGACCCGCAACCGCGACGAGCGCGAGGTCGCGTGCGAGCAGGTACCACGACCACGGCGCGGCGTGGTCGGTCGCAAGCCGCCAGTAGTGCCACGGGAACCAGGTCTGCGTCAGGCCGAGCGCGAGGAAGAGGAGACCGCCTCCGACGACGCCGCCTGCCCCGCGCACGAGCAGGATGAAGGGAACGAGCCAGACGAGGTACTGCGGCGAGAGCACCTTGTCGAAGGCGACGAGCGCGGACACGGCGGCCGCGGCTGCAAGAAGCGTCGACTCGCCGTCGGCGCTGCGCCGCCGCGCGAAGAGGATCCAGATCGCGAGGACGCTCGTGATCTCGAGGGCGGTCGAGAGGCCTGCGGCGAGACCGGCGCCGTGCCCGCTCAGCGCCTGTCCTCCGTGCGACCCGATGGTCACGAGCGGACGCATGCCGAGATGCTGCGCCGCCATCAGCACCGCTGCGCCGAGGCTCTCCACCTGCAGCGGCCGGTCGAGCTGGTCGGCGAACATCGCGCGCAGGCCGTCCGGCGCGAGAACCGCGAAGGGCAGGAAGCAGGCGGCCGCGGCCGCGACGAAAGCCGCGACGACGATCACGGCTCCTCTCCGCCCGCGTCGCCGCCAGAGATGCGCGACCGCGATGGGCAAGAGGACGGCCGGCCAGAGCTTGGCCGCGAAGCCGAGCCCGAGCAGCACCCCGCTCACGACGGAACGCCGGCGGACGGTCGCCGCCAGCGCGCCGACCGCGAGCAGGGTCGGCCACAGGTCGAAGCGCGTGTCGAACAGGGAGCCGAGAAGCAGCGGCGAGACGCCGATCGCGAGCAGCCCGGCCCACATGCGCATTGCGCCGGCCCCGACCGCCCGCAGCGCCGAAGCCGCGGCCGCGATGCAGCCCGCACCGCAGGCGCCCATCAAGACCGCGAACGACGTCGCGTAGCTCCAGCTCATGTACGCCGGCAGGAGCAAGGCGGGCAGTGCTGCCGGCGGATACTCGAACCTGAAGTCGCGGTAGGGCACGGCGCCACCGCGGACGAGCCTCGCGTAGTGCAGGTAGACCGGTACGTCCGAGAGCTGGCCCTGCTCGAGCCAGCTGATGAGCGCGTAGAACGAGAGGCCGAGCAGGACGGCGGCCGCGCCGGCCGCGGCCCACGTCCCGCGTCGGCTCACTCGACGTCGAACTCTTCGGCGACCGCCGGCTCGTCGCCGATCAGCTCGCGCACCTGGCCGAGGTCGGGAAGCTCGTCGCCGTACGAGATGAGCCCGAATCGCTCCGAGGCCTCGTTCACGACCCAGACGTCGCCCTCGGGCAGCGTGGGTAGGTGCTCGCGCAGCTCGTCGATCGTCGTCTTCGAGTCGAACAGGTTCCAGATCAGGACGCGCGCGATCAAAACGGGCCCCTCGCCACGTAGCTCCCTCGTGCCGCGCCGATCGCGACCATCGTGAACCCCTCCGGCCCGACGACCGGCGTCTCGACGCCGAGCTCGCGGCGCACGAAGCGCACCGCACCGCCGGGGCCGCTCGGCTCGATCTCGTCGACGTTGATCAGCGAGTAGCCCATCCGCCGCTACATCCTGAAGACGCCGAAGGTCGTCTCGGGGATCGGTGCGTTGCCCGCGGCCGCCAGCCCGAGCGCGAGCACCCGCCGCGTGTCGAGCGGATCGATGATCCCGTCGTCCCACAGGCGGGCCGTCGAGTAGTAGGGATTCCCCTCGGCCTCGTACGTCGCGCGGATCTCGTCCTCGTCGACGTCGCCGACCATCGAGAGCACCGTCGCAGCCTGTTCGCCGCCCATGACCGAGATGCGCGCGTTCGGCCACATCCACAGCTGGCGGGGCCCATAGGCGCGGCCGCACATCGCGTAGTTGCCGGCGCCGAACGAGCCGCCGGTGACGACCGTGAACTTCGGCACCTGCGCGTTCGCCACCGCCATGACGAGCTTCGCGCCGTCGCGCGCGATCCCACCGGCCTCGTAGTCGGTGCCGACCATGAAGCCGGTGATGTTCTGCAGGAAGATGAGCGGGATCCTGCGTTTGCAGCAGAGCTCGATGAAGTGCGCGCCCTTTTGTGCCGACTCGGCGAAGAGCACCCCGTTGTTCGCGAGGATCCCGACGTGGAACCCCTCGATCCGCGCGAAGCCGGTGACGAGCGTCTCCCCGTAGAGCTGCTTGAACTCCTGGAAGCGCGAGCCGTCGACGATCCGCGCGATCAGCTCGCGCGGATCGACCTGGTGCCGAAAGTCCTCCGGCACGAGGCCGTAGAGGTCGGACGGATCGAGCGCGGGCGGCTCCGGCCCGGCGCTGTCCAAGACCTGCTCGCGGCGGTCGAGATTCCGCACGATGCCGCGGGCGATCGCGAGCGCGTGCTCGTCCGAGGTCGCGTAGTGGTCTGCGACACCCGAGCGCCGGGCGTGGACGTCGGCGCCGCCGAGCTCCTCCGCTGTCACGTCCTGTCCGGTCGCCGCCTTCACGAGCGGCGGCCCGCCGATGAAGATCGTGCCCGTGCCGCGGACGATCACGGTCTCGTCCGACATCGCCGGCACGTACGCACCGCCCGCCGTGCACGAGCCCATCACGACCGCGATCTGCGGGATGCCCTTGGCGGACATCTGGGCCTGGTTGTAGAAGATTCGCCCGAAGTGCTCGCGGTCGGGGAAGACCTCGGCCTGCAGCGGGAGGAAGGCGCCGCCGGAGTCGACGAGGTAGAGGCACGGGAGCCGGTTCTGCTCTGCGACCTCCTGCGCGCGCAGGTGCTTCTTCACGGTGAGCGGGAAGTAGGAGCCGCCCTTGACGGTCGCGTCGTTGGCGACGATCACGCACTCGCGGCCCTCGACGACGCCGATTCCCGTCACGATGCCGGCGCTCGGGGCGTCGCCGCCGTACATCTCCCACGCTGCGAGCGCGTTCAGCTCGAGGAACGCCGTGCCGGGGTCGACGAGGCGGTCGACCCGCTCCCGCGCCGGCAGCTTCCCGCGCGAGCGGTGCCGCTCCATCGCCTTCTCGCCACCGCCGCGTGCCACCTGCCCCGAGCGCTCGCGGAGCTCGGCGACGAGCTCCTCCATCCGCTCGCGGCGCCGCGCGAACTCCTCCGCGTCGCGGTCGAGCTGCGAGGTCAGGACGGCCACGGCCGGGAGCCTAACGACGGTCGGCATTGAACAACTTCGTCACAGGCCGTAGATTCGCTCGAACGGACTCGGGGGGATTGAGGAGGGACTCGATGGACGGCGAGGCGGCAAGTGCAGTGACCAGCGGCGGGAGCGAGGACGCGCGCCTCCAGAGCCTGGGCTACACACCTCAGCTCAACCGCGTGCTCGGCTTCTTCTCGAACTTCTCGGTCGGGTTCACGTACCTGTCGCCGATGGTCGGGATCTACTCCCTCTTTGTCCTCGGCCTCGGCATGGCCGGGCCGGCGTACATCTGGCTGACGTTCATTCCGCTCGCCGGGATGCTGTTCGTCGCGCTCGTCTTCGGCGAGTTGGCCAGCCACTATCCCGTTGCCGGGGCGCTCTTCCAGTACAGCAAGTACTCGGTCGGGCCTCGCTACGGCTGGTTCGTGGGTTGGTTCTACGGCTTCGCGCTCCTCATCACCGTTGCCGCGGTGGATACCGGCGTTGTCGGCTACGTCACGGCGCTGACCCACAACTGGTTCGGCTGGAACCTCAACCCGGCCGGCCACGGAACCGTCCTCGTGATCACGCTCATCCTCCTCGCAATCCAGTCGACCGTGAACATCACCGGGGCGAGGATCATGGCCGACGTCGCGAAGTTCGGCGTCTACGTCGAGATCGTCGGGACGCTCGGGATCGCGCTCATCCTCGCGATCCACGGCTTCCACCACGGCCTCGGCTTCCTCTTCTCGACGCAGGGCGCACAGCACCACGCCACCAACGCGTTCGGCTTCAACTTCCACGGAAGCTGGCTCGCGGCCGGGCTCGTCGCCGTGCTGGCTCCGGTCTACATCTTCTACGGCTTCGAGTCCTGTGGCGACATCGCCGAGGAGACGAAGGATGCCGGGCGGCAGATTCCCAGGGCGATGCGACACGCGCTGATCTGGGGCGGCGTCGGATCGTTGATCCTCACGGCAGGGCTGCTGCTGGCGACTTCCAAGCACGATCCAGTCGGCGCCACCGTTGCCGGCGGGATCCCGTCGATTCTCGCCGAGCTGCCGAGCTGGCTGCAGGACTGCCTGCTCGTCGTGATCATCTTCGCCTTCTTCTCGTGTGGCTCGTCGATCCAGGGAGCGGGCGCCCGGCTCGCTTTCTCCTATGCGCGCGACGGCGGATTGCCCGGATCAGGCTGGATCTCGCGCGTCAATCAGCGCTTCAAGACGCCGGTCAACGCGCTGCTCCTGGGAGCTGTCGTCACCGCGCTCTTCGCCCTGCTCGTGTACATCAACCCGGGCAGCAACTACCACATCTGGTTCGTGACGTATCCGGCGCACGTGAACGCTCTCGTCGCGCTCGTCTCGTTCGGCGTCAGCGGCATCTACCTGTCGTTCCTCCTGACGGTGATCGGGGCGATCATCGCGCGGGCCCGCGGCTGGGAGCCCGAAGGAGCGTTCCGGCTCGGGAAGTGGGGGTGGCCGGTGTCGATCATCGCGGCCGGATACCTGGGCGCGATGTTCCTGAACGTGGTCTATCCCTCGGGGCTCTCGAGCGCGCGGGCGTTCTTCAACCTCGACTGGATCACGCTCTTCATCATCTTCATCATCGCCGTGGTCGGCGCTGTCTACTTGCTCATCTGGCGGCCGGACCGGAACGTCGAAAGGCACCTGAGCGGCGCAGCCGAGCTCCCGGAGGTTCCGCCCGTCCCTACGGCATGACCTGAGCGATACGGGGCGTCGCTGTCGGCGGCGCCCCGTACGCTTGTTCGCGTGATCGTCGCGCACCTGGATCTCGACGCGTTCTACGCCGGCGTCGAGGAACTCGAGAACCCAGAGCTCCGCACGCAGCCGCTCGTCGTCGGCGGCGACCCACGCGGACGCGGTGTCGTATCGACGGCGAACTACCTCGCGCGCGAGTTCGGCATTCACTCCGCCATGAGCGCAGCCGAGGCTTTGCGCCGCTGCCCGCACGCGGTCTTCGTCCGTCCGCGCCACGCGCTTTATCGCGAGTACTCGCGGAGCGTCTGGGAGACGGTGCGCGGCATCGTGCCGACGGTCGAGCAGACGGGTCTGGACGAGGGGTATCTCGATGTCGGAGAGGTGGCGGACGACTTTCTCGCCGCTCGGGTCGTCGCGGAGGCGGTGCAGACCGTGGTGCGCGCGGGGACGAGCCTGACGTGCTCGCTCGGTGTCGCGCCGTGCAAGGTCGTCGCGAAGGTGGCGAGCGACGCCCGCAAGCCCGGGGGCCTCGTCGTCGTGCCGCCGGGGCGGGAGGCCGCTTTCCTCGCTCCGCTCCAGGTGCGGCGGCTGCCCGGGGTAGGGCCGAAGGCGGAGGAGCGGCTGGGCGCGGCCGGGGTCGAAAGCGTCGGTGACCTCGCAGCTCTGCCAGACGACGACCTGCGCCGGCTGCTCCCGGGCTCCGTCGGAACGATGCTCCGCGACCGCGCACGCGGCATCGACCCGCGTGAGCTCTCGCTCGACACCGAGCGGATCTCGATCAGCGTCGAGAACACGTTCGAGCGGGACATCTCCGATCGCGAGCGTCTGCACGGCGAGCTGCGGGGCATGGCGGTCGAGGTCGCCGAGGCTCTGCAACGGCGCGGCCAGGTGGCGCGCACCGTGACGACCAAGCTCCGCTACGCGGACTTCTCGATCCGCAGCCGTTCGACCTCGCTCGACGCCGGGATCGATGCCGCCGAGACGATCGGCGATCTCGCGTGCCGGCAGCTCGACCGCGGGCTCAGCGACCGGCCTGGCGCCTTACGTCTCGTGGGCGTGGGTGTCTCCGGCCTGGCGGACTTCCGCCAGCTCGTGCTCGAGACGTGACCTCCGCACGAGCGGCGCCGTAGAAGGCGTCACACGGTGCCTATCGCGAACCGCGCTCCTTGAGGCGCGACTTGACCTCGGCCAGGGTCATGTCGTTTCGATCCTCGACAGGCTTTCTGGCCGAGTCGATGAGGGCGTAGCCGTAAGCCGAGTGGCGTAGCTCGAGCCCCTGAGCGCCGGCCTGGCGCTTGAGGCTCCTCAAGAGCAACTTCTCGGTCTTTTCCGCATTGGCGCCGGGCCAGAGCTCCTCCCTCGATGCGCCGCCAGGTGGCACGGTGACCCCCCGCCGGCCGCGTGGGACGCCGCCGTTCCCCTGCTGCTCGGGGCTCACTGGATCCACCCGGGCGCCGCGGCCTCTGCCGGCCCTTCGTCTCCCTGGACGTCGCTGCCCTCGTCTGCAGGTGTCTTGCCTGCGGCGCGTTGAGCAGCCGCCTCGGCCTTCTTCGCGCGCTTGCGCTCGCGCTTCTCCCTCTGCGCGATCTCGCGGTCCCGCTTCGCGTGCGTTTGTCCCCTAGTCGTCGCCATCCGCCCGCTCCTTTCCTCTCGCTGAGGTGGCAGCTGCAGCGCCGTTCGGCGCCGCAGACCGACCACTCGATTAGGCAGACGCCGGCGCGGAGACGTTCGTCGCCTGCGGCCCCTTCTCGCCCTGCCCGACCTCGAACTGCACCTTCGCGTTCTCGGCGAGCGTCTTGAAGCCCTCGCCCACGATCGAGCTGTGGTGAACGAACAGATCAGCTCCGCCGTCGTCGGGAGTGATGAACCCGTATCCCTTGTCGGCGCTGAACCACTTCACGGTTCCGGTTGCCATAGATGAAACACCTCCTCTGCTACTTCGGGAACAAGCAGGGGAAGCGCACAATGCGCAGCCGGTACTCGCTCAAACAGTCCGTTGAGGCTAGCAGCAGCGCCGGGTCGAGTCCGATTCCGCGCGCGGAGTTGGGACAAGCAGGGGCGGAGGGACTCGAACCCCCGACACACTGGGGAGTGTTGCCGCGGGCATGGTGGCCTGATATGGCGGAGGCGCTAGGCCAGGGCTACGTTCTTCTGGGCACTCGTAGATTCGAGCAATTCGGGCGGGGCGAACCCCGATGGCGCGGCTCTCCGCTGCTACGAGAATGTAGGTGGAGGTGAGGAGTATGAGAAGGCTCCGTGTTGTGGGGCTGTTTCTCGCGCTGCTGTCCCTCGCACTGCTGCTGGTTCTCGCGGCACAGGCTGGGGCGCCAAAGCCCGAGCCGAACAAGGTGAAGCAGACGGCCAAGCCGGTCCGGACGCTTGCGATGGATGGGCCTCGCGTCGCTTATATGAGGAGCGACCGCAGGGTCGGCGTCTGGAACGTGGTCACGGGCGCGACCTCGACCATCGAAGGCACCTATCCGAGCAGTGGCAGCAAGTTCGGCTACGGAAGCGGTGAGGTCGCGATCGCGGGCACGCGAATCGCCCTGATCACGCGCTTTGTCACGGGCAACACGATGCAGACGCAGGAGCGCCTATATACCGCGTCGATGGGCGGATCGGCGCGCCAGATCGGGAAGCTGACCAACCATTCCAGCAGCGATGTGGGAGCCTGCGACGTGCCGGGCAGTGGGTACTCCTTCGGCAACTGGATCGGCGGCCTGGTCGGCTCGGGCAAGATCCTGGCCGTAAGCAGCTGGGAATCGGACAGCGCTGCCACCACTGGCGAGCGCCTCCGCTACGTCACGTCCACCGGGCTACGGACGATGGTCAGCGGCCCAGGCGCAGTCGTGTCGCAGGCGGCAAATGGCGGCCATATCGCCGTCCTCCGTTCAACAGATGCGTGGCCCGCCTACCAAGGCCCAGCCAAGCAAGGCACGCCGATGGTGGGTGTCTACTCCACGGATGGCACGCTGCTCGGCGAGATCGCGCTCAACGTGCCGCTCCCGAATCCCTGCGGCTACCCCATCAGCATGATCAGGATCGCCCTCAGCGGCAATCAGCTGGTCGTGCTGAGGCTGGACATTCCCCAAGCCGGATCCCTGACCAGCAGGGTGGAGGTCTATGACTGGAGGACGGGTGCACTGGTACACGTCTGGCCACTGGCGCTCGGTCATGGATCGCCTGGGGCAGACCGCCTTGTGGTCTACGGACGAGTCGCCGTCCTCTCAGGCGACTCATTCAGGCTGCGCCTGCTAGACCTGACAACGGGCAAGGCAGTCACGATCGCCGCCAGTGAAGCGAGCAGTCCCGCGACGATCGGGTCACGCGGCCTCGTCTATGCGGGCAACCCCTACAAAGTGGGAGGCGGTCCCGGGAAGCTCGTCTTTGTCCCAACGGCCAAGCTCCGCGCGATGCTGAGGTAAGCAGACTATCCCGGAGCCGCGTAACGCGGCCCAGGCCGCTCGCGCAGCTGTCCGTCTAGAGCGTGGGCCGTCGCGTTCGGCTCTTCTCGGGGATTCCGTAGAGCAGATCAGGCTCTTCCGCGCATGGCGCTAGCCGGTCCGCCTGCGCATTAGTTGCGCGTCAGTTGCGTGTCAGTCGGTAGCGGCGTCCAGCGGTTTCCAGCGGACTTGAGCGGATCTGCTCTAGCCGGGAATCCTCTGCAAAGGAACGGGATCCGGCCAGGGAAGCCAGCAGGGGCGGAGGGACTCGAACCCCCGACCTACGGTTTTGGAGACCGCCGCTCTACCAACTGAGCTACGCCCCTGTGCCGGTCAGCCAGTGTACCCGGGGAGTTTCGGGGCGATCCGCGCGGGCATGCAGCGCTCATGGGTGAATTGATGGAAGAGCCGGAGGGCTTCGAGAACGAGTCCGAGGACGAGGAGCTCATGTCTCCGGATCAGGAAGACGACGGCGAGGAGCCGGCCTCCGAGTAGCAGTACGCTCGGCGCGTGCGGAGGCTCGACGGAGCACGCCCAGTAGCGGAGGTGCCGGCTCAGCCGGCGCCGGAGCTGGAAACGTGCAGCGGCACGCGCTGAGCATTCTCTTCGCTGCGCTCGCAGCCGCGCTCGCGGCCGTCAGCGCGTACGCATTCGCCGGCGGAGACGGTGGGCGCCACCTGATCATCGGCATCGCAGCGCTCGCCGTCGCCGCCTGGCTGGCCACGCTTTCGGCAAGCGCATTCCGGCGCAGGCGCTGACCGTACTGAGGAATCCGCCGGAGAACGCCGTATTCTCTCGGACGTGACGCGGGCCGACGAAACGCAGGCGCTCTGGCTCGACTATCGGCGGACGGGCGACCAGAAGATTCGCGACCGCCTCATCCTCACGTACGCGCCGCTCGTGAAGTACGTCGCGGGCCGCCTGGGGTCGGGGCTGCCGGCGCACGTCGACGAAGGCGATCTCGTCTCCTACGGGCTGCTCGGCCTGATCGGAGCGATCGAGCGCTACGACCCGGCGCGCGACGTGAAGTTCGAGACCTACGCGATGGCACGGATCAAAGGCCAGATCATCGACGAGCTCCGGTCGATGGACTGGGTGCCGCGCTCCGTCCGCGCGCGGGCGCGCCAGATCGAGCGCGCGATCGCCGAGCTGGAGGCACGGCTCGGCCGCGCCCCGACCGACGAGGAGATCTCGCAGAAGCTCGGCATCAGCGAGGACGAGCTCGAGGAGAGCCTGGGCGAGATCTCGCGCTCGTCGATCGCCGCACTCGACGAGCTCTGGACGGTCTCGGGCTCCGGCGGCGGCGACCAGGTCGCGCTCATCGACACGATCGAGGACGAAAGCGCGCCCGACCCGCAGGGCACGCTCTCGGTGACCGAGCAGAAGGAGGCGCTCGCCGACGCGATCGCCCGATTGCCCGAGCGCGAGAAGCTCGTCGTCACGCTCTACTACTACGAGGAGCTGACCCTCCGCGAGATCGGCGAGGTTCTCGGCGTCACCGAGTCTCGGGTCTCGCAGCTGCACACGAAGGCGATCCTCCGGCTGAAGGCGCACATCGCGTCGTTCGGCGCCGCCGCCGCGCTGTAGGAGCACGAAAGCCGCCAAACGCGGCGATACGATGCGTGGCCGAAGCGACCGAGGAGGACACGTTCCCGATGCCTGCCACTGAGCCCGGAAAGATCCGCAACATCGCCGTCGCCGGACACCGCGGCGT
>JAICME010000018.1 GCA_025929425.1 Thermoleophilia bacterium | reverse complement strand
GGCCTCGGCGCTCGGCGCACGCATCCTCTAGTGCGGCTCGAGGTTCGCGACGGGGACATCGCGGCCGTCGAGGCCGACGCAGTCGCGAATGCCGCGAACGACCGGCTCTGGATGGGAGCAGGCGTCGCGGGAGCCCTCAAGCGGGCAGGGGGCGACGTGATCGAGCGCGAGGCGATGGCGCTCGGGCCGATCCCGCTCGGCAGTGCGGTTGCGACGACGGCTGGGAGTCTCGCGGCGCGCTGGGTGATCCACGGCGCCGTGATGGGACAGGACCTGCGGACCGGCGCCGATCTCGTGCGGCGCACGACGCGTTCCTGTCTCGAGCTCGCCGACGAGCTCGGCTGCCGTTCGCTCGCGTTGCCGGCCTTCGGCACCGGAGTCGGCGGTTT
Source organism: Thermoleophilia bacterium (assembly GCA_025929425.1). Taxonomy (GTDB): domain Bacteria; phylum Actinomycetota; class Thermoleophilia; order Gaiellales; family Gaiellaceae; genus Palsa-739. The sequence goes on along the minus strand of JAICME010000018.1, from coordinate 31,378 downwards.
CGCGCTCGACGAGTGCGCGCGCGTGATGGTCGACGAGGCGCGGGCGTTCGAAGCGCGGACACTCGAGCTCGTGATCTTCGCCGTCTTTGGCCGTGACGCCTACGAGGCGTTCTCGTCGGCGCTCTCCTCGCCCGAGCCCGCAGGCTCGTAGTAGCGCGCGCCCTCCAGCTCTTCCGGGAGGTAGCTCGTCTCGAACCCTTCCGCGTTGTCGTGCGGATAGACGTAGCCCTCGCCGTGGCCCAGCCGCCGCCCGTACCACGACCCGTCGCGCAGCGCTTTCGGAGGGCGCGCCGCTCCGTGCTCCCGGACGTCCGCAGTCGCCCGGTTGATGGCCGTGTAACTCGCGTTCGACTTGGGCGCCCGCGCGAGGTAGATCGCAGCCTGGGAGAGGTTGAGCCGCGCCTCGGGGAAACCCACGTGCTCCACCGCCTGTGCCGCGGCGACCGCGACGAGGAGGGCCCGCGGATCGGCGTTGCCGATGTCCTCCGAGGCCAGCACGATCATCCGCCGCGCGATGAAGCGTGCGTCCTCGCCGCCTTCGAGCATCGCCGCGAGGTAGTAGACGGCGGCGTCGGCGTCGCTGCCGCGCATCGACTTGATGAAAGCGGAGGTGTAGTCGTAGTGCCGATCGCCGGCCTTGTCGTAGACGAGCGGCGGCTTGCGCGCGGCATCCTCGACGGTCTCCGCGGTGATCGCGCCGTCGGTCGTGGCATTCGCGATCTCGACGATGTTCAGCGCGGCGCGCGCATCGCCGCCCGAGCGGTGCGCGATCAGCTCGACGATCTCGTTCGACGCCTCGCCGCCCACCTCGTCGAGCCCGCGCCGGACGACGACCGCCATCTCCTCCGGCGTCAGGGTCTCGAGCTCGTAGACCTGAGTCCGTGAGATGAGCGCGGAGTTGACTTCGTAGTACGGGTTCTCCGTGGTCGCGCCGATGAGCGTGAGGAGGCCCGACTCGACGCCCGGCAGCAACGCGTCCTGCTGCGCCTTGTTGAAGCGGTGGATCTCGTCCAGGAAGAGGATCGTGCGCTTCCCGGTCGTGCCGAGCCGCTCCCGTGCGCGAGCGAGCACCTCGCGGACGTCCTTCACTGTCGCGGAGACGGCCGACAGCTCCTCGAACGCGGCGCCGGTCGAGGCGGCGACGATGCGCGCGAGCGTCGTCTTCCCGCTGCCCGGAGGCCCGTAGAAGATCGAGGAGTGGACGCGGTCCTCCTCGATCGCCCGGCGCAGGGCCGAGCCGTCGCCGAGCACGTGCTGCTGACCGACGAATTCGCCGAGGCTCCCGGGCCGCAGGCGTTGAGCGAGTGGTGCGACATCGCCGGCGCGTGCGTCGGCCGCAGCGGAGAAGAGGTCGCTCATGACCCCAGTATGCTCCGCTGCGTGCGTAGGCTCGACGGAGCACGCCCAGGAGCGAAGGCGCCGGCTTGCCCGGCGCCGTAGCGGGAAACGTGGCCGGGTCTGTCGCCGACGTCTGGAGTGGCGCGAGCTACGAGCGGATCGGTGAGACCTACGCGTCGATCCACGACCGCATCGTCGCTGCGCTTGCCATCGGGCGCGGGACGCGCGTACTCGACGTCGCCTGCGGGACGGGTGGGGTGGCCTTGCGGGCGACACGAGCGGGCGCGACGGTGACCGGTATCGACATCTCCGCGGACCAGCTTGCGAAGGCGCGTCGCGCTGCGAACGCCGCCGGTCTCGAGATGCAGTTCGACGAAGGCGACTGCCAGGAGCTCCCGTATGCAGAGGCAGAGTTCGACGCTGTCGCGTCGGCGTTCGGGGCGATCTTCGCGAGCGACCAGGAGCGCACAGCGACCGAGCTCGCCCGAGTCTGCCGTCCAACCGGTCGCCTGGCACTCACCGCGTGGACGAGTGACGAGTGGTCCACGGCGAACGTGCGGGCCGGCCGTACGTATTCAGAGGGCGCCGACCCCTATGACTGGGCGAGGGAGGCGCACGTTCGGGCGCTGCTTGGGAGCGCCTTCGACCTCGAGTTCCAGACGGGCGGGTGGCGAATCGAAGCGAATTCGGCCACAGAGCTCTGGGAGCTCCTCTCGACCTCGATGCCCCCACTGCGGGCATGGCTCGCGGAGCAGAGCGAGGAGGCGCGAAAGCACGCGGAGCAGGTCTATCTCGACTACCTCGAGCCCGGCGTCCTCGAGCGCAACTATTTCCTCGTGCTCGGGACGCGCCGGTGAGCGAGACGCTGCGCGACGAGGTCACCGATCTGCTGCAGCGGCTGATCCGCGTCGATACGACGAACCCGCCGGGCAACGAGACCGCCGCCGCTGAGCTGCTGCGGGAGTACCTCCAGGCGAACGGCGTCGCGTGCGACCTGATCGCCAAGGTGCCGGAGCGCGCGAATCTCGTTGCCAGGATCCCCGGCGGCGAGGGGCCGTCCCTTCTCTTCCTCTCGCACACCGACGTCGTTCTGGCCGACGCGGGCGAGTGGTCGCTACCGCCCTTCTCGGGCGAGGTGCGGGACGGCGAGGTCTGGGGTCGTGGTGCGCTCGACATGAAGGGGCAGGTGGCGGCCAGTGCCGTGGCGATCGCCTCGCTTGCGCGCGAGGGCTTCCGGCCGAGCGGGGACCTGCTGTTCGCCGCGACGGCGGACGAGGAGGTCGGAGACGACTTCGGTCTCTCCTGGCTCTGCCGCGAGCATCCCGCTGCCGTCCACTGCGACTTCGCGATCAACGAGGGAGGAGGCGACAGGCTCGTCCTCGCGGACGGCACCGCGATCTACGAGGCCACGGCCGCCGAGAAGAAGACCGCACCGTTCCGGATCCACGTCCGCGGTCGCTCGGGGCATGCCTCGATGCCCGGCATCGCGGACAACGCGCTCGTCAAGGCCGCCCGCCTGATCGAGCGGCTTGCCGCATTCCAGCCGGAACCGCAGCTCGGGCCGGAGGTCGAAGGGTTCCTGCGGGCCCTGCTCGGCGAAGTCCCTCCGCCGCTCGAAGCGGTGGAGCGGACACGCGCGCTCTCGGCCGCGGCCGCCGACTTCGTCGAGGCCCTTCTCGGCGCGACCTTCTCTCCGACGATCATCTCGGCCTCCTCCAAACGCAACGTCATCCCCGCGGTGTGCGTGATCGAGGTGGATTGCCGTCTCCTTCCCGGTCAGCACCCCGAGCACATCGAGCCCTTGATCCGTGCCGTGCTCGGCGGAGACATCGAGTACGAGCTCGAATGGCTCGAGCCGGAGGGCGGCACGCGGTCGCCGCTCGACACGCCGCTGTGGCGCGCGCTCGAGGAGTGGGTCGCAGCGACGGAACCGGGCGCGAGGGCAGCGCCGCTGTGCGGTGCCGGCTTCACCGACAGCCACTGGCTGCGCGAGGCGTTCGGCACCGTTGCGTACGGCTTCTTCCCGATCACGGGCGACATGTCTCCCGAGGAGGCGGCTCTCCTCGTCCACTCGGCAGACGAGCGCGTGCCGGTCTCCGACCTCGTGCTCGGCGTCGACTGGCTCCGGCACGCAGCGCGCTCCGTACTCGCCTAGGGCGACTACCCTTCGGCGCGATGGCCAAGAAGGAAAAGATCCGGCTCGGCGGCATGGCGATGCCGAACGGCGTGCTCGTGCACGGGCCGAGCTCGTGGGCGTGCGCGATCCGGAACGAGGACGGAAAGATCGAGGTCGCCTCCGCGCGGAAGCGCTTCCGGGCGACTCGAATCGAGAATCCGCTCCTGCGGGGCCCGGCCAGGCTCGCCGAGGCGATCGCGCTGCTGCCGCAGGTCAAGGCCAAGCTTCCCGCGGCACGGCTCCCGATGGAGAGCCCGCGCGCGCTCGCATCGATGCTCGGCACCGCGTTCTTCATCAAGGGGCTCCGCGAGTCGTCGCTGCGCCCCCTTGCGCGAGAGCTCCTGTCGGCGGTCGCGTCGATCATGCCGGCGGTGCTCACGCTGCGCTCCGGCGAGCTCGCCGCCTACCACGGCGCGGAGCACATCTCGATCGGCAGCTACGAGCACGGAAAGCGCGCGACGCGCGAGCATGAGCGCTGCGGCGGCCACCTGGTCGGGCCGCTCGTCGCCACCTCCGCGGTCGGAAACGCGCTTGCCACGCTCGCGCCGGAGCGGATGCGCCGCCAGGCGCAGGCCGCGGCTCAGCTCGGGGCGATCGCGGCGGCGACCGAGCTTTTCGGCTGGATGACACGGCACCCGTCGCACCCACTTGCGCAGGCGCTCGCGAAGCCGGGGCACGAGCTCCAGCATCGCTTCTCGACGGCGGAGCCCACCGCCGATCAGCTCGAGGTGGCCGAGGCCGCGCTGAAGGCGTGCCTGGAGCTCGAGCATGCTGCAGCAGCTGCGTAAGGAGCGGCTCGCTCCGGAGGTCTTCGACCTCCCAGTCGAGAAGATGCGCGCCGGCTGGTACACGGACGCGTATTTCGACCATGCCCGGTCGACGCTCCTCGCCGACGGCCGTCACCCGCGTGTCGTCGTCCAGGTCTTCCAGAAGCATCACGCCTGGCTCGGCGGAATGGACGAGGCGATCGCGATTCTCCGCCTCTGCTCCCACGACCCGGACGGACTGACGATCCGCGCGCTCTACGACGGGGAGGCGATCGAGCCGTGGGAGCCGGTGCTGACGATCGAGGGCGACTACACCACCTTCGCGCATCTCGAGACCGTGTACCTGGGGACTCTCGCGAGACGAACCCTGATCACGACGAACGTCGTGGAGGTGCTCCGAGCCGCGAACGGCAAGCCGATCATCTTCATGCCCGCCCGACACGACCACCATCGCGTGCAGGCCGGTGACGGCTACGCGGCGTACCTCGCGGGGCAGATCACCGGCTCCGAGATCGGCGTCACGAGCGACGAACAGGCTTCCTGGTGGGGCGGACGCGGGATCGGAACCGTGCCGCACTCCCTGATCGCCGCGTACGGCGGCGACACCGTCCTCGCCGCGCGCAAGTTCGCCGAATGGGCGCCGGAGGACATGTCCGTGACCGTTCTCGTCGACTTCGAGAACGACTCGGTGCAGACGGCGCTCGCCGTGGCGGAGGCACTGGGAGAGCGGCTCTGGGGGATCCGGCTCGACACGTCCGAGACCCTTGTCGATAAGTCGCTCTGGGCGGACATGGGGGACTTCAAACCGACCGGAGTGAACGAGCGGCTGGTCCTGAAGGTGCGCGACGCGCTCGACGCGGCCGGCTTCGGCCATGTCCGGATCGTCGCCTCGGGAGGCTTCACGATCGACAAGATCCGCGCGTTCGAGCGGCGCGGCGTCCCGGTGGATGCATACGGCGTCGGCTCGTCGCTGATCCGCGGCGCGAACGACTTCACGGCCGACGTCGTCATGACCGACGGACGGCCGTCGGGGAAGTTCGGGCGACGCCTGCGGGAGAACCCGCGGCTCGAGCTCGTGAAATAACGCTGAAATCACGTCGTACGGGTGGGTTCCGGGAGTACGCTTGTTCGTGATGCTCGCTTCTCCCGTCAGCTCGCGCGTCTGAGCGCACGACTACGCCGAGCGTGTCTCGGCCGCACTCAGGGAACAGGAATTCCGCACGCGCCTGCGTGACGCGAGAGACGCCGGTGGCACCGTGCAGCCGGCGCGGCCGAGGTGGCGCTTCCGGCCGTTCGGCCTGGTCTTCGCGAAGACCTGAGATGCCTCAGCCGAGCCGCTCCGGGTGCCCGAGTTGCCCGAGCTCGGCGATGTCGCGGCGGAACAAGAGCGCCACCGTCCAGTCGGCGACGACGCGGAGTTTCCGCTGCGCGAGCGGGAGCTGGTACAGGTGGTACGACCGCGTGACCCACCAGCCGAGGAAGCCGCGGAACCGCAGGCCGAGCACCTCGGCGATGCCCTTGTGACGGCCGAGGGTCGCGACCTGGCCGAGCATCCGGTAGCCGTAGGGCTTCGGCGGTCCGGTCAGGTTCTTCGCGAGCCGCCGGGCCTGGCGGAGCGCGTGCTGGCAGGTCGGAGGGTCCGGCATGTCGCTGCGTGCGTTCGGTACGCGAGCGCAGTCGCCGAGCGCCCAGACGTGCTCGTGGCCGCGAACGCGTAGAAGCTCGTCGACTTCGACCCGCCCTCTCTCGTCGAGCGGCAACCCCCACTCGCGGAGCAGCGGGTTCGGCGCGACGCCGGCCGTCCAGACGAGCGTGTCCGTCGGGATCCGCGTCTCGTCGCCGAGCACCACCTCATGGGCCGAGACCGAGGCGAGCGTGGTGTCGACGTGGATCTCGGTCCCGCGACTGCGCAGCTCGGCTGCTGCGTAGTCGCCGAGTGGCGAGGGGATCTCGGACAGGATCCGCGGCGCGGCATCGACGAGCACCCAGCGGCGACGTGTTGTGCGGAGACGCGGGTAGTACCGCAGCGCGTCCTCGACCAGGTCGGACAGCTCGGCGAGAGCCTCCACGCCTGCGTACCCGGCGCCGACGAAGACGAAGGTCAGGTGCCGCGAGCGCTCTCCGTCGTCGAGTGCTCCATCGGCCGCTTCGAGCTGCTGGAGGACGTGGTTGCGCAGGTAGATCGCATCGGCAAGCGACTTGAAGGCGAGGCCGTGCTCGGCGAGCCCCGGAATCGGCAGCGTCCGCGGCACGGCGCCGAGCGCGACGACAAGGTCTCGCCAGTGCATCGTCCGACCGTCGACCGTCGCTGTGCGAGCCTCGAGATCGAGGCGTTCGGCCCTCCCGAGCAACAGGTCGGCGCCCGGGCACATCGCGCGCAGCGGCACGACGGTGTGCCGCGGCTCGAGCGTGCCGGACGCCGCCTCAGGCAGAAGAGGCGTGTAGAGCATGAAGTTCTCCGGGCTGACGATCGTCGCCCGGCGCCCGCGCAGAAGGCGCGCGACATACCCGCCGGCGACGCCGCCGCCGATGACGAGGACGTCACGCTCTTCTAGGCTCTGCGCCATGCTGCAAGTCTCCGTGATCGGGAGCGGTGTGGAGCACGAGGAACGCGCCCAGGAGGTGGGGCGGCTGCTCGCCCGCGGCGGGGCGACGGTCGTAACCGGTGGACTCGGAGAGGTCATGGCCGCGGCGGCAAGGGGCGCCAAGAGCGCCGGCGGCACGACGGTCGGGATCCTTCCCGGCGAGACGCGCACAGACGGGAACGAGTGGCTCGACCACGTCGTCGTGACGGGGATCGGTCACGGCCGCAACCTTGCAGTCGTCGCTTCGGGGGACGCCGTGATCGCGGTCGGGGGACGCTACGGCACTCTTGCCGAGATCGGCTTCGCGCTGACGCTCGGCCGGCCGGTCGTCGTGCTGGAGCCGGGCTGGGGGGTTGACGGCACCCAGCGGGCGCAGACGCCGGGCGAGGCCGTGGAGTTTGCTCTGGCGGCAGCACGGCATACGGGAGTGACATGACGCACGTAGTGCTCCTCAACCTCGTCTTCTTCATCCCCGCGACGTGCGGCGCGACCGCGTTCGCCGTCTTCGTCTACCGGTTCCTGAAGACCGCCCCTCCGCCCTTGTCCCCGCCGGGTGGAGGAACGAAGCGTCTTCCGGTCGCCGGCCCCGACGACCTCGTGCATTCGGCCTGACGCCGAGCTGGGCTCGTCTGCCCTGGGCGGCCGGCTAGCGAGCGTGCGCGTGGCGCTGGCGGAAGCTGCGCGCCTTCTCGCGGTTCCCGCAGACCTCCATCGAGCACCAGGCACGCGAGCGGTTGCGCGACTTGTCGTAGAAGGCGACGCGGCAGTTCTCGTCGCGGCACCCCTTGAGGCGCTTCCACTCGTCCGTCGGGGCCAGCTCGGCGACGGCGGCCACGATGCGCCCGATCGCGGCGCGGGCGCCGTCGCCCTCGGGAGCGAGGAGGGGGCGGCCGTTCTCGAAGCGCACCCCGAGATGTGCGGCGCGTCCCGCGGCCTCGAGTGTCCGTGACGCGGCGTCGCCGTCGGCCTGGACGCCGTTGTTCACGAGCAGAAGGTCGCGGATCGCCTCGCGCAACGCCAGGGCGTCCGTGTGCTCCGCGTCTGTCGGCTCGACGAGGTCGTCGACGAGCCCTTGCTCGGAGAACCACGTCGCCAGCTCGTCCGGCGACGAAATGGTGTCGATGCCGGTCTCGAGGTCGAAGGTGTTCACGTAGTCGCGAACGAGGTCGAGCTGCGAATGTAAATCCGTAACCATTGTCCTCGCGTAGGAAGTTACGTAACTGGTAACCTCCGAACAGTGGTTAGGGTAGCACGGAGAGGAGGAGTTGTGATGCATCCCGAGTTGCTTCGCCAGGTCGCAATCGCCCGGATGGCCGACTTCCGGCGCGACGCCGTCCGGTATCGGAGGGCGCGCCAGGCGTCGTTCTACGCGCCGCAGCCCGTCCGGAAGTCGATCGAGCTGCGCCTGAGCAAGTGCCGCGAGGAGCTCGAGCGCCTGGCGACGCTGAGCGAGCGGCCGCTGCGCGACGGCGACTGGATCGTCGCAGACGTCGACGGCGTCCCGGTGGCGGCGGTCTCGATCGAGGACGGCGCGACGGTCTACGACCCGTTCAAGCCAACCTCGCAGATCGTCTCCCTGCTCGAGCTCCGGCGCAAGCAGGTCCTCGCGACGGCGTACTAGCGCATGGCGGTGGAAAGCCGCGCCCGGAGGAACGTGCGCTCGGTCTCGCTCGGAGCGAGCTCGAGCGCACGGGTGTAGGCGGCGGCCGCCTCCTCGTCACGGCCGAGGCGGCGCAGGAGCTCGGCCCGGGTCGAGTGCCAGAGGTGGTACCGCTCGAGGCCGGGCAGCGCGTCGACGAGCTCGAGGCCCTCTTCGGGGCCGTCCGCCATCGCGACGGCGACCGCGCGGTTCAGCTCGATGACGGGAGAGGGATTCAGCTCGGCGAGGCGGCCGTAGAGGAGCGCGATCTGCACCCAGTCGGTCGTCTCGTCGAAGTGGAGCGAGGCGATCGCCGCCTGCAGCTGATACGGCCCCGGCAGACGCATGGCCATCGCCCGCTCGAGCGAGCGTCTTCCCTGCTCGATCTCGTCGGCGTCCCAGAGGCGCCGATCCTGCTCGTCGAGCAGCACGAGCTCGCCGCCGGGAGAGACCCGCGCGTCGCGGCGTGCGTCCTGGAGGAGGAGAAGCGCGTGCAGGCCATGCGCCTCCGCCTCGTCGGGCATCAGCGTCGCGAGGACGGCGGCGAGCCGAATCGCCTCCCCGCAGAGCTCGCGTCGCACGGGCGGGCCGTAGCCGGCGTTGAAGACGAGGTAGATCGTGGCCAGCGCCGTGCGCAGCCGGTCCGGCAGGAGGTGCTCGGGTGGCACGCGCAGCGGGATTCCGGCGTCGCGGATCTTCCGCTTCGCGCGGACCAGCCTCTGCGCGAGCGTGGCCTCGGGGAGCAGGAAGGCGCGCGCGATCTCCGGCGTGGTGAGCCCGCCGACGAGGCTCAGTGTGAGCGCCACCTGTGCCTCCGTCGCGAGAGCCGGGTGGCAGCAGGCAAAGATGAGTTCTAGCCGTTCGTCGGGAATGACAGCCTCCTCGTCCGCCGGGAGCTGCTCGGCGCGCGCGAGCAGCTCCGTCTTGCGCGCGAGTGTCTGCTCGCGGCGGATTCGGTCGATCGCGCGGTTCCGGGCCGTCGCCACGATCCAGGCACCGGGATTCGTCGGGATTCCGTCGCGCGGCCAGCGCTCTGCCGCCTTGACGAAGGCGTCCTGTACCGCGTCCTCGGCGAGGTCGAGGTCACCGAGGACGCGGCCGAGGATTGCGATCGAACGCGCCCGCTCGTCGCGGTAGGCGCGGGTGAGCTCGTCTACGAGGCCACCTCGGCCTCGCGCATCACTATCGGGCGCACCTCGATGTGGCCGTAGCGCGCAGACGGGATCTTTGCGGCCCACTCGAGCGCCTCGTCGAGCGTGTCGACGTCGATGAGGTAATAGCCGCCGAGTACTTCCTTCGTCTCCGCAAACGGCCCGTCGGTCGTCAGCGTCTCGCCGTTCACGACCTGGACGACGGTCGCCGTCGACGAAGGCTGGAGCTGATTCGCGCCGACGAGGATCCCGCGGCTCTGCAGTCCCTCGGTGTACCGCGTGTACTCGCCGTAGATGGCGTTGCGCTCGTCCTCGGGCATGTCGCCCCAGTGCGCCTCGTCGTCGTGGATCAGGAGCAGGTACTGCATGGTCTCCTCCTTCGGAGTTGGTTGACGCCTCTACGACGAACGGGAGGCGTCGAAATCGACAGGCAATGTGAGACAGGTCGGGCCGCCGTCTCCCTTGCGCGAGATCTCGTCGCCCGCGTATTCGACGACCTCGATCTCTGCCTCCTCGAGTCGCTGCTTCGTGACGCGGTTCCCGGCAAGTGCGAGAGCTCGTCCACCCGGGAGGCCGAGCACGTTGGGGCCCATCGTCTCGAACTCGTCGTCGGGGACCTCCACGATCCGCATGCCGTGTTCCTCTAGCAGTTCGACGAGGGGAACCGGCATGAGCGGCAGGTACCCGACGCCGAGCTTCGCCGCGACCGGGTTCAGCAGCGAGCGCAGGTGGAGCACCTCGGCGCGGCCGTGGAAGTGGGGCAGGTGGAATGCGTGGACGTCCACCCCGGGGAGCAGCCGACGAATCGCGCCGATCCCGGCCGCGTTCGTGCGGTAGGTGTGGCCGACGAGCAGAGTCCTCTCGTCGAGCCAGACGGTGTCGCCTCCCTCGACGAGCTCGTCTCCCTCGAGCCGGCCGAGCACGGGTAGCGGCAGGTCGTCCGCGAGCGCTTCCGGCTCGCCGCGCCGACCGGCCTTTCCGGGTTGGAGCAGGATCGCGCCCTGTGGCGTCACGAGAACCGGGTCGTAGACGTAGATCGAGTCGAGGTTCCCGGGCTCCCCGCGCGCCTCGATGACTTCGACACCTGCGCTCGCGCGCGCGGCCCGGAACCGTGCGTGCTCGTCGGCGAGCCCGATCGGGTCCGGTTCGGCGCGCCAGCCGAGCGCGCGCCACGACGGGAGGTCCTCCAGCGCCGGGGGCCGGACGAGGATCCTGGTCACGCGGCGAGCATACGGCGCAGCAGCGTGAGCGCCCCGGCCTTGTCGAGGAACTCGTTCAGGTTGCCGCACTTGGGGCTCTGGACGCATGAGGGGCAGCCGCGCTCGCAGGGGCAGCCGGCGAGCAGCTCGGCCGTGTCGGCCACCCAGCCCTCGAACTGGTCGAAGCCTCGCGCCGCGATGCCGACGCCGCCGGCGTGGCCGTCGTAGACGAAGACGGTCGGCGCCCCCGTATCCAGGTGGAGGTTCGTCGAGAGGCCGCCGATGTCCCAGCGGTCGCACATCGCCCAGAGGGGAAGGAGCGCGATCAGCGAGTGCTCGGCCGCGTGGAGCGAGGAGAGGAGGAGCGGCATCGCCTCGAGGCCCTCGAGCTGGTGGGGCCGAGGGACGAACCAGACCGCTTCGGTGTCGAAGGTCGTCGGCGGCAGCTCGAGCGGGATCGTTGCGAGCGTGGCGCCGTCCGCGACCGCCTTCTGCTGGTACGCGACGACCTGCTCTGTGACGGAGACGCGGCCGAACGAGAGCTCGAGGCCGAGCCGCCGCTCGACGCGCAGGCGCTCCTCGATCGAGGTCTCCGTCTCCTTCTTTGCCTGTGTGTACCAGTCGCCGTCGAACGGCTCGACGACGGCGCGGCGCGTGACGAGGTCGAGCTCGCGGACGACGTACTGGCGGCCGAGGTGGAGATAGACGGCGCCCTCGTGCACGGTCGAGTACGCGCGCTCCTGCTCGGCGAGGCCGAGCACGTCGCCGGTCGATGCGTCGACGACGAGGAAGGTGTCGGCCGAGGTGGAGCGGAGGGGGACGCGCCCGGCCGGCGCCTCCTTCCCGGCCCAGACCCAGCCGCGCTGCGTCTCGCGCAGCTCGGGCACGTACGGCGCCCGCTCGAGCGCCTCCGGGCCGAGCGTCGCCGCGTCTCCCGCGTCGAGTGGAGCCTCGAACGCGGCGGCTGCGACGTGGCCGTCGAGGACGCGGGGATTGGCGTGGTCGAGGATGGCCGCTTCGACTCGCCGGTTCAGCAGCGCCGCGGGTTCGCGCATGAAGTACTGATCGAGTGCGTCCTCCGAAGCGACGAGGATCGCGAGGCCGTGGCCTCGGCGGCCCGCGCGGCCCCACTGCTGGCGGAGGCTCGCCACCGTGCCGGGGAAGCCGACCGAGATCGCGCAGTCGAGGTCGCCGATATCGATGCCGAGCTCGAGCGCGTCGGTGGACGTGACGCCGAGCAGGTCACCCTCCACGAGGCGCCGCTCGATCTCGCGTCGCTGCTGCGGCGTGTAGCCGGCTCGGTATGGCGCCAGGCGAGCGGCGGTCGCGGCATCGAGACGGTCGCTCGCAAAGCGGTGGATGAGCTCGGCCGACTTCCGGCTCTTCGCGAAGCAGATCGTGCGGAGCCCGCGACCGACGAGACCGGCCAGGAGCAGCGATGCCTCGCCGAGCGCGCTCGCACGTACGCCGAGCTCCTCGTCGAGGAGCGGCGGGTTCCAGAGCGCGATCGTGCGCTCGGCACGAGGTGCGGCATCGTCCTCGACCACAGCCGCGTCCTCTCCGGTCAGCGCATGTGCGAGCTCGCCCGCGTTGGCGATCGTCGCCGAGGCGAAGAGGAACTGCGGCTCGGCTCCGTAGATGCGCGCGAGCCGGCGGAGCCGCCGCAGGACGTTCGCAACATGGGAGCCGAAGACGCCGCGGTAGACGTGCGCTTCGTCCACCACGATGAAGCGAAGGTTGTGCAGGAAGTCGCCCCACAGGTCGTGCCGCGGCAGGACGCCGATGTGGAGCATGTCAGGGTTCGTGAGCACGAGGTTCGCCCAGCCTCGAATCTGCCGGCGGCGCTCCCTGGGAGTGTCGCCGTCGTAGATCGCCGCGCGGACGGCGGCCAGCCCGAGCTCGCCGAGCGATCGCGCCTGATCCTGAGCGAGGGCCTTCGTCGGGTAGAGGTAGAGGGCGCGCGCGTGGCGGTCGGCGGCGAGCGCGTCGAGCACGGGGAGGTTGAAGGCGAGCGTCTTGCCCGAGGCGGTGCCGGTCGTGACGATGACGTTGCCGCCGCCGCGGGCAGCCGCGTACGCGTCGGCCTGGTGCGCGTAGAGCTCGTGGATCCCGCGACCGGCGAGCGCTTCCCGCAGGGCGGGTTGGAGCGAATCGGGCAACGGCGCAGTGCGCGCGTCGCGGGCGGGCTCGGTCGTCAGATGGGCGAGCTCTTCGCCGGTGAGCAGCTCGTCCCAGACCCCGGTTGCCGCCACCTACGCCTCGTTGAACAGCGTGAGCTGCATCCCGTCCGGAGCGCGGAGCCTCGCGTTGCGGCCGCCCCAGGGCGGGACGACCGGCTCGGCTTCGGCCGTCGCGCCGGCGGCGACCAGACGCTGCCTGGTCCGGTCCAGGTCGTCCACCTCGAGCGCAAGTCGCACGGTTCCGGAGACGCGGCGGCCGGCCTCGATCCGGTCGACACTCTCCGCCTGCCGCTCGTCGAAGAGCTCGAGCTCTGCGCGGCCGGCATCGAGCAGGATCACGCGGCCGTCCTCGCTGCTCCAATCCGCGAGCTGCTCGAGCCCGAGCGCGTCGCGGTAGAACGCGACGGCCTCGTCGAAGTCGGCAACCGTGAGAGCGATACGCAACTTCATCGTCGCCACCCCAGCCCGAGGATGAATGGGTAATCACGCTCGTCCGGCTCCTCGATCCGCTCGAGCCGGAGACCGGCATCGAGGAACGTCTGGAGGAAGAGGCCGAGCGGCAGGTGGCTGGCGCCGACCCTGATGCGTACCCCCGACGACCGCCAGATTCCCGGCGCTTCGTCGTAACGGCCGACGCGGCGATACCAGCCGGGCTGGAGCTCCGGAAGCCCGCGTTCCGGGTCATAGACGGAGTGCGGGCCGACGAAGCAGGGATGGACGGCCAGATAGGCGAGCGGCGCGCCGGGGCGGAGGACCCGGACGATCTCCGCCACCACGGCTGCGAGATCGTCGAGGTCGGTGTTCGTCAGGACGGAGACCGCGGCGTCGAAGGACGCGTCCCGGAACGGCAGCGCGGTCGCGTCCGCCTGCACCGTGCGCACGCCTTTCTCTCGTGCCCGGCGCAGCATGTCCTCGGAGATGTCCACGCCGGTCACGTCCCAGCCGCGCTCCGCCAGGGCGGCCGTGTAGCTGCCGGTGCCGCAACCCACGTCGAGCAGCGAGCCGCTCCCCACGGCGAGCAGGCGGGTGAGCACCTCCCAGGCCTCGCTCGCGAGCGGCTCCGGCTGGAACTCGGCGTCGTACCAGTCTGCGATGCCGTCGTAGCGTGCGCCGGTCGTCATGCCGACATTGAAGCGACACCGCGCTCGTCCACGAGGACGATCCTGGCGGTGTCGATCCCGGAGAGATCCGCGTCGAATGGAGCAACGACAGCATCGAAGCTGCCCTCGGGCGCGCCGACCGGTTCCGCACCCCGTTGCCGCGCACGCTCGGCCTGGGCCGGATCCGGCTCCACCACGACGACCTCCCAACCCGCGAGCTCGAGCGGCCGCGCATGGATCCCGGCGAAGCCGAGCTCGAGCACGCGGCCGGGCCCGTCCCCCAGCAGCTCGAGGATTCGCGCGGTCGCGGTCGCGGCAAGAGCAGGCGGCAACCTTCGCATGTGAAGACGCTAACGTTCGCCAACCGGGGTGCCTCGCGGAGAGGCTGAGATCACACCCGTCGAACCTGATCCGGGTCATGCCGGCGAAGGGAGTGCGTTGGTTCCACGTTGCATCACGATCGCAGGCTCCGACTCCGGCGGCGGGGCGGGGATCCAGGCGGATCTGAAGGCGTTCGCCGCTGCGGGCGTCCACGGCATGTCGGCGATCGTCGCGCTCACGGCGCAGAACACGCGCGAGGTCGCCGCCGTCTACGACGTGCCGCCGTGGTTCGTCCGCGCGCAGCTCGACGCGGTTGCGGGCGACATCGGGATCGATGCCGCGAAGACCGGGATGCTCTATTCCCGGGCCATCATCGAGACCGTCTCCGAGTGGCTCGAGCAGCATCCCGTGCCGCTCGTCGTCGATCCCGTCATGGTTGCGAGCTCGGGTGCGCGACTCCTGGAGGACGATGCGGTCGCGGTGCTCGTGAACCGGCTGTTCCCGCTGGCGACCGTCGTGACGCCGAACGTGCTCGAGGCGCGAGCGCTCACCGCGTCCGACGCCGCTCCTGCCGAATTGGCCGAGGCGCTCGTCGAGCTCGGCGCGCCGGCGGCACTCGTCACCGGCGGCCACGCAGAGGAGCCCGTCGACCACCTCTTCGACGGAGAGGAGCACCACGAGATCCCCGTCGAGCGGCACGACGTCGCCGCGACGCACGGCGCGGGTTGCACCCACTCTGCGACGCTCGCTGCGCTTCTCGCGCGCGGGGTCTCGCTGCCGGACGCGGCGCGCGGCGCGGCGGCTGCAGCGTCCCGTGCGGTCTCGCAGGGACTGGTGGAGATCGGCGGAGGGGAGGGGCCGGTCGACGTGCTCGGAGTGGCGGCGCGATGACGATCTCGCCGGGCGCGACGCTGCGGCGACTGCGCGAGCGGAGGCCGCTCGTCCACCAGATCACGAACTACGTCGTCATGAACGAGACGGCGAACGCGACGCTCGCGCTCGGTGCGCTGCCGGTGATGGCGCATGCGCGCGAGGAGGTCGAGGAGATGGCCGCGCTCGCCTCGGCGCTCGTCCTCAACATCGGGACGCTCTCCGAGCACTGGATCGAGGCGATGGTGCTTGCCGGGGGCGCCGCGAGCGCGCACGGAATCCCGGTCGTTCTCGATCCCGTCGGGGTCGGCGCGACCGCGTACCGCACCGAAACGGCGCGGCGAATCCTCGACGAGGTGCGGGTGACGGTGCTCCGCGGGAACGCGGGCGAGATTGCGACGCTGGTGGGCGCGGAGGCCGAGGTGCGCGGTGTCGAGTCCATCGCGAGCGGGCTCGAGCCTGCGGACGTCGCACACGAGGCAGGACAACGGCTCGGGGTCGTCGCCTCGGTCACGGGGCCTGTCGACCACGTCTCGGACGGCGTACGGACGCTTTCGGTCGCCAACGGCGATCCGCTGCTGGCAACGGTGACCGGTACCGGCTGCATGTCCTCCGCGCTCACGGGCTGCTTCCTCGCGGCGAAGCCGGACAACCCGCTCGAGGCCGCAGCCGAGGCGCTCGCCGCGTTCGGCGTCGCCGCCGAGGACGCCGCCGCTGGAGCCGCCGGCCCGGGGACGTTCCACGCGCGCCTCTACGACGCGCTCGCTGCGCTCGATCCGGAAACGCTCGACGGGCGCGCCCGGATCTCCGACCTGTGACGACACTCGACGAGCTCGGGGAGTTCGGGCTCCTGGCCGAGCTCGAGCGGCGCGGGCTCGCCCAGGGAATCGAGCACGACGCGGCCCTCGTGGAGGGGCTCGTCGTCACCCAGGATGCGCTGGTCGAGGGAGTCCACTTCCGGTTCGACCTCCTGAACTGGCGCGAGCTCGGCGCACGCGCTGCCGCCGTCAACATCAGTGACCTGGCCGCGTCCGGTGCCGACCCTCTCGCCCTGTTCGTCTCGCTCGGGGTGCCCGGGAAGACCGAGCTCGCCGACGTGCTCGAGCTCTATGCCGGATTGAACGAGCGCGGCGTGCCGGTGCGCGGCGGAGATACGACACGCGCAGGCGGTGTGGTCCTCTCGGTGACAGCGCTGGGTCGTGCGGAGCGTGTTCCGGGCCGCGCCGGAGCGAAGCCCGGCGATGCCGTCGTCGTGACCGGACCGCTCGGTGCCGCAGGCGCCGCGTTCCGTGCGGGGACGCTGCCGCCGGTCCCGGACCGCATCGAGGAGGGGAAGCAGCTGGCGCGGGTCGCGACCGCGATGCTCGACATCTCGGACGGCCTGGCGCGCGACGCGGGACACGTCGCTGAGCGCTCGGGCGTGCGCCTGGCGATCGAGCTCGAACACGTGCCTCTCGTCCCGGGGGCGGAGCTGGACGACGTCGGCTTCGGGGAGGACTACGAGTTGCTCGCGACCACTCAGGACCAACTCGGGTTCCCGGTCGTCGGCCGGGTCGAGGAGGGAGAAGGCGTCGGACTGACGCTACGCGGCGAGCCGTACAGGCTCGCTAGCTGGGATCACTTTCGCTGAGGCCGAGCCAGGGGCCGAACGCCTTCACGAAGTGCCCTCTCGGCCGTGCGCCGACGAGCGTCTCCTTCGGCTCGCCGTTCGCGAAGAGGATCACCGTCGGGATCGAGAGCACGTCGTACCGCGCGGCGACCTCCGGGTAGTTGTCGATGTCGACGCCCGCGAACTCGACGCGACCCTCGGTCTCGCGTTCGAGCTCCTCGAGGATCGGCCGGATCGCCTTGCACGGCCGGCACCACGGCGCCCAGAAGTCGACGACGAGCGGCCGTTCGGAGCGAACGGCCTGGTCGAACTCCTCGGTGCTCAGCTCGCGCATGGGATCAATCTACAAACGCCCGAACAGGGTCCGAAGGCGGAGCACGGGTACCTTCCAGATCGCCTCGAGCACGATCGCGCGGCTCATCTTCGACCGGCCCTCCCGGCGATCGACGAAGTGGATCGGAACCTCCACGACGCGGAATCCCTTGCGCAAGGTGCGATACGTCGTCTCGATCTGGAACACGTAGCCGGCCGCGTCGATCGTTTCGAGCTCGATCGACTCCAGCACCTGCCGGCGGAAGCACTTGAACCCTCCGGTGGCATCGTGAATGGGCATCAGCAGCGCCCGTGTGTAGACCGAGGCGCCACGCGAGATCAGCCGGCGCAGCAGCCCCCAGTTCTCGGTTCCGCCGCCCGGGACGTAGCGGGAACCCAAGGCGAGGTCTGCACCGGCCTCGGCCGCCGCGATCAGGCGTGGCACGTCCGCCGGGTCGTGGGAGAAGTCACAGTCCATCTCGAGCACGTAGTCGGCGTCGCCGCGAAGCACCTCGCGGAAGCCCGCGACGTACGCCCGCCCGAGACCCTCCTTGCGCTCCCGGTGGAGGACAGAGAGCCAATCGCGCTCCGCCGCGAGGCGGTCTGCGATCTCCCCGGTTCCGTCGGGCGAGTTGTCGTCGACGACGAGCACGCGCACGCCGAGCGGCTCGAGCGCCGCGATCATCTGCTCGAGGTTCTCGCGCTCGTTGTAGGTCGGCAGGCAGAGGACGGCGTTCGGCATGGGCGCACCTATGATCGCCGGAGTGCCTGAGCTACCGCGGAACTCGGACGTCGCAGACCAGATCGACCTCCTTGGCGACCTACTTGAGCTCGAGGGCAAGGACACGTTCCGCGTGGTCGCCTACCGCCGCGCCGCGGCCCGGGTGCGCGAGACGTCGGGCTCCGTTGCGCAGCTCGCGCTCGACGGCCGCGCCAAGGAGCTGCAGGGCATCGGCAAGACGATCGAGGAGAAGATCGTCGAGATCGTCGAGCTGGGCGAGATCCAGGCGCTGACGAAGAAGAAGGCCGGCGTCCCGCCCGAGGTCGTTCTCTTCATGAAGCTGCCGGGACTGGGCCCGAAGACGGCAGCGCGCATCTGGCGCGAGCTCGGCATCGAAACGCTCGACCAGCTGAAGGCCGCGGCAGAGGCGGAGCAGCTTCGTACGCTCGCCGGGCTCGGGGCGAAGAGCGAGGAGAAGATCCTCGCCGCGCTCGCGTTCCAGGCCGAGAGCCCGGAAACGGGGCGGTACCTGCTCGGCTCGGGCCTACCGGCGGTGCAGGCGGTCGTCGCGGCGCTGCGCGAGCTGCCGGCGGCGATCGCAGTCTCGGAGGCCGGCTCGGTGCGGCGCCGGAAGGAGACGTTCCGCGACCTGGACATCATCGCGAGTGCTACGAATCCCGCCGACCTGACTGGGCACTTCGCGACACTGAGCTGGGTCGTCGACGTCGCCGCGCACGGCGACACGAAGGCAACGGTCGTCTCGCGCGACGGGCATCGCTTCGACCTGCGCGTCGTCCCGCCCGAGTCGTTCGGCAACCTCCTGCAGCACTTCACCGGGTCGAAGGAGCACAACGTCGCCATGCGCGAGGACGCGGTACGGCGCGGGCTCTCGATTTCGGAGTACGGGGTCACGACCGTCGAGACCGGCGCTGTCTTCCGCAGCGACGACGAGGACGCGGTGTACGAGTTCCTCGGCTACGAGCCGATCCCGCCGGAGCTGCGCGAGAACTCCGGCGAGCTCGAGGCCGCGCGGCGCGGGGAGCTGCCGAAGCTCGTCGAGCCGCGCGACGTGCGCGGCGACCTGCACACGCACTCGCACTGGTCGGCGGACGGCAAGAGCACGCTCGAGGAGATGCTCGAGGGCGCAGCCGCCCGCGGCTACGAGTACTACGCGGTCACCGACCATTCGCACTACCTCCGCGAGGGCCGGCTGCAGGCGCAGCTCGAGGAGATCGAGACGTTGCGCGCGCGGTTCCCGAAGCTCCGGATCCTGGCCGGCGTCGAGGCGAACATCCGCTCGAACGGCGAGGTCGACGTCGCAGACGAGGATCTCGCGCTGCTCGACTGGGTCGTCGCCTCTGTGCACAACGCCCCCGACTCGCGCCCGACCGACCGCGTGCTCGAGGCGATGCAGAACCCGTACGTCGACTGCATCGGGCATCTCACGGGGCGCCGGATCACGAAGCGCCCGCCGCGTGATGTCGACGTCGAGAAGGTGATCGAGGGCGCACTCGAGACAGGCACGTTCCTCGAGATCAACGGCCAGCCCGACCGGCTCGACCTGCGCGACGTGCACGCGCGGGCGGCAAAGGAGGCCGGGCTGAAGCTCGTCGTCTCCTCCGACGGTCACGAGGTTCGCTCGCAGGCCTACGTCGAGCTCGCCGTGGCGCAGGCCCGGCGCGGCTGGCTGACGAAGGCCGACGTCGTGAACACGCGCACGTGGAAGCAGCTCGAGAAGCTGCAGAAGAAGCGGTGAGCGGGGTCGACCTCCGTGAAGACGGGGCGGCCGCGCTCGAGTGGGCGGCGCGCTATCTCGAGCGGCTCCCGGAGTTGCCGGTACTCGCGCAGGTGCGGCCCGGAGAGCTCGCCGCGAAGCTGCCGGCCGCGGCACCCGAGGAGCCGGAGTCGTTCGCCGACGTGTTGCGCGATCTCGACGAGCTTCTGCTGCCGGCATTCACGAACTGGCAGAGCCCGCGCTTCTTCTCGTACTTCGCCGTCACGTCGTCGGAGCCGGCGATCCTCGCCGAGCTGCTCGCCGCGGCGCTGAACCAGGTCGCGATCGTCTGGCGTGCCTCCCCGGCCTCGACCGAGCTCGAGCTGCGCGTGGCGGACTGGGTGCGGCAGCTGCTCGGGCTCCCCGACGGCTGGCACGGCCACATCGAGGACACGGCGTCCACTTCGACGCTTGCGGCTCTCATCGCTGCACGGCACGTGACAGGTCGCAACGTCGTCGTCTGCTCCGAGCACGCGCACTCGTCGGTGGAGAAGGACGCGCGGATGCTCGGGATGGAGCTGCGCAAGGCGCCGGTGGACGGGGAGCTCCGCATGCTGGTCGACGGGTACGACCTCTCCGAGGTCGCCTGCGTGGTGGCGACCGTCGGCACGACGTCCTTTGCCTCCGTCGACCCGGTGCGGGAGCTCGCCGAGCGTGCGCACTCCGCCGGCGCCTGGCTCCACGTCGACGCGGCCTATGCAGGCTCCTCATGGATCCTCGAGGAGGAGCGCTGGTCGTCCGACGGGGTCGAGCTCGCCGACAGCCTGGTCGTCAACCCGCACAAGTGGATGCTCGTCCCGACGGACTGCTCGCTCGTCTGGACGGCGCGGCCGGACGAATGGCGCGAAGCCTTCACCCTCACGCCTGAGTACCTGCGCACCGACGACGAGGCCTTCTCGCTCGCGGACTTCGGGCCGCCGCTCGGCCGTCGCTTCCGCTCGCTGAAGCTCTGGGCCGTGCTGCGCTGCTACGGCGCGGAGGGGCTGCGGGCGATCGTCCGCGAGCACATCCGGCTCGCTCAGCTCTTCGCCGGCTGGGTCGAGGAGAGCGACGACTGGGAGCTGGTCGCGCCCCAGCGGTTCTCGCTCGTCGTCTTCCGGCGCAACGGGACGGATGAGGAAAACGAACGGCTGGAGACGCGCGTGAACGCTTCGGGTGAGATCTTCATCACGCATACAAAGCTCGACGGAAGGTTCGTCCTGCGGCTCGCGGTCGGCAACGCGCGGACGACGGAGGACGACGTGCGTCGGGCGTGGGACGTGCTCAACAAGGAGGCAACGAGATGATCGTCACGACGATGAACGACATCCCCGGCTACGGGGTCGACGAGGTGTACGGCGAGGTGATGGGGCTGACCGTGCGCTCGCGGAACCTCGGCTCGCAGATCGGCGCGGGACTGAAGTCGATCCTCGGCGGGGAGCTGAAGGGAATGACGAAGGCGCTCATGGACAGCCGCCAGCAGGTGATGGAGCGGATGATCGAGGAGGCGGAGGGTAAGGGCGCCAACGCGATCATCGCGATGCGCTTCGACACGTCCGAGATGGGCGGTCAGTGGACGGAGATCTGCGCCTACGGCACGGCGGTGCGCGTTCACAAGGCGTGACCCAAGGAGCCACGTCGGGTGCCAGGCACCGGTCGTGTCCCGAAAGGCCGATGACTCCTGGGCTTGCAGGCGTTTCGTGGAACGCACTGTTCGAGTTGGACATGTCAGGTGCCTGGCACCGGTCATGTCTCCTCCAGACTCGTCCTGAAGGTGCTAGAGGCGGCGGAGGACGGCGAGGAACTCTTCCGTCGACTCCACCACGAGGTCGGCGGCCTCGAGCAGCGCGGACGGTGCCTCCGCTGAGGCGACGGCGACGCGCACCGCGACCTCCAGCCCCGTCACGGCGGCGAACGAGTCGAGGTCGGTCGTGTCGTCGCCGGCGGCGAGCGCCCGCCTCAGCCCGCGCTCCTCGAGCAGGCGCCGGACGGCTGTCCCCTTGTGGGACCCCACCGGCGGCAGCACTTCGAGGATCTTCCGTCCGTAGCGCGCGACGAGCCCTTCGTCCCTCGCCGCCTCCGCGATCGAATCGAGCTCGCGAACGGCCTGCTCCTCGTCGTTCCGGCCGCGGTAGTGGAAGGCCACCGAGAGCCCTTTCAGCTCGATCTCCGACGGCGGCCACGGCGCGTCGGCTGCGAACGCGGCGAGGGCCCGGCGCCAACGGTCGGCCTGTGGCTCGAGCTCGAGGCCGTGAGACCCCACGCAGACCACGCCCTCGACGCCGAGGCGCGCCCGCACGTCGTCGCCGGCGCGACCGCTCACGACCGCCACGAGCGCGTAGCGCCCCACCAGCCGCTCGAGCTCCGCGCGCGTCTCCGGGGGTGGCGCGGCGTCCTCCGGCCGGTCGGCGATCGGTGCGAGAACGCCGTCGAAGTCGAGGAAGAGCCCGGTTGCGGCGGGATGGGCCGCGAGCTGCTCGACGAGTGCGTCGGCCCTGCCGGCCACGGCTCGTAGCATAGGCCGGTGGCGCGTCTCGTCCTGATCGGGCTCGCTGCCGGCTTCCTCAGCGCGCTTCTCGGCGTCGGAGGCGGGATCGTCGTCGTCCCGCTGCTGCTTTTCGTGGGCTTCGAGATCCGGGCGGCGACGGCCACGTCGCTCGGCGCGATTGCGATCACTGCCGCTGCGGGTGCCGTGGTCTACGCCGTGCACGGCGATGTCGAGCCGGTCTATGCGGCCCTCGTCGGGATTCCGGCAGCTGGAGGAGTCGTGCTCGGCACGACCCTTCAGCAGCGCGTGCCGGTGCGGACGCTCTCGTATCTCTTCGCGGCGCTGCTCGCCGGGATCGCCGTCTACATGCTCGTTGCCGCATGACCTACGTCGCCGCGGCGGTGCTCGGGATCGTTGCCGGTGTCCTCGGGGGAATGTTCGGCGTCGGCGGCGGCATCCTCTTCGTGCCGACCCTCGTGGCGGTCGGATTGACCCAGGTGCACGCCGAGGCGACGTCCCTCCTCGCGATCGTGCCGGCGGTGCTCGTCGGGGTCTGGCGCCACCACGCATACGGGAACGTGCGCTGGCGAGCCGCGGCGACGATCGGGGTCGCGTCGGCCGCGGCCGTTGTCGCCGGGGCCGCTCTGGCGCTCGCCCTGCCTTCGGCGGATCTCGAGCGGATCTTCGCGGTTCTGTTGCTCCTCACGGCCGGCCAGATCGCCCAGCAGGCGAGAAAATCGCCCGAGCGGCCATAATCCGACCGTGCCCGAACTCGACGAGCTCTGGATTCCACTGGTCGACGAACCGATCGGCAGCATCGTCGACCGCGTCGTGCGCGACGATCCGACTCTCGCGGCGCTCATCGAGACGCCGCACCGCATCCTCGCCTTCAGGACCTTCGCCTACATCCGCACCGGGATTCTGCTCGGCCAGCTCCTGTTCGACCACGACGTCCCGGACTGGGACGGGTCGGAGAGCTGGGTCGACGCGCTGCTCCGCGACCCCGCTCACCGCGCCGCCATCGAGCGGGAGGTGCGCGCGGTCGCGGAGGAGATCGCCGCCGACCCGGAGTACGCCGGCGACGAGCCGCTTGCGCCGGACGACGCCGCGCGCGACCGCTTCCGCGCCTTCGCGCGAGAGCACCTAGATCGCAGCGGCTAGCGCCTCGCTCTAGCTCTTGTTGCCGTTCCCCTGGTACATGAACCCGTTCCCGCTCCCGAACAGCTTGCGGGCGAGGAGCCGCCGCACCGCCGGCCCGGTGATCGGGTTGAGGAGCAGCCCCAGGGCGATCCCGGCCAGCAGGATCAGCCCGTTCCGCGCGGCCTGCATCGGCTCCGGCGACTGCCGCTTCACCGCGCCGACGCGGCCGGCCGCGTTCCTGAGCTCGTCGATCGCGTTGCGCAGCTGATCCTGCAGATCCTTGTCGCCGGCGAGTCGTGTGGCGGCGTCCGAGACCTTTCGCTTCGACGCGAGCTCGTCGTAGACGACGCGCGCAGAGCTGTAGGCGTTGCGGACGTTGTCGCGCAGCTCCTTGTCGCGAATCGCGCGCTCGACATAAGGCCTGGCGCTGGAGGCTGCGCCCGCGACCTTCTCCTTCGTGTACGTCATCTCCGGTCCTTTCCGTCGGGGGTGGAAGGTGCTCCTATCTTTCCGAAATCCGACCTACCCTGCCTGGGGCCCTTGCAAGCGCCTGAGCAGAGCGTCTGCGAGCCGTCGCGAGGCCTCGTCCACGAGCTCGCCCTCGAAGCGGCCCGCCCCTTGCGGTGTCTCGAGCAGGCGCTTCGCCCGTTCCACCTCGGCCGGCGAAGGGGTGAACACGAAGTTGACCGGCTCGATCTGGGCCGGGTGTATCACCCACTTGCCGTCGTAGCCGTGGGAGAGCGCCCGCCGCGCCGAGAGGACGAGGCCGAGGTCGTCGCCGAGCCGCGCGTGCGGTCCGTCGACGGCCTGGAGCCCGAATGCGCGCGCCGCGGCGACGACGTGCGCGAGCGCAGCGTCCGACACGCCCTCGCCGATCGTCAGCACCGGCACGCCGAGCGAGGCGGCGAGGTCGGCGGGCCCGAAGACGAGCGCCTCCAGCCGGTGCCCCGCGGCTGCGATCCTCTCCGCTTCGAGGAGCCCGCGTGCGGTCTCGATCTGCGCCTCCAGGCCGGTCTCGGCCGGAAGCAGCTCGGCCGCGGCGGACACGTCCTCCGGGGACTCGACCTTGGGGAGTACGACGACGTCGGGCCGCGCCTCTGCCGCGGCACGAAGGTCGTCCTCCCACCATGGCGTGGAGCGTGCGTTGACGCGGAGGCCAGTCGTCCGACCCAGCGGCCCGCGCCGCAGAGCGGCAACCGCGAGCTCCCGCGCCCGCTCCTTGTCCTCGGCCGCGACCGCGTCCTCGAGGTCGACGATCACCTCGTCTGCCGGCAGCGACGGAGCCTTCGTGAGCATTCGCTCGCTCGAAGCGGGGACGGTGAGGCACGTACGGCGGGCGCGCGCGGGCACGCGGCAACGCTAGCTCGTCGGCTGCGGCAACTCCTCGAGTGCGGGCTCTCGCCCGCGCCTGCGGATCGCGCGGGCGAGGAGCATTGCGGCGGGTGCGAGCGCGGTCGCGCCCGCGAGGAGAGCGGCGCGAATTCCCCAGACGTTCCCGATCGCACCGATCACGGGCCCGCCGGCCGACTGCCCGACGGCATCCGCCTGGCCCGTGATCGAGAAGACCGTCGCGCGGACGCTCGAGTCGGTGATCTGCTCGTTGAGCCAGATCGTGTAGAGCGGGTCCGCGAGGTCGCGTGCGAGGAAGACGCCGAGCAGCCCGGCGATTGCGGCCCACGCCGACCAGGCGGTCGCGAATAGGACCATGGCGCCCAGCTCGAAGACGACGCAGCCGAGAAGGGCCGCCGAGATCGCTGCCGATCCGTCGCGTTCGAAGCGCCGGATGAGATACGTCGTGCCGACGAAGCCGAACGCCATGCCGACGAGCCAGAAGAAGCCGAACCAGACGACGGGGCTCAAATGTCCGACGGCCGGTAGCCCGACGTCGCGCAGGAAGTGCGCCTCCTTCAGCCGGTCGAAGCCCTCGCTCGACATGCCGGCGAAGAGCCCGACGGCGCCCAGGAGCACGATCACGGGAGCGGCCCGGGCATAGCGAGCGCCTGCGGTCGCAGTCGCCCGCATCTCGCGCAACGGAGAATGGCGTTCCTCGCGCGGGCGGCGCTCGAATCCGTGTTCCTCCATCAGCAGGACGCAGGCAAGGCCACAGGCGATCGTGAAGGCGCCGCCGAGCAGGACGCCAACGCGGAGCGACGCCGCACCGACCGCGACCTGGAGGAGGAGCCCGACGACAGCCCCGGCCTGGCCGAAACGCGCCGCACGCAGGAAGATTCCGCTCGCCCGCTCCGCCCCGGCCTCGTCGGCGAGCCACGCTTCCTCTGCGCCGCTCGTGAACGTGTACGCGATCCCCCACAGCGCCCAGAGCACGATCACGATCCACGGCGTGGAGACGAAGCCGACGGCGAGCCACGCCGTCCCCATCCCGAGGTAGCCGACGATCAGCGAGAGCTTGCGACTGTAGGTGTCCGCGACGACGCCCGTCGGCACCTCGAAGAGGAAGACGGCGCCCTCCATCGCTGTCCCCATGAGCACGAGCTGCAGCGGCGAGAGGTGCAGCGTGCGGACGAGGTACACCGCCATCACGACCCAGGTCGGCATGCGCAGCCCGAACGTCAGGCCGTAGTAGAGCGTCTCCGCGGATGGGCGCCTCACGGCTTCTCCCAGACGGAGACGTGCTTCGTGCTCTCGGCCGTGAACGGCGCGCGATCCCAGTTGGCCCAGCGCTCGCGCAGCCGCAAGCCTGCGAGTTGCGCCATGAGGTCGAACTCGGCCGGGGAGGCCGAGCGGAACGGGATCGACCGTCGCCGCCAGGCTCCGTCGATGAGCGTGAAGTGGTGGGAGACGAGCCGCTGCGTGTCGGCGTCGTACTCGTCGATGCCGACATGCGTGTCGCTGAGATCGAATACCTGGAGCGGCTGTCTGTTCTTCGTCCCCACTTCGACGACGAAGCAGCCGCCGGGCTCGAGGTGCGCGGCGGCGTTCGCGAACGTCGCGACCTGGCCCTCCTGCGTCGTCTGGTTCGAGATCGAGTTGAAGACGATGTAGACGAGCGAGAACCGGCCGTCGACCCGCGTCGTCGCGTAGTCGCCGATCGCGACCGGGATTGCGTCCGTCTTCTTCCGCAGCTCGGCGACCATGTCGGGCGAGAGGTCGATGCCCTCTGCGCGGACGCCACGCTCGGCAAGTGGAACCGCGATCCGGCCGGTGCCGACTGCAAGCTCGAGAGCGCCCCCGCCGGCCAGCGGCTGGAGGAAGTCCACGACCGGCTCGACCGGCATGTCCGCCGTGTCCGCGTCGTAGCGGGCCGCGGCGTCGCCGGCGAACCAGTCCTTCACAGCGGCAGCGCCCGCCGCACGCTGATCGACATGTCTCGGGTGAAGAAGCCGAGCCGCTCGTTGACGGCGCGCATGTTGTCGTTGCCGGTCTGCGTCCAGGTGTAGATCTCGCGGATCCCGTGTGCGGAGGCCCACGCGGTCGCGGTCTCCTTGAGCATTCGCGCGAGACCGCGGCCGCGCCGGTCGCGACGGACGGCAGTGAGCGTGTTCTCGGCGCGATCCGGCTGGTCGGCGTCGAAGTTCAGCCCCGCCATCCCGACGACTTCGTCGCCGGCGAGAGCGATGAACGTCGCCTCCGGCCAGTTCAGCCACTCGGCCTTCCACTCCTCGAGGGTGATCTCGACTTTGCGCGGCGTCGGCATGTCCTCGAACGCCTGCAGCGCGAGCTCGTGGTAGAGGCGCTGCAGCAACTCCGGCCGCTCGGCGACCGTGACGACCTCGATGCCGTCGGGCACGGCCGGCCGCGGCTCGTCGGGGCCGACCGGGCGGACCTGTTCGACCTGGCGGCCGGTTTCGGAGAAGCCGAAACGTTGCGCGAAGGCGAGCGAGCCGGCGTCGTCGACCATCGATCCCGCCTCACTGTGGCCGCACTCCTCGGCGTGCCGGGCGAGCTGCTGGAGCAACGCCGCCCCCACTCCCCGCCGGCGATGGGCCGGCAGAACGCGAGGAGTCACCGCGCCTCCACCGATGTCGCTCTTCGAGGCGCTGCCCGATCCGGCCAGCTCTCCGTCCCGGAACGCGAGGAGCATGAAGCCGCCGCCCGAGCGGAGCTCCGCGACCGGAGCGGTCCGCTCGTTCGGCAGCACCGCGATGCGGACGCTGCGCCAGAGCTCGAGCTCGTCGTCCGTCTCCGCTGCGCGCAGCTCGATCATCCGGACCGCTTCAGCTTCCCGTGCTTCTTCGCGTGCCGCTCGCCGACCCGGAAGACCGCGAGCCCGATCGGCGTCGCCAGGACGGCGATGATGAGCAGCGGCCAGATGTCCGCCCAGGCGATCCCGGCGCCGGAGACGATCGACGCGCGGTCGCCGCGCAGCACATACGTCGCCGGCGAGATCTTCGCGATCCACTGCATCCACTCCGGCATGACGCTCACCTGGTAGTAGACGCCCGAGACGGCGAGCATCACGCCCTGCGCCACGAACCCGAGCTGCGCCCCCTTCTCCGGCGAGATCAGCGGCAGCACCGAGGTCATGATCCCGACGCCGATGAACGACAGCGACCCGAGCGCGAGCAGGGCGAACGCCGCGTCGTAGTTCGCCTGCGGTGCGTGGATCCCGATGAACGCGGCGACCGCGAAGAAGAGGATCGCCGCCCGGATCAGGCCGTACAGCACGGCGAACGCCCCCTGTCCGAACAGGTGGACGAGGCGCGACAGCGGCGCCATGAACGTGTACTCGATCGTCCCTTCCCAGCGCTCCCAGGCGACCGTCTCCGTCATGAACTCGAAGATGATCCCGAGAAACGCCCAGATCGTCGCACCGACGAGCAGCTTCGTCGCCAGCGTGTTCTCCGCGGCCGCGCTCAGGCCCGCCGCGCGCGCGATGAACACGATCGTGAGCGTGTTCGCGATCGTCCAGACCATGAACGCCAGGTCCCAGAGGAAGTAACGCTTCGTGAGATAGACGTTCCGCTCGACGATCCCGAACAGGCCGACGAGCTGGTTGCGCATCTCGACTGCGTACTCGCTCATGCGAACACCTCCCGGTATTCGTCGTCTTCATCGGTTTGTTCGTTCTCGAACTCGCGCCCGGTGGCGGCGAAGAACGCCTGCTCGAGCGTCTGCACGCCGAAGCGCCGCTTCACGTCCGCGACCGGCTCGAGGAAGAGCAACCGGCCGCGGTCGAGGATCCCGACCCGGTCGGCGAGCGTCTCCGCCTCGCCCATGTCATGGGTGCAGAGCAGGATCGTCGCGTCGTGCTCGGCCCGCACCTCGCGGATGAACTCCTGCACCTCGAGCTTCGAACGCGGGTCGAGCCCGGTGGTGGGCTCGTCGAGCAGGAGCAGGACGGGCGAGGTCAGGAGCGCCCTGGCGAGGGCGACCTTCTGCTGCATGCCGCGCGAAAGATGCTCCATCGACTCGCCGCGCCGTTCGGGCGGAAAGCCGACGCTGCCCAGGATCTCGGGCACTGCCACACGGGTCTGCCGCGGTGTCATCCCGTAGAAGCGGGCCGCGTAGGAGAGGTTCTCGGCCGCGGACATCTTCTTGAAGAAGCTCGCCTCGACCGAGACGCGGTTGACGAGCCGGCGGATCGTCGACGCCTCGCGATCGACGTCGTGGCCGAAGATCCGCGCCTCGCCGCCGTCGCCGATCAAGAGCGTCGAGAGCAGGCGGACGAGCGTCGACTTCCCCGAGCCGTTCTGGCCGAGGATGGCGACGCACTCGCCACGGGCGATCGTGAAGGTGACGTCGGCGAGCGCCGGCCATGGACGCTTGCGTGCGAAGCGGCCGGCCTTGCGGTCGCGCCGGTTGAACGTCTTCCGCAGGTCGCGCACCTCGACGGCGGGCGCCTGGCGGTCTAGACGTGAAGCGAGATCGGTTGTGGATGGTGCAAGAGAGGACATGCTGCTCCTTCGAAAATGAAGTGGGAACTGAGGACGGAAACCGCCACTACGGGCGGTGCGCGGACCTAGAGGCCGTCGCGCGTTCCGGCCGGGCGACCGCTACCGCCCACCGGAATCCGTTCCATCAAGTTCGCGAGCAACATGACCCGGGAAGGCTAGGCGCTCGTGGCGCCCGCGTCAAATCTCGCCCCTGAGCAGGGCTTTGCGCCGTGTAGCGTGCCGGCGTGCCCTCGCTCTCGACCTACGCCGTCTTCCTCGCGACCGCGATCGCGCTGCTGCTCGTGCCCGGGCCGGCCGTGCTCTACGTCGTGACGCGCAGCATCGAGATGGGGCGCGGCGGCGGGCTTGCTTCCGTGGCCGGGATCACGACCGGCACCGTGGTGTTCGTCGCGCTCGCCGCCGCAGGGCTCTCGTCTCTTCTTCTCGCCTCGACGGCGGCCTTCGACGCGGTTCGCTATGCCGGCGCCGCCTACCTCCTCTTCCTCGGCGTGCGGCGCCTCCTCGGGCGTGGTCTCGACGAGGAGGACGCGGAGGCAGTGCCGCGCACGCGTCGGCGCGCCTACATGCAGGGCATCCTCGTCAACCTCACCAACCCGAAGACGATCGTCTTCGTCTTCGCCTTTCTCCCGCAGTTCGTCGACTCCAATGCGAATCACGCCTGGCTGCAGGTGTGCGTGCTAGGCCTGAGCTTCGCAGCGCTGGGGTTCCTCTCGGACAGCATGTACGCGCTCGCGGCCGGGACGATCGCCGAGCGTCTGCACGGATCCAACGGGATCGCGCGCGTGCAGCGGTGGTTCGGCGGCAGCGTCCTCGTCGGTCTCGGGATTCTCGCGGCGGCCTGGTCGCCGAGCCACGCGCGGTGATCGTTCGCGACCTGCGGCCGCAGGACTGGCCGGCGGTTCGCGCGATCTACGAGGACGGCATGCGCAGCGGTGCGACCTTCGAGACCCAGCCTCCTTCCTGGGAGGCCTGGGACGCGGCGCACCCTGATCTTCGGCTCGTTGCCGAGCGCGACGGTGCGGTCGTCGGATGGGCTGCCCTGTCGCCCTATTCGCCCCGCTACTGCTACCGCGGCGTCGGCGACGTGAGCGTGTACATCGCCGAGTCGGCACGGGGTGCGGGAGTCGGGCGGCGTCTCCTCGAGGCGCTCGTCGACCGCTCGGAAGAGGCCGGCTACTGGACGCTGAACGCGGGCGTCTTTCCGGAGAACGAGGTCTCCCTTCGTCTGCATCAGGCGTGTGGCTTCCGCGTGATCGGGGTGCGCGAGCGCCTGGCCGAGAAGGACGGCGTCTGGCGCGACGCGGTCTGGCTCGAGCGACGCTCGGCGACCGTGGGCAGGTGACCTTCGATTCGCCGTGCCATGAATGCGTTACGCTCGCGCGGCTTGAGCCCATTCACAGGAGGTCCCAATGGCTTCCATCGCTACGACGGTCGAGATCGCACGGCCTCCCGAGGACGTCTTCGCCTACCTATCCGACGTTGCCCGTCATCCCGAGTGGCAGGAAGGCCTCGTTTCCGCCGCCGTCGAGACCGGCGGGCCGGTCGGCACCGGTAGCCGGCTCGTCCATCGGCGGAAGCTCGGGTTCGGGACTGTCGCCACGACGTCCGAGATCACGTCGTTCGAGCCGCCGCACCTCGTCGCGTTTCGCGGTCTCGACGGCCCGATCCGTGCGGAGGGAACACAACGCGTCGAGCCGGTGGGGGAGGGCAGCCGGGTCTCGTTCGAAATGGAGATGCGCGGGCACGGGCTCGGCGCGCTGATGCTGCCGTTTGCACGCAGGCAGGCGATTCGTCAAGTCGCGGAGTCACACCAGAACCTAAAGCGCGTCCTCGAGTCCTCCGGCGCCTGAGCGCGCTCGAGTACCGGTTCGTCGACTGCCGCTGGGAGCTCGGGAACCCCGCGTGTGGACGCGAGCTCTATCTCGCCGGGCACATCCCGGGTGCGTCCTTCCTCGACGTCGACGCCGACCTCTCCGATCTGTCGGTGCCCGACGCCGGTCGGCATCCGTTGCCTTCGGCGGAGAGCTTCGCCACGGCCGCCGGACGCGCGGGCATCGGCGGCGGAGTCTTCGTCGTCGCGTACGGCTCGCTGGGCGGAGCCGAGCGACTCTGGTGGCTGCTTCGCCACTTCGGCCACGCCGACTGCGCCGTTCTGCTCGGCGGGATCGAGGCGT
>JAICME010000179.1 GCA_025929425.1 Thermoleophilia bacterium | reverse complement strand
GCCGCGCTCGCCGCCGAGCACCTCGAGCTGGCGACCTACGAGGCTCTCGTCAGCGTCGCCGAGTCGGCCGGCGAAGAGGGGATCGGCATTCGCCTCCGAGAGGTGCTCGAGCAGGAGGAGTTCGCTCTCGAGCAGGTCGAGGGAGCGATGGCGAAGCTGCTCGCGGAGAAGGTCGAGAGCGAGCGGCTCTAGCCGTCCTCATCCGCGGGCTCGCCGCGGATGTCGTCGGCGACGCGCTCCTTGAACGGCTGCAGCCGCTCGTAGAGCTCGTCCGGCGGCACTGCTTCTTCCGGGCCCCCCGCCGAGGAGCCACGGAGCCGCGTCAGCTCGACAGCGTCGAGATAGACGTTCGTGAAGTTGCCGCGCTGCTGCTCGTGGAACGAGATCCGAGCGTGCCGCCCTTCGGCCGCCAGCGCGTCGCGGACGACGACCCGCCTGAGCGGGCCGTCGTCTAGGAGGGAAAGGTCTACAGGGCGTTGACGACGCAGTAGACGTAGACCGTCAGCGAGCCTGTGTTCCCGCTCGACTGCGAGGCGGTCCATCCGGTGTCGCCGGCGGGGTCGCCGTTTGCGTCGGAGCGGTAGCTCTGGGTCACGGAACCCTGGGCCGAGAACCCGCCCGCGAGGGCGAAGTCTCCGGCCGGACAGGCCGCGGTAGTGGTCTTCTGTCCCGCAGATCCCTGGGACGTGACCGTGACGATCTCCGTGCCGGAGATGCCGGCCGGGCCGACCGCGCCGGTTGCTCCCTGGGGGCCGGTGGCACCGGTCGCACCGCGCGGGCCGGTTGCGCCGCGCGGGCCGACGGCACCCTGCGGGCCGCGCAGTCCACCCTTGACGCGGACGCCACGGTTGCGGATCTCGCCTCTGTGGCACCGCTGTCGCGCCTTGACCGAGCGAACCGCGCCCGTCTTCTTGGCGACGCAGAAGGGCCCCGCCAGGAAGCGCTGGGGCTTCGCATGAGACTGGTGGCCCGCCGATGCGACGCCGGCAACGACGAGCAGTGCAATCGCACCCGCAATGAGCGGAATCAAACGTCCCTTGTTCAAGGGAGAACCTCCTGTAGATATCAGCGCGCTGGTGCGCTGAAGGCGACGATCCGCTGAGGCGGGCCGCCGCCTGGGCCGCAATGTGTCCTTCATACAGATAGGGCGATCCCGTCGTCGGGCCTCCCCCAAAGAGGCTGCGGCGCCTAGCCGGGGGAACGGTTCTCGCCGGCCGCGGCCGGAACGAAGGCGCCGGCGCTACGCACGGCCGTAACGGGCTGCGCGGGACGCGGTCGCCGGGGCGACGCCGGAGTCCACCAGCCGCTGCCTCGCCTCACTCTCCCGCAGCACCTGCAGCAGCACCCAGACGAGAGCGGGCAGCATCGTAAACGCGCTCTCGACCAGCATCACCCCTCCGCCGGCTTTCTGATCGGTCAGGTCGTAGCGGATGTAGTACGGGTGGCCCGACCAGATGAAGACCTGCGAGAGGACGAGCATCACGAGCCACATCCCGAGGACGTAGGCGATCTTCCAGGGCGCGGTGAACCACGCGGGTCCGGGCAGAGGCTCGAGAAGCGCGGCCCAGAGCAGCATCCCGAATGCGACGAAGAGCGCATGCTGGAGCGCGTGGACCGCGTCGTGCCGCAGGGCCGCGTCGAACAGTACGGGCAGATGCCAGACGACGAAGTTCGCCGCCCAGAGTGGGAGCGCGACGAGCGGGTGGCCCAGGACGCGAAGCGCGCGAACGAGGCGTATACGCAGCAGCGGGCGCATCAGCCGCCCGTCGAGCCCGA
This sequence comes from Thermoleophilia bacterium, assembly GCA_025929425.1. GTDB lineage: Bacteria > Actinomycetota > Thermoleophilia > Gaiellales > Gaiellaceae > Palsa-739. Next base: position 2,233 of record JAICME010000179.1, on the reverse strand, counting down.
GCACGAGCAGAAGCGCGCCGACGTCCCCGAGCAGCAGGTGCTGGAGCATGTGCACCGAGAAGAGCCGCTCCTCGCCGATCGTGTCGACCGGCGACGCGAGCGCCGCGAAGAGCGTCAGCAAGCCGACGGCGAACGACACGGCGCGCAGAGGCGGCACGGGACGCCCGCGCCGCGCGAGCGTCCTCGCCCGCCGCCAGTAGAGCGCGCCGACGAACGCGAGGATCGTGAGCTCGAGGGGGTCGAAGTTCCAGCTGTTCATCGCGGTGCGTTGCGTTTGCCGTCCACGCGGCGGGGTACCCGTTTGCCGAATTGAGTAGGCCTCGGGGGACGACGTGGCGCAGGGGGCTCGCCGTGGTTGCGCTCCTGCCCTTGCTGCTCGCAGGTTGCGGCGGCTACCAGAACACGCTCAACCCGCACAGCCACGCCGCGGGCGACATCACGAACCTCTTCTGGGTGATGATGGCCGTCTCGTTCGGCGGCCTCGCGCTCGTGACCGGCCTGCTCGTGTTCGCCTGGGTGCGACGGGGCCGTCGGGGCATCGGCGGCGACACCGACGACCCGCATCCCGGCGAGAAGCCCGGCTGGTTCGTCGTCGTGGGGATGGGCGTCGTCTTCCCGCTGACCGTGATCGTGGCGCTGTTCATCGTCAGCGACTGGGCGATCATCAAGGTCACCCAGGCGCCGGCCGCGTCCAGCACGGCCCTGACCGTGAAGGCCGTCGGTCACCAGTGGTACTGGTCGTTCCGGTATCCGGGGACGAAGGCGGTCACGGCGGACGAGATGCACATTCCCGTCGACACGCGCGTCAACCTCGTGGCGACGACGGTGGACGTCATCCACAGCTTCTGGGTGCCGGAGCTGAATCGCAAGATCGACACGATTCCGGGCCAGCAGAACCGGATCCTCCTCTACGCGAACCAGGCCGACGTCTACCGCGGCCAGTGCGCCGAGTACTGCGGGCTCCAGCACGCGCACATGGGGATGCTGGTGTTCGCCCAGCCGAAGGCCGAGTTCAGGGCGTGGCTGCGCCGGCAGTCGGCGCCCGCGAAGCCGCCGACCACGGCGCTCGCGCAGCGCGGCGAGAAGATCTTCCTCGATGGGGCGTGCTCCTCCTGCCACGCGATCCGCGGCACGAGTGCGAAGGGCTACGTCGGCCCCGACCTCACGCACCTTGCGAGTCGCACGATGCTCGCGGGCCTCACGATCCCGAACACGCCGGACTACCTCGCGCGCTGGATCACGGACTCCCAGCACTTCAAGCCGGGGAACCAGATGCCGAACTTCCCGCTACCGCAGGCGCAGGTTCGTGCGCTCGTCGCCTACCTGGAGACGCTCAAGTAGTGGCCACCGCCGTCTACGAAGAGCGCCTCGAGCGCATGTGGCAGTCGCGGCCCGGCGTGCTCGGCTGGGTGATGACGACCGACCACAAGCGGATCGGGCTTCTCTACTTCTGGACGACACTCGTCCTCTTCGCGGCGGGCGGCGCCGAGGCGCTCGCCATCCGCACGCAGCTGATCCAGCCGAACGAGCACGTCGTCGGCCCGGCCACCTACGACGAGCTTTTCACGATGCACGGGTTGACGATGATCTTCTTCTTCATCATTCCGATGACGACGGGGGCGTTCGGGAACTACCTGCTCCCGCTGATGATCGGCGCGCGGGACATGGCCTTCCCGCGGCTGAACGCGCTGAGCTACTGGATCTTCCTCGGCTCGGGGCTCTTCATCTACACGAGCCTCTTCCTGGGGATGGCGCCGAACGCCGGCTGGTTCGACTACGTGCCGCTCGCGAGCAAGCAGTTCGACCCGGGTCACGCGATCGACTTCTACTGCCTCGGAATCATCTTCAACGGCATCTCGTCGACGCTCACGGCCGGAAACTTCATCGTGACGATCCTCAAGATGCGGGCGCCCGGGATGTCCTTCAACCGGATGCCGCTCTTCTGCTTCGCCTTCCTCGCGGCGTCGTGGGGGCTTCTGTTCGCGCTGCCGTCGCTCAGCGCGGACACGATCTTCCTCTTCCTCGACCGCAACATCGGCACGCACTTCTTCGACGTCGCGAAGGGCGGTTCGACGCTGCTCTGGCAGCACCTGTTCTGGATCTTCGGCCATCCCGAGGTCTACATCCTCATCGTCCCCGCGTTCGGAATCGCAACGGAGATCATCCCCGCGTTCACCCAGCGGCGTGTCGTCGCGTTCCCGCTCGTCGCGGTCGCCGAGCTGCTCGTCGTCTT
>JAICME010000051.1 GCA_025929425.1 Thermoleophilia bacterium | reverse complement strand
TTCCCCATCCTCGACACCTGCACGTACCTGATCAACCACTCGCTCGCGGCGATGCCGGCGGCTGCGGAGGACAACCTTCGTGAGTACGCGCGCATGTGGCGCGAGCGCGGCATCCGGGCGTGGGGCGAAGGCTGGTGGGACCTGCCGGTCACGGTCGGCGACCAGCTCGGGCGGATCCTCGGCGCGCCCCCCGGGTCGATCGTCATGCACCAGAACGTGACCGTCGCGGAGGCGATCGTGCTCTCGTGCTTCGGGCGTTCCGGCGAGCGCAACCGGATCGTCTACGAGGAGGCGAACTTCCCGTCGGTTCGCTATCTGTACCAGGCGCAGCCCGACCTCGAGGTCGTCGCCGTCGAGAGCGACGCGGCCGTCGCGGACGCGATCGACGAGCGGACGCTGCTCGTCCCGATCAGCCATGTCCTGTTCAAGAACGGCGAGATCCAGGACATCGAGCGGATCATCAGCCGGGCGCACGAGGCCGGCGCACACGTCGTGCTCGACTGTTACCAGTCGGCCGGCGTCGTCCCGTTCGATCTGACCGGGCTCGACGTCGATTTCGCGGTCGGCGGCAGCGTGAAGTGGCTCTGCGGCGGGCCCGGCGCAGGCTGGCTCTACGTGCGACCGGACCTCGCCGAACGGCTCGAGCCCACACTCGTCGGCTGGCAGGGACACGCCCGGCCGTTCGCCTTCGAGCCGGAGCTCGAGTACGCGTCCGGTGCGCGCCGTTTCCTCACCGGCACGCCGAACGTCCCCGCGCTCTATGCGGCGACCGCCGGCTACGACGTGATCGAGGAGGTCGGTGTCGGGCAGATCCGCGAGCGCTCGCTCCGGTTGACTCAGCTCCTGATCGACCTCTGCGACGAGGCGGGGCTCGGGATCACGTCGCCGCGCGATCCCGAACGCCGCGGCGGCACCGTCACCGTCTCGACTCCCGACCATGCCGCCTGCCACCGTGAGCTCGGCGAGCGGGGCGTGATCTGCGACTTCCGCCCGGGACAGGAGGGCGGCATCCGCCTGGGACCGCACTTCTTCAACACGGAGGACGAGGTGCGGCGCGCGGTCTCCGAGCTGGCCGACATCGTCGCGAGTGGATCGTACGAGCGGCATGTCGGTGCCGCCGCCCGTTTTTGAGGCTTTAGTGGTACAACCCGGCTGCCGATGCAGGGGGTCGTGCGGATGGTGTTCGTCGTCGCCGTGGTCCTCGCGCTCAGCGCGGGCTCGAGTGCCGCGCGCTCGACTGCCGCAACCGTGGGCGTCTATCCGTCCGGGACGACGTTTCGCGCCACCGGATCTGCGCCGCCACGCCCCGCGTCGGCCGTGTCCCTGGCCATGCCCATCGGTGGAGTGGACGACTCGACGATTCTCGTCAGCGGCGCGCAGAACGTCGCGATCGCGTCGCCGACGATCGCGTCCCCGCTCCAGCTGAAGCTGTTCTTCGCCCACTTCGTCTCGGTCGACGGAACGCCCGTACCCGATGCGCTCTTGCCCTGGGACGGCTCGCGGCGCCCGACCGAGAAGGCCAACCAGCCCCTGTGGCTGCAGGTGACTGTGCCCGCGGGGACTGCGCCGGGCACGTACAGCGGCTCGGTCGTCGTCGTCGCCGACGGGAGCCGGCGAACGGTCCCGCTCAGCGTGGCCGTTTCGCCCGTGACCCTGCCTGCGACGAACGAGGTCTCCGGCAGTCTCCTCACGGCTGTCAACTTCTCGCCACAGTCGTACGGCGCGAAGGTGATGGCGCTCTACGGCGTGACGGCCGACCAGTCCCTCCCGGGCTTGTTCAACTTCCTCGCCTCCTACCGGCTCTCCCCGAACAACTGGGGCTACGGCAACCCGAACTCCGGGAGGGGCTACACGGCGAGCCGCAAGTGGTGGCTCGACAAGTCGGGGCAGATGGTCTCGGCGGCCGGGGAGCCGAGCCGGTTCTCCTCGATGTGGATTCCGGTCTCGAACAATCGCTGGAGCCCGAGCACGTACGTCGGCGGCCGGTCCCCGTTCAGGCCGCAGAAATGGTGCGGCTACCTCCGGTCGGTGCGCGGCTTCTGGCAGAAGCACGGCTGGCTCAGCTCGTATCCGTACCTGTGGGGGATGGACGAGCCCGGGGCAACTCGCTTCAAGGTCGTCCAGCAGCAGGCGAAGGCGGCGCACGCGTGTTTCGAGGGCAGCCACGTGGTCGTGACCGGGCGGCCGACGGCGGAGAACCGCTACCTCTGGAACGGCGGCACGGACGATGTCGACGACTGGGTCGTGCTCGCCAGCCGCTACTACGGCGAGTACACGACTCCCTCGCAGCACGTCTCGCGCGCGACGCAGAACCTCCGGCTGATCAATGCGGCGCGGCGTCACGGCAAGCAGATCTGGGCGTACACCTACGACGCGGGCTCGCACTCGACGCCGGGCTTCACCGCGACCGAGCCCCTCTCGGATTCCCGGATCTTCGTCGACTGGACAGCTCTCGAGGGGATCACCGGCCTCCTGTACGGGCAGGGGACGACGACGTATTCGAAGGGCAATCCGCTCGAGGCGAACGACAAGGAGAAGGGCTCGTTCGTCCTCGTCTATCCGGGTCGCAACGGCCCCATCGCGAGCGCCCGCCTCGAGATGCTCCGCGAGGGCATCGAGGACTGGGAGATCCTCGACGTTGCGCGCCACAAGCACGGCAACGCTGCGGTCGCGCGAATCCTCTCAGGCCTCTTCTCGACCGCCTCGGGCGGCGCCGAGCTCGGCTGCACGATCGGCTGCCAGCTCAAGACGACCACGAAGTACTCGTGGCCGACCTGGTCGCGAGACGCGGACACGCCGACCGCCGTGGCGCAGATGCGCACGGCCGCCCTGGCCGCCGCCTCCTCCTAGAGCTGCCGGAGTAGTTCGAGCAGGTGCGAGGCGTGGGCCGGCGCGGTCGGCTCGTCCTCGTGGCGGAAGTAGACGTAGACCGGCTCCCTCGCCGCGGCCACGGCGGCGGCGAACGCCTCGTCCGGCGCCTCGCGACGGCGGAGGTAGCGAAACGACGCCGGGTGGTCGAGGTCGCCGACACGCACGGCGCCAGCCTCCGAAAGCCGTGGCTCGATGCCGTCCCACGACGGATGGTCGAGGTCGAACGCGAGTCGCAGCGACGGATCGAGCGAACCGAGCAGGAGCTCGAGCGCTCCCTCGTCACGCGCCTTCTTGAGCGAGATCCGAATCGGCCCCAACCGGTCGCCGAGGTGCCGCACGCGCGCCTCGAACGTCTCGAGCAGCCCGAGCCGGTCGCCCGGCAGCTTCGGCGCGAACTCGAATCCGTCGGGCACCTGGTCGGCCCAGCGGCGGAACTGGTCTTCCGCGGGCAGGCGGTACCCGGTCGTGTTCAGCTCCACGGTGGCGAAGCGCTCGGCGTAGAACTCCAGGAAGCCGGATGGGTCGAGGCCGCCGGGGTAGAAGCCGGGCCGCCAGCTCGGATACGACCAGCCCGAGGTGCCGACGCGGAGGTCTACGGCGCCGTGCGGTCGTTCGCGACGAAGGCCTCGTACGTCACGGGCATCTTCTCCGCGAGGAACGACTCGACCGCCTCGGCGTAGCGCCGGATCTCGCGCTGCGCCGTCTCCGCCGCCCGCAGCGAGACGAAGTTCATGAGGGCCCGCGCGTTCACCGTCCAGAAGAACTCGGTGTACGCGCCGACCGGGAGCACGCAGCGCGCGATCTCGCGCGCGACGCCGGCCTCGACGAGCTCCTCGTACGCCTCGTACGCCGTCCGGTAGACGGACTCGAGCGTGGCGCGGGTCGACTCCGCCAGCTCCGGCTCGACCGACTCGAACGTGTAGGCGCCGGGCTTGCCGACCTGCGTGCGCACATCCTCGGGCGCCGGGACGTAGAAGTCTTCGGTCGCCTTCGCGTACCGCATCGAGAACTCGTTGAACGAGCCGATGCGATGCCGGAACCATTCCCGCGCGACGAAGATCGGGCAGCGGATGTGGAAGCGGAAGCTGTTGTGCTCGAACGGCGTGCCGTGCCGCTCGCGCAGCAGGAAGCGGATCAGTCCCTCGTCGGAGGCGTCCATCGCGTCCTTGTGGCGCGCGAACGAGACACGGGCCGCGTTGACGACGGAGAGGTCGTCCGCCATGACGGCGTCCAGCCGCACGAACCCGTGGTCGAGGACGGGGCGGTAGTCCGGGATCGCCGGCGCGTCGGTCACTGCAGCCACGGGGTGGGGAGGCTACGGCTCCAGCCGGATGGCATGGAGAGAGCCTAGGCGGAGATGGGGCGGAGCACCGTCTTGCCCGGCTCGCTGCCGAATTTGGCGCGGGTCACGACCCAGGAGTCGCCCTGCACGAGCGAGTACGGCGCGTTGAACGTCAACGTCACGGCGCCGGGCGAGGAGCTCGCGATGCGAAACGATCCGCACGAGGCCCACGGCTTGCCGCCGCGGACGAGGTAGACCTCGTAGTACGTGTGCGCGGGGAGCTTCGGCAGGCCCTCGACGCTGAGCTTCATGGGCCAGTTGCCGGACCGGGAGTGCCAGACGGCGAGAGTCGCGCGTGCGTTCGGCGCTGCCGGGGTTCCCTTGAGAGCGAGCAGCGTGGGAGGCGCACCCTTGGCCGTCTTGCCGCCGCGGTCGTTCCCGACGGCGTAGCCGGCGACGAAGACCACGGCGATCGAGAGCGCGGCTGCGAGGAGGACGAGAGCCCGCCGCTTCACGATCCGCCGCTGATGCAGGCTGAACACGCCGAAGCTCGGCGCCTTCTGCAGGCTCGGCGGCAGCTCGGGCGGAGGGCCGGCCTGGACGAGCAGCTCGTGCGCGAGGCGCAGCCGCTCGCGCTCCTCACCGGTCGCCTCGGTCCCGATCAGCTCGTCAAAGTCGAGTCCGCGGGTCAAAGCACCTCTCCTTCCAGCACCGTCGCGAGCCGTGCAAGACCGCTGCGCGTTCGTGTCTTCACCGTTCCGAGCGGGAGGCCGAGGTACGCGGCGACCTCGCTCTGGGACATGCCGCTCCAGTAGGCGAGCTCGATCACCTCGCGCTCGCGCGGCTCGAGCTCTTCGAGGGCGCGATGGACGCGCCACGAGACATCCGAGTCTTCCGCCTGCTGCGCGGGGCCGGGCTCGCCGGATGGAAGTTCGGGGAGCTCCGCGTCCGCGGGAGGCCCGTTGCGGCGCAGCCGGTCGACGATCGCGTTCCGGGCGACCGTGTACAGCCAGCCGCCGGCCGCGCCGCGCTCCGGTCGGTACGTCGAGGCGGAGCGCCAGATCGCCGCGAACGCGTCCTGGACGGCGTCCTCGGCGTGCCCGCGGTCACCCAGCCTGCGGAGGGCGAGGCTGAAGACCGGCCTGACGTAGCGCCCGTAAAGAACCTCGAAGGCCTCGCGGTCGTGCTCGCCGACGCGCGCGAGGAGCTCCGCGTCGGACGGATTCTGGACGTCCGGTGGCGGGCTTGCCGTCTCTGCCGAAACAGCGCGCAGACGTGGCTGAGGGACCTCGAGGGCAATCTCCATATCGCCACTGTTCTTACGCATGCGAGCCTGTTCCGGATTTCGTGCTAGGTCTGTGCCTCCGCGAAGCGGCGCTCCACTTCGGTCCAGTCGACGACGTTCCACCACGCCTCGAGATAGGCGGGGCGCTTGTTCTGATACTTGAGGTAGTAGGCGTGCTCCCAGACGTCGATCCCGAGCAGGGGCACGTCGCTCTGCGAGATCGGGGAATCCTGGTTCGCCGTCGAGTAGACGGCGAGGCCGGTTCCGTCCCACACGAGCCACGTCCAGCCGCTGCCGAACCGCTTCACGCCTCCGTCGTTGACCGCTGTGCGCAGCTCCTCGAAGGAGCCGAACGCTTCGTCGATCGCGGAGCGGAGCGCGCCGCCGGGCTCGCCGCCCCCGTCCGGGCCCATGATCTGCCAGAACAGCGAGTGGTTCGCGTGGCCGCCGGCGTTGTTCCGGACGGCCGCCTGCTTGTCGGCGGGAAGCGCTTCGAGGTTCGTGAGGATGCTCTCGACGGAGGCGTCCGCCCATTCGGTCCCCTCGAGCGCGGCGTTCGCGTTCGTGACGTACGCCCCGTGATGGAGGTCGTGGTGGATGCGCATCGTCTCGGCGTCGATGTGAGGTTCCAGCGCGTCGTACGCGTACGGCAGATCGGGTACTTCGAAGGCCATCTCGTCGGCTCCTTTCGGCGACTCTCTCCCTGCGACGGAGGATATGCTCCGCGCTCGTGTCCACGCTCGCCTACAGGTTCGAGGAGATCGCTCCGCGCCCCCTGCGGCCGGAGGTGTACGAGCTCGACGGGATCTCCCGCGCCGCGGTCGAGGCGCACTACAAGCTCTACGAGGGCTACGTCGCGAAGCGCAACGAGATCCTCGGCCGGCTTGCCGACGCCGACCTCGCCGCAGCGAACCAGACCTTCTCCGAGCTCCGCGCGCTGAAGGTCGACCTGACCTTCGCGATCGGCGGGATCAAGAATCACGAGCTCTACTTCGGCCACCTCGGCGGCGCCGGCGGGGAGCCGGACGGCGCGTTCGGCAGCCTCGTCACGCGCACCTTCGGCTCGGTCGACGCCTGGCGCGCCGACCTCGAGGCGACGGGCATGGCCGGGCGCGGCTGGGCCTGGACGGCGTACGACTGGGACGAGGGTCGCCTCTTCAACTACATCGGCGACGCCCAGAACACCTTCCCCGTCTGGAACGCGACGCCGCTCGTCGCACTCGACGTCTACGAGCATGCGTACTTCCTCGACTACCAGACCGACCGCGCGTCCTACATCGAGGCGTTCTTCGCGAACCTCGACTGGGACGTCGTGAACGGCTGGGTCGAGCAGTACGGCATCCCCTCCTAGGGGAACCGCCATGGTCACCGCCGCGCTCGTCGCCGCCGGCTACCTGTCCGGCTCGCTGACGTGGGGCTACTGGCTCGTGCGGATCCTCCGCGGCGAGGACGTGCGGACGAAAGGAAGCGGCAACGTCGGCGCGACGAATGTCTACCGCGTCTATGGGCCGAAGTTGGGGGTGCCGGCCGCGCTGCTCGATGCTGCCAAGGGCTTCGCGCCGGCGTTCGCCGCGACCCTGGCCGTCGGTCACGGCAGTGGCGTCCTCGCAGGCGCCGCAGCGATGCTGGGCCACTGGCGGCCGCTCTTCCTCGGCTTCCGCAAGGGTGGGAAGATGGTCGCGACTGCCGGAGGCGCCTTCCTCGGCGTCGCTCCGCTCGTCGGCGCAGCGGGAGCGGGCGTCTGGCTCGTGGTCTTCGGGATCACGCGGTACGCGTCGGTCGCCTCGATCACCGCAGCCGCCTCACTCGGGCTCTGGGCGTGGGTGTTCGGCTACCCGTGGCCGGTGATCGCGTTCGGCGGCGCGGCGGGCGCCGGCGTCGCCTTCCTCCACCGCGCGAACATCGCGCGGCTCGTGCGGGGAGAGGAGAACCGCTTCGAGCTGCGACGGAAGGCGCCTAGACCCGGAACTTCCGCTTGACGGGCTTCGAGACGTTGCCCGCCCTGTCGATCACCTTGACCCGAATCACGTGCCTGCCGTGGCGCAGGTGCTTGTAGAGCTTCGGCGACCGGCAGCTCACGAACCGCTTCCTGTCCAGCTTGCACTTGAACCGCAGGCCCTTGGAGCCGTGCGTCGGATCGATTCCGCGGAACCTCACCCTCGCCGTGCGCGCACGGTGGTTCGCCTTGACCTTCACCCGCGTCACCCTGGGCTTCGTCCTGTCCCGGTGGAAGACGGCCGTCACCGACACGTCGCTGTTGAGCGTCACATGGCACGCGCGGGCCTTCGAGCAGCCTCCGCCCGACCAGTGGGCGAACGTCGAGACACGCGACGCCTTGGCGGAGAGCTTCACCGCGGTGCCGGTGGCGAAGGCGCCCACGCAGGTCGAGCCGCACTTGACCCCGGCCGGCGAGCTCGTGACCGAGCCGCCTCCGAAGCCGCCTCTCGTGACCGTGAGCGTGTGCCCGATGTCCACCACCTGGGCTTTCGAGCCGACCGCGTTCTGGAAGTGGACGATGAGCGCGCCCTGCCCGTGGTCGGTCGCATAGGCGGCCGAGTCGCGCCGCACCTGAACCGCCTTTCCGGATTGGTCGCCGTACAGCAGCGGGCTGCCGATCCCGGTGTAGGAGCCGTAGACGGCGAGTCCAGGATGGAGGACGTCCATGCTCAGAGTCCCGTCGAGGTCGAGGTTGGCGGTGAAGCCGACGCTGTCCGTCGGGTCGGCGGCGAAGGTCGAGAACGTCACCACGCCGTACGTGATCCGCGAGTTCGTGGCCGACACGTCGGGGATCGCGGCGATCGCGACGGGAAGAACCATGGTGTCGCTCCCGAAGACGGCGGCGTCGGTGTCGCCGAGGCGGTCGTCGATCGCCTCCACGTCCAGCACGTTGTCGGTGCTGGGATCCACGAGCACGGAGACGAAGACATCGGTGTCGGGCAGCCGGTCGTTCAGGAGGACGGCATCGGCCTTACCGTCGCCGTTCGAGTCGATGTAGATCTCGTACTCGTTCGACGACGCCGGTGTCCTCCATGGGCCCTGGGTCGTGATGGAGAAGTACGCCAGGCCGTCCGTGAGCGGGTTGGCGCCGAGCGCCGTCAACTGCGGGGCGTCGGACGTCGTGCCGACGTACTTCAGGTCGGCGGCGCGCTCGTCACTCGCGTGGATGCAGCTCTTCGTCACCGCTCCGCCGCAGGCAGGGAGGGGGCCGCTCGTCGCCTGCAGCTCGAACCCGGCCATGAGCGAAGTGATCGCGGTCGGGCCGCTGCCCTGGCTGAGCTGGGTCCCGCTCAGCGGGAGGAGACCCGTCGCGATCCGCCCGTTCGGCATGTGGAGTGTCGAGGGTTGCGTCATCGCCGACACCGGCCGCGGCGCCGCGTAAACGGGCACTCGCAAGGTGGGAAGCCCGGCGCTCGAGAACAGGATCCGGCCGCTCGCGTCGGCGAGGTAGTCCCGTGCGAGCGCGTCCTGGGTCCGGGCGACCGTCGGATCGATCGGCTTCGTGAGCAGGGACGGAGTGACCGTCAGCGTCACGGTGACGCTCTTCGTCTCGCCCGCGCCGACCGCGACCGAGGAGGGGCTCACCGTGTACGCCGCGCCGGGAAGCTGAGTGATCGCGTCGTAGGAGACCGCGTAGGTCGCGGCGCTGCCGCCCTTGTTCTCGATGGAGACCGTCTTGGTGAGCGTGGTGGGCGACGCGGCCGCGACCGTGCCGAAGGACACGCCGACCGCGCCCGGATCGTTGGCGACGAACGCGAGCACCTGGTTGTCGAGCGCCGCCTTCGCGTCGATGCGGCCGGCCCCGACCCGGTTCGGCGCGTAGCGGGTGCCGCTGTGGGTCGCGCCTGTGAAGAGATCCTGGTCGGCGGTGTTCATGATGTCTGCCTTGATCTCCTCGGCCGTCCAGCCGGCGTGCTCGGAGTGGACGAGCGCGGCGAGGCCCGCGACCTCCGGCGACGCCATCGACGTGCCGGTGAACGAGATGCCCTGGTCACCGGTGCCCATCGCGGACGAGAAGATGCTCGTGCCCACTCCGGTCACATCGGGCTTGAGGTTGCCCGCGTCCCCGATCCCGCGTGACGAGCTCGAGTTGACCTCGTCGTCGTTGGCCGGGATGAGCTGCGGGAAGTCACCCGCCGTCGTGCCGGTGACCGTGACCGTCGCGTTTGCGCGGATGGCGTCAGCAGCCGACTTCACCACTTGCACGACCGGAATGGTGGCGCTCCCCGCGATGCCCGCCGCGAAGGTCTCTTCGTCCTCGCCGAGGATCACGCCGATCGCGCCGGCATTAGCGGCGTTCTGGGAACGGACGGCCGAGCCACACCGTCGGGTGTCGCTGTTGTCCGTCCATTCCAGGAACACGATCTTGCCGGTCAGACTCTGCGTGATCGGATCGCAGCCGTCGAGATTGGACGTATCCGTGAGCTTGACGACACTGCCCACAAGGTCGGACTTGCTCGCCCAGTCGTAGTCCGTCGAGCGCTGCGCGCCGTAGGCGCCCAGGTTGGTGTGCAGCGTGTCGATCTGGGAGTACGCGTCGACGCTGTTCGCGACGGAGATCACCCGCGTCGCGTTGCCGGGCGAACCCTCGGCGTCGTAGAGGTCGCCGGCGTTACCGGCCGCGGCCACGACGCTGATCCCCAGCTGCGACGCCGCGTTGGCGGCCACCGAGTCGGCGTCCTCGGGCGAGGCGAAGTCGCCGCCGAGCGACATGTTGATCACGTTCACGTGGTCGGACGGATTGCCGTCTCCGTTGGGATCGGCCGCCCTGTCGATCGCCGCCGTGATGAGATCGGTGCTCCCGGTGCAGCCGAAGACCTTGTAGGCGTAGAGCTTGGCCTTCGGCGCCATTCCCGGACCGATGCGGAACATCGACTGGTACGTCGCGAAGTCGGTCGGTAGCGTCGCGTAGTTGCCGGTGAACGTCGTGCCCCCGGTGTTCTCGCCGTAGCCCGCGGCGATGCCGGCGACGTGCGTGCCGTGGCCGTCGCAGTCGAGCGGGTTGGGATCGGGCGCCGGCGTCGTGTGGTTCGGGTCGCCTGCGTCGTACGCGTCGCCGACGAAGTCGTAGCCGCCGAGGACCTTGTTCGGATCCGGGTACGTGGGAGCCGCCGTGTCGCTCGCGAGCGCCGTCCGGTAGGCCGCCGTCGTACCGGGGCCGCCGAGGTCGGCATGCGTGTAGTCGATCCCGGTGTCGATGATCGCGATCGTGCTGTTCTCGCCGAGATCGCCGGGTACGCCGTCCGACCACACCTGCGGCGCGTGCACGAGCTGCACGGAGTACGAGAGCGACGGCGTCTTCGGCGCGATCGGGTACACGGCCTGCACGCCTGCGATGTGCTGCAGAGCGGGAAGGTTCGCGACGTTCGTGTAGACGCCGACGCCGTCCAGGAGCGCGTGCGTCCGATAGAGGACATGGGATGCGGCGGGCAGGCCTGCGATGACGCGGCTCTGTGCGGTGTGGACGCTCGCCAGCTGGTTCTCGGCCGCCACACCGGCGGCGCTTCGGCCGTGGGAAAGGTTCGCGGCGTACGCGCCGGCGGTCGTCTCGGTGCCGAGCTCGAGCAGGAAGCCGTAGCCGCCGGTCGCGGGCACGCCCAGGCGGCGCAGCTCGGCTCCGATGGCGGATGCCTTCGAAAGCGCGATGCGGTGCGGAGTGACGGCGGCACTCGGCACGAGCGGCTTCGCAGTGCCTTCCGGAGCAGCGCCGGCGGCCGAACCCCAGAGCACGGTGCTCGCCCCCAGCGCGATTGCGACCGCAACGAGTCTCGTCGTTCCCCCGGCCCGCTTCATCTGGCCCCATTCATCACGACCCGCACCAACCCTAGCCCGGATCGCGAGGAACTTCTAGGCGCGGAGCCAGCCCTCGAGCCGCGTATGCGCGGCCGGGCCGTGTCCCGTCCACCTTTCTTCCGGCCGCGTGCCGCCGGCTTTGCCGGCGACGCTTGCAGTCTTCGCGAGCTCCGCCCGCAGCGCGCCGATCGTGCCGTGGCGCTCGGCGACGACCTCATGGGCGTGGATCGTCTCGAAGTTGACCTGTCTCGAAAGGACGAAGTCGCCGTCGCCGAGCTGCGGAAGCTCGTCGAGAACGCTCTTGAGTGCGACGCGAACCGAGTCCTCGACGAACCGCGGCTGAAGGTGTGCGTGCTCGACGACGAAGAGCTCGTCCGGGCGCTTGAGGAGCTCGTAGATCGGCGAGCTCATCGAGCCTTCCACGATCTCCACGAGCCGCTCCGCGTTGAGGCGCTCGGTCGTGCCCACGAGCAGTGTGCCCCGGCCACGCTGGTTGTGCGTCGCGAGCGGGACGAGCTCGAGGATCCGCTCGACGTCCCCGTCCTCGAAGCCCGCCTCGACCAGCCGGTCCGCGGCGGCCCCACGGACGAGGCCCTGCGCACACGGGCAGGCGTTGATCCCGGTCGCCTCGACACCGACGACTCGGCGTACGCGCTCCCGCGACGCAGCGGCGATCCCGATCAGCGAGACCATCTCCTGTGTCGCGAGCCGCGTGACCGGCGTCTGCCGCCCGTACGGGTAGCGGGCGACGATCCGCACCTCTGCGAGCAGCGCCTCCTGGCGGTCGACCACCCGTCGCGCGACGTGCTCCGCGAGGTCCTCGACGAGGAACGCGTCGTCGTCGACCACTCCCTCCACCGCCTCCTCGAAGAGCTCGGGGAAGCGCGACATGTGGACGCCCTTGCGGCGTGGGTCGAGATCGACGGTGCAGTCGATCGTGGCGGCGATGAGCTTCTCGCCGCGGCCGCGTCCGATGCGGACGGCCTTCTGAACGCCGGTCACGCCGACGCTCGAGAGGCCGAGCGCGACTTCCGGGGCTGCGGCCTGGAGGTCGGGTGTCGGCGTGCGGGTCGTGCGGGCCATAGGCGCTAGGTTAGACCCCTCGTGACCGACGACAGCGACTTCGCCCGTCTCGTCTCCCTCGCGTGCCACGACCTGCGCACGCCGCTTGCGACGGTGCACGGGTTTGCGACGACGTTGGCGCGAAGCGGCGACCTCGCGGCTCCTGCGGATCGCTACGTCGAGATGATCGACGCCGCGTCGGCGCAGCTCGCCGAGCTGATCGACGAGCTCTCGCTCGCGTCGCGGATCGAATCGGGTCGCTACGAGCCGACCCTGCGCGAGGCGGACACGCTCGAGCTCTCGCGGGCCGCAGCTGCGCGGCTCGGCGAGGATCGCGTGCACGTCTCCGGCTCGGGCGCTGCAATCGAGACGGACCGCGACGCGGTAGAGCGCGGGCTGGCCGCGCTCTTCCAGTCGGCCCTCCGACACGGCGGACTGGACAGCGTCGGGGTCGAGGTCGACGGGCTTGCGATCCGGCTCTCGCCGGTGACGCAGGCTTCCGCACCGGTCGTCCTCGGCGAGGACCTGCGCGACCTCGGCGCTGCGGTCGCGGTGCGGCTCGTGAGGCGGCTCGGCGGCTCCGTCTCGGTCTCGGGCGAGACCGTCGAGATCCGGCTGGCGTAGCTAGCTGGCGAGCTGCGCGGGCGCCGCGAGCTCGTGGCACGAGCGGCAGCGCGCCTCGTACTGTTCGAGCGCACCGACGACGATGGTCGCTCCGTCGGCGGGAGCGGGGGCGCCGTCGACGAGCCGCTGCGTCATCGTCGCCGGCCCGCCGCAGCGGTGGCAGACCGCCTGAAGCTTGTCGACGAGCTCGGCGCGGCAGAGAAGCTCCGGCATGGCACCGAACGGGAAGCCGCGGAAGTCCTGGTCGAGGCCGCACGCCACGATGCGCATCCCGGACTCGACGAGGCCGTCGAGGACGAACAAGATCTCCGGCGGGAAGAACTGCACCTCGTCGACGCCGACGACGTCGTACCCCTCGACGAGACCGGGGATGTCGGCCGGGTCGTCGACTGCGACCGCACGCATCTTGGCTCCCGCGTGACTGACGACGTGGGCGATGTCGTAGCGGTCGTCGAGCCGCGGCTTGACGATCAGCGCGCGCTGCCCGGCGATCTCGGCCCGGCGCAGACGGCGGATGAGCTCCTCGCTCTTGCCGCTGAACATGGGCCCGCAGACGACCTCGAGCCAGCCTCCTGCGTTCGGAAAGAGTCTGATCACGCGGCCGACCCTAATGGGCCGGTCCGACGGACTCCTTCGCGTGCTCGAACTCGTATTGGGAAAGGCGACGGAGGCTGACGATGCCCAGTAGGCGGCCGTCCTTGCACACCGGCAGGTGGCGGAAGTTCTTCTCGAACATCATCTTCGCTGCTTCCTCGACGGTCGTCTCGGGATCGATGGTGATCACGCTCTCCGTCATCCACTGGCGCACCCGGGCTTCGGCGGCTCGCGCGCGCTGGGCCACGGCGCGGAGGATGTCGCGCTCGGTGACGATGCCGACGAGCCGCACCATGTCCTCCATCACGACGACTGCACCGACGCCGGCGTCCATCATCTTCTCGGCGGCCTCGCCGATCGAGGCCGTCGGGTCGACGGTGAGGACGTCCCGGGTCATGACCTCGGCGACCGTTGCCATGCCTGGAGCCTAACGCAGCGCACGCGTATCGTCGGATCGCGGGGCCGCCCGCAGCGCGTTCATCTCCGCGTGGCCGCGTTCAACGAGCGAGTACGGCGGGCCCACGAGCGGGGCAGTGTCTCGCTTGGCTCCTTGCGCCACCCGCGCGACGTGCGTCTAGCGCAGGAGCCGCGACAGCCGCCGGTCCTTGAGGACGCGGCCGCCGGTCTGGCAGGACGGGCAGTAGAAGATCGTGTGCTCTTCGAAGTCGACCTGGGCGATCGGCGTGCCGCAGACGTGGCAGGGCTCCCCGAGCTTTCGGTGGACCCGGTAGGTCTTATCGTCGGAGGCTCCTTGTGCGCGGAGTTCGAGGCCGCGCTCGAGCTCGGAGTCGATGGCCGCAGCGAGTCGCTCGATCTCCTCCTCGTCGAGGTCGCTCGAGAGTGCGTACGGAGAGAGTTTCGCCGTGTGGAGGATCTCGTTCGCCCAGGCGCGGCCGATCCCCGCGATCAGGTGCTGGTTGCGCAGAAGCGCATGGAGGCGCCGCGACTCCCCGTGAACGATTTCCCCGAGCTGTTCTGATCCGAGGCCGAGCGCTTCGGGGCCGAGATGCGCGAGTTCCTCTCTGGCCGCTTCCGGGGCGAGGAGCCAGACACCGGCCCGCTTCTTCTTCCCGGCCTCCGTGAGGATGAGCTGCGCTCCGCCCGAGAACTCGAGGCGGAAGGCGGATGACTTGGGGGCCTTTCCGCCTGCGTCGACGAAGCGCAGACGGCCGGCGGTCATCAGGTGAACCACGAGGACGAGCTCGCCGTCGTCGGTGGGGAACAGGAGGCGCTTCCCCCGCCGCTCCGCACCGCGGAATCGACGCCCCTCGAGCGCGGCGATCGGCGGGTCGAATGTCTTGAGCGTGGCGATGTGCGCAGGCCCCGCCTTCGCAATCGGAAAGGCCGCAACGGGCCCGTCCAACTGGCGCCGCCAGGCCTCCATCTCCGGCAGTTCCGGCATCGCGCCGAACGGTACCGGGGTGCGGGCGAACGGCCGGTGGCAGCCACCGTTACGGCTCCGTCAAGACTTCTCAACGGCGCGCCGCAGCGCAACACGCGGGTCGAGCTGTGTCCGAAAGCATCCGAGGAGGGGCCCGTCATCGACGAACGAGCTTGCCGGCGCCAGCCCAACCGTCCCACCAAAGCTGCTCCACGTCCAGGTGCTTGCCCGTGTGCACAAGCCCGCTTCGACCGGATTGTTCATCGCGTAGGTGTACGCCTGGATCAGATTTTCGGTGCCGCCGAGCCTACGGGATCCGTATCGACGCGATTGGACGTGCCCCCGAAGCCCGTGCCTACGGTTGAAATGCATGGCGTACGCGTGGTTGAGCGATTGCATTGCGCCGGGAAGGACACCGTCGGCGACCTCCAGGACGAGGTGGTAGTGCGTGCCCATCAGACAGAACCCCATGCAACGCCATTCGGCCTCGACGGTTACCCGAGCCAGGTGGCGTAGGAACTCGAGTCGGTCGTGATCGTCGCGATAGTGCGCTCTCGCGGCCCAGACGCAGTGAGTCCAGACATGGAAGAAGCCGGCTGATCTGTCTCGAAGCTGGTGAGTCATCGCGCTGGAACTGTCGCGCGCGGAGACTCGCGGCGCGGTCGCAGTTTCGTGACGCTTCCGTAACGGTGGCTGCCACCGGCCTCTAGGCTCCCGCCGTGCAGGAGCCGATCGTCGTCGAGGTGCGTCGGAGCGGAGTCGTCGAGGCCGTGCACCGCGTCCACGCGGTCGCCGTGCGCGGCGGTGAGGTCGTCGCAGCGGCCGGTGACCCGGCCCACGCGTGCTTCATGCGCTCCGCGTCGAAGCCGCTTCAGGCGCTTCCGCTCGTTCGCTCACGCGACGACCTGCCGGACGACGAGCTCGCGATCGCCTGCGCGTCCCATCGCGACACGCCCGAGCAGATCGCCGCCGTTCGGGGGCTGCTCGCACGGGCGGAGGCGACGGAGGACGACCTCGAGCTCGGGCCGCAGGAAGGTCGACCGCCGGAGCTGATCCACAACAACTGCTCCGGCAATCACGCCGGAATGCTCGCCCTCTGCCGCGCTCGCGACTGGCCCACGCGGGGCTACCACCTGCCCGAGCATCCGGTTCAGCGGGCGTGCCTAGGCGCGCACGTGGAGGCAGCCGAGCTCGAGCCGGGCGAGATCTCGACCGGCAGCGACGGCTGCGGCATCGTCACCTTCGCCCTGACGCTCGAGCGGATGGCGCATGCGTTCTCACGGCTCGAGTCGCTGCCCGGCGGGCCCCGCGTCGCGGCCGCGATGCGCGCCAGACCGGACCTCGTCAGCGGGCCCGACGGGACCGACTACCACCTCATGCGCGAAGCGTCGAGCTGGCTTGCCAAGGGGGGCGCGGAGGGCCTCCTCTGTGCCGCCGGCCCGGATGGAACCGGCGTCGCGATCAAGACGGCGGATGGCGCGAGCCGCGCCCATGCCCCGGCGCTCGCAGCCTTCCTCGGGCGCCTCGGCGTCGAGCTCCCCGACCTGGCAGCCCGCCGGGTGCTCAACACCCGCGGCGACCTCGTTGGCGAGGTCGTCACGGCGTGTTGACAACTTCTTTACGAACTGACGATGCGTGACTAGTATCCGCCTCGCGCTTGAGGGAGGACCGGGGCACGGAGGGGGAGCGGGTCTCGGTTGGTTGTAGTACCGCCGTCGTGCAACCAGTAGACCGGGGAGGTTCGGGACGTGCTCACCGTCGAGATCGCGCTTCCTGACGTAGAGGAGCTGCACAAGCTCGTCGCCGAAGGGAAGGAGAAGGGCTTTCTTTCCTACGACGAGATCGTCAACGGAATCGAAGATGTCGAGCTGACCAAGGAGCAGGTCGAAGACTTCTACACCTACCTGGTCGAGCACGGCGTCGACCTCGTAGAGGGCGAGCAGCACAAGGCGCCGCCCCACGAGCAGCCGCCGCCGGAGGACGAGAAGGCCGTCGCGGCACCGAAGCTCGACCTCACCGTCGAGCCGTCGCTCGACTCGCTCCGTCTCTACCTCCGCGAAATCGGGAAGGTGCCGCTTCTCACCGCCGACCAGGAAGTGACGCTCGCCAAGCGGATCGAGCGCGGCGACATGGGGGCGAAGACGGCGATGATCGAGGCGAATCTCCGCCTCGTCGTCTCGATCGCCAAGGGCTATCTCGGTCGCGGGCTCTCGTTCCTCGACCTGATCCAGGAGGGCTCGCTCGGCCTGATCCGCGCGGTCGAGAAGTTCGACTACCGCCGCGGCTACAAGTTCTCGACGTACGCGAC
>JAICME010000099.1 GCA_025929425.1 Thermoleophilia bacterium | reverse complement strand
CGAGCGACAGCACGCGCTCGCCGGCTGGCTCGACTTCTACAATCGACGACGACCACACCGCAGCCTCAGCCGTCAAACCCCGCTCGAGCGCCTACACGCGCTCAACCGGAACAACCTCCTCGGGTCCTACACCTAGCTCTCGGCGAAGATCTCGAATGACGCGCTCCACGCCGGAGCGGGCCGACGGCGGTCCGGGTCGGCGGCCCGGCGCTCGCCTACGGCGGCGAATGCGCGTTGGAGCGCGTCCTCGTCGTCCACGAGGATCACGCTGAGTCGCCGCCCGCTCTCGCTGTCGGCCAGCCAGTAGGCCTTGACTCCGGCGTCCTCGAATGCCGGGACGACCTCGTCGAGGACGTGCGAGACGCCGGCCTCGAGATCCTCCGCCGACTCGTTCTCGAAACAGGTGACCTGAGCTCTTATGCCGCGATCCTCTCACGGCACTAGGGTCTGCGCCATGCTCGTCGTCGCCGCCACCGAGCGCGAGCTCGCGCTTCTCGGCGGACACGACTCCTTCTGCTGCGGGATCGGACCGGTCGAGGCGGCGCTGCAGACCGCCAGAGCCCTCGAGGAGCGACGGCCCGACGCCGTCGTCCACGTCGGGATCGCCGGCTCCCGCACGCTCGAGCCGCCCGCGCTCGTGCTCGGAAACGAGGCGGTCTACTGCGACGTGATCGATCCCTCCTCGACCCTGCCCCGCGTCGAGCGCGTCCGTCCGGACGCAGCACTGCTCGAGAGAATCCGTACGGCCCTTCCGGAGGCGCACGTGTTGCCGATCGCGACGTGCGGCAAGGTCGGCGCGGGAACGGGCTTCGACGTCGAGGCGATGGAGGGATTCGGCGTGCTCCGCGCCTGCGAGATCGCCGGCGTGCCGGCGGTCGAGCTGCGCGCGATCTCCAACTCGCCCGACGAAGCGGACCGCACCCGTTGGCGGCTCGACGAGGCGTTCGCCGCGCTCGCCGACGCGTTAGATCGACTCGACGTCCTCTAGGAACTCGGCGTTGCCGTGCCGGGTCGGCGCGCCGTAGACGAAGACGAGGATCTCCTCATCGGTTTCGTTCCGCATCTGGAGCGGCGTGCCCGGATGGACGACGACGACCCCGCCCGGCTCGACGTCCACGCGCTCCCACGGCTCGCCGAGCACCATCGTGAGCGTGCCGCGAAGCGGGACGAAGACCTCTTCCTGGTCGGGGTCGAGATGGCGACGCCCGCGCGTGTGCGCCGGATAGCGCCACATCCGGGCTCGCGACTCGGTCATGTGTCCGGGCTCGGTGAGCGCCGCGGCGTGCCGTGGCTCCTGGCCCTCGTGCGCCGGCCGCTCCTCCCACTCGAGGTCGGCTGGTGGACGACGTCGTAACCCACGAGGGCATCCTACGAGGGTGCGCGTCCACACCGTGGGTCATGGCACGCGACCGGTCGAAGAGCTTCTCGAGGTGCTCGGCGAGGCGGGCGTGCGGACGCTCGTCGACGTGCGCCGCTTTCCAAGCTCGCGGCGGCACCCGCAGTTCGACCAACCCGCGCTGGCGGCGTCTCTGCAGGACGCAGGGATCGGCTATCGCCACGCGGTCGAGCTCGGCGGACGGCTGAGCGGCGAGCCCGGGGAGGAACGGTTTCGCTGCATCCGGGTCGCGGCGTTCCGAAGCTACGCGGCCCGGATGGCCACCCCCGCCTGGCAGGACGCTCTCGCAGCAGCATTGGCAGAGCCCGAGCCGTGCTTCCTCTGCGCCGAGACGCTCTGGTGGCGCTGCCACCGCCGCCTGATCGCAGAGCTGCTCCACGCCCGGGGTCACGAGGTGATTCACCTCCTGAAGCCCGGTCACAGCGATCGGCACCGGCCGTGGGAGCCGATCTCCGAAACGCGCGACGGCGTCCTCCATCTCTGCGGCGAGCCCGTGGCGTAGCCGCGCTACCGTCCCCACGATGGCCGAGCTGCGTCCTGTCGCATTGCCGCCCGCCGAGCGCACGATCGGCCAGCTGCTCGGCGAGTCGATCCGCTTCTACGGCGACAACTTCTGGCCGTGTCTCGTGCTCGGTCTCCCGGCCGCGGCGATCGCGGTCGTCTTCAGGAATGTCTCGCGCGAGGTTCAGCTCGTGCTCGCCCCGACCGCTTCGGCCGCGCTCATCAGCGCGACGTTCGTCCGCGCGTCGGTCCTGGTGCTCGAGGCGCTGCCGGCGCCCAGGCGGCTGCTCAGTGCGTGGCTCAGCGGGTGGGCGGTCTTCGCCCCCGTGCCGTTCCTCGTGATCGCTTTCGTCCTTCCCGGGCTTCTCTGGTTGACCGCGCTCGGGCTCGTCGTGCCCGTGCTGGTCGCGGAGGTCGTCCCGGCGTCGAGAGCCCTCGGTCGGGCCTGGCGGCTCGCCCGCGCCGACTTCGGGCACACGTTCGGCGCTCTCTTCACGCTCGCAGTCGTCGTCCTTCTTTCGCAGTCGGTGCTCGTCTTCGTCCTGCGCGGCTTCGGGGACGCGGCGGAGTCGGTCTCGCTCTTTCTCGCCAGTGTCGTCCTGTCGCCGTTGCTCTTCGTCGGGACGGCGCTCCTGTACGTCGACCAGGCCGCGCGGGTCGAGTAGGGTCGCGGCCATGCCCATCTACATCCTTCTTTCGCGGCTCTCCCAGCAAGGCGTCCAGACGCTCCAGAGCAACCCGTCCCGCCTACAAGAGGTCAATCGCGACATCGAGGAGCTCGGCGCGAAGGTGTTACACCAGTGGGCGACGCTCGGCGGCTTCGACTTCGTCAACGTCGTCGAGGCGCCCGACACGGCGACGATCGCGAAGGTCTCGGTCTCGCTCGGCGCGCGCGGCTCGACACGGGTCGAGACGCTGCCCGCCCTGACGATCGACGAGTTCGTTCAGACGATCTCGTAGCTATTCGGCGACAGCGACTCGACGGACCGTGACGCCCCAGGCGGCGCCCGTCGCGAACAGCTCGTCCGGGTCGACCTCCCCCAGCCAGCCGAGGAAGTGCGGCTGTGGGTCGTCCGCTGAGCACCCGTAGACCGCACGCTGGAGGTCGGGAGCGGGCGGCTCGTCCTTCGCACGCGCAGCCTCCTCTGCTCGGCGCTCGGCCTCCTCTGCGGCGGGACCCTCCATGTAACCGCGCGGCATGACCGGAGAGTAGTGAGGGTACGCTCGCCGGCGTGGCCCACGCGCTCGCCGTCCACGCGCTCGAGAAGCGCTACGGCTCCGTCGAGGCGCTGAAAGGCGTCGACCTCGCGGTGGAGGAGGGAGAGCTCGTCGGGCTCCTCGGCCCGAACGGGGCGGGCAAGTCGACCCTCGTGAAGATCGCGGTCGGGCTCGTGCGCGCCACGCGCGGGCGGGCGGAGGTCGTCGGAGCACGTGCGGGCTCACGCGCCGCGCGGGCGGAGCTCGGCTACCTTGCGGAGCTCTTTCGCTTCCCCGGCTGGTATACGGCCGACGAGGTTCTGGCGCTCCATCAGCGGCTGACGCACTCGACCGGCGGCGCGGCCGAGCGGAAACGGCTGCTCGAACGGGTTGCTCTTGCCGACGCGAGCGACCGCCGCGTCGACGGCATGTCGAAGGGGATGCAGCAGCGGCTGGGGATCGCGCAGGCGCTCATCGGCTCGCCGCGCGTCCTCGTCCTCGACGAGCCCACGTCGGCCCTCGATCCGGCGGGGCGCCGCGTCGTGCGCGTCCTGCTCGAGGAGCTTCGCAGCCACGGCGCCTCCGTCCTTCTCAACTCGCACCTGCTCTCGGAGATCGAGCTGGTCTGCGATCGCGTGGCGATTCTTCGCGCCGGCGAGGTCGTGGCGGCCGGCTCGCCGGCCGAGCTCTCCCGGCCTCGCGGGGTAGAGCTCGAGACCGACGAAGGCGTGCGCACCGTCGAGGGTGCGACCCGTGAGGATGCGGCGCGGCTGGTCGCCGAAGCGGTCGCAGCAGGCAGGCGCGTCTACGGCGTCCGCGTCCTCACGTCCACTCTCGAGGACACCTACCTCGAGGCAGTGGGGGACGAGGTCTCGTGAGTTCCGTCTTCACGATCGCCGGCTACGGCTTCCGGGAGGCTGTGCGGCGCAAGGTCTTCGCGGTCGTCGTCCTCCTGACGGCGGCTTTCCTCGCCCTCTTCTGGCTCGCGAACCACTACGTCTTCACGCGGCTGTCGACGATCTCCCCGCCTGCGGACGTCCATGTCGATACGCGCACCTTCGCCGGGGCGTTCCTCCTGGGGCTCGCGATGTTCGCGACGCTCTTCCTCGGGGTCGTCCTCGCCGTCTTCCTCACCCTCGGCGTCGTCACCGGCGACGCCGAACGCGGCCTCCTCCAGCCGCTCGTCGTACGACCGATCGGACGCAGCACGCTGCTGCTCTCCCGCTTTCTCGGTGCGGCGGCGGTCTGCATCGTCTACGTGCTCGCGGTCTACGGGATCGCGCTGGCGATCATCGACCTGACCGGGCACTGGCTGCCCCCGTCGAAGGTCGCGCCGGGGTTGGAGCTCGCAGGCGGCGTGGTGATCGTGATCGCCCTCTCGATCCTCGGCTCGGTCGTCCTCTCCTCGACGGCGAACGGGATCGCCGTCTTCATGCTGTTCGGTGCCGGGCTCACCGCCGGGCTGCTGGGGACGATCGGCCACGCGCTCAACTCGCACTCGATCGAGCACGCGTCGAAGGTCGCGGCCTGGGCGCTGCCGTTCGAAGCGCTCTACCAGGACGGGCTGCGGCTGATCTCGAGCGACGCGAGCGGGCTCACGGGCTTCCTCCTCCAGCTCGGGCCGTTCGGCGGCGCCTACGTGCACGGGTGGGGGATACGCGTGTGGTCGGCCGGCTATCTCTGCGTCGCGCTCGCCCTCGCGCTGCTCGCGTTCTCGCGGCGCGATCTCTAGAGCGCGACGGCGACCTCGCCGGCGAGACGCGCGTTCTGCGCCACGAGCGCCTTGTTCGCGTTCTCCGTCCGGCCGCCGCTCTCGCGATGCAGGTACGCGAGGACGTACGGCGTGACCGCCTGGCCGCTCACGCCCGCGGTTGCGGCGGCCGCCAACGCCTCTTCGATGAGCGGTTCGACGTCGTCGAGCGGCTCGTCCGGCGGGCGGCCCAGCAGAAGCCCCGCCCCGCCGAGCTTCCAGTGCGCGGCGGCCATCCGCGCCGCCTCCTCCGCGGTCTCGACGCGCGCCGAGACCGGCGGCCCGCCGGCCGCCGCGTAGAAGAGCGGCAGCGTGTCGACGCGGAAGCCGAGCACCGGAACGCCGAGCGTCTCGAGCAGCTCCGCGGTCGCCGGCACGTCGAGGAGCGACTTCACACCGGCGGAAACGACGACCGCCGGCGTGCGCGCGAGCTGTCCGAGGTCGGCCGAGATGTCGGGAGGATGGGGGAAACCGCGATGGACGCCGCCGATCCCGCCGGTCGCGAGGACGCGGATTCCGGCTGCGCGCGCCACGGCGAGCGTTCCTCCAACGGTCGTCGCGCCCACGGCCCTCTGAACCGTCGCGGCCGCAAGGTCGCGTGGGCCGACCTTGCGCGCATCCGGCGCGAAGCGCGTGAGCTCGTCCTCGGTGAGGCCGACTCGCACCTCTCCGTCCAGGACACCGACCGTCGCGGGGACGGCCCCGGCGGCGCGCACATGCCGCTCGGACTCGAGCCCGACCTCGACGCCCTCGCCCGGTGGGAACCCGTGAGCGACGAGCGTCGTCTCGAGCGCGACCACGGCGCCGCCGCCGGCAAGCGCCTCGCGCACCTCGCCGGCGACGCGGATCACGCGGATCGCTCCATCTCGATGAAGCGGCTCTCCTCGCCTCGACGCGCCTCGTGGAAGCCCGCACGCCGGTAGGCGCGCAGGGCTCGCTCGTTCCAGCTCGCGACCCAGAGGCGGAACGTGTGCGGCCGCCACTCCCGACGCGCGTACTCGAGCCCCGCAGCGATGAAGGGCTGCGCGAGACCGCGCCCGGTCAGGTCCGGCCGCATGCCGAGCCCGATCCGCACCTCGTGACCCTCGGGGACGAAGTTGAAGAAGCCGACGAGCTCGTCGTCGTCGTCGACGACCGCTCTCAGGTGAGTCCGGCGCGCGGGATTTGCGAACAGCTCGACGCGCCTCGGGTCGGCCGACGTGTCGTACCACTCGTACGGGAACTCGTACCGCCACGCCGCGATCGCCGCCGCCTGCTCGTCGGTGATCGGCTGAACCTTCACGGCATCGACCCTACTTTCGCGACGCAGCGAGCGGCCGCCTCCAGACCGCGGCGCGCGGCCTCCTCGAGCGAGCCGCCCCACGGCCCCCTCGCGCGGCCGGGGCTTCCGCCGGGCGCCGGCGGCTCTGCCGGCGGGGCTTTCAGCGCAACGAGAAAGCCGGCGGCAAGAGCGTCCCCCGCACCGGTCGGGTCGACGGCCTCCGTGTCGAGTGCCGCGAAGTCGAGCTTCGCGTCCGCCGTGAACACGGAGCAGCCGCGCGCGCCGCGCTTGAGCACGCCGACCGGCGCGGTCAGGTATGCGCCGCCGAGGAGCTCCCACTCCGCCTCCGTCGCGAAGAGGACGTCCGGCGCGAGCTCGTCGAGCAGCTCCCGGAATTGCACCGGCCCGTACGAGCGAATCTCGGTCCAGGCGGCCACGTCGACCGAGACGCGAGCGCCGTGCTTCCTGGCGAGGCGGGCTGCGAGGAGCGCCGTCGCGGCGATCGGCTCGCGCAGCAGCGCGTAGCCGGAGAGATGGAGGACGTCGCACTCGACCCAGGCGGCCTCGAGCTCTTCCGGCGCGAAGGTCGGCGCGGCTCCGGGGTCGGAGGCGAGCGACCGATCGCCGTCGCCCACGATCGAGACGACGACCCCGGTCGCGCCCGCGACGGGGCCGACGAGCTCGACACCGAGCCCGGCGAGCCCACGTGCGACGAGCTCGCCGGCCGGGTCGTCGCCGCGCTTCCCGACGCAGCGCGCCTCGGCGCCGAGCTCCGCTGCCCATGCGGCCACGTTGGCGGCCTGGCCTCCGGCTCCCACCCGATTCGACGCCCGGACGTCCCCTCCGGGAGCCAGCGGTTCCGTGAGGAGGACGACCACGTCGAGCAATACGTCGCCGAACGTCACGATGCGCAAGGCACAATCGTCCCATGGACGAGGAGCGGAGAGCCGGCAGAGCGAGAGACTTCATCCTCGGCGGGCTCGTAGGCGCCTCGGCCGCCGTAGCGACAGCTCGGCGCCGACGCATCGTGCGACGTCGGCGGGACCAGGGGACGGAACGGCCCGCGGGCCTCGCCGCGTTCGAGGGCGCACCGTGTTTCGAGGAGCTGCTCGAGGAGCTCGATGGGGAGCCCGTACGGTGAACCGTTCGTTTGGCTCGACTCATCGGTGAGAATGAGGAGCTGATGGTCCGCCCGTCCCGTGTGCTCGTCCTGCTCGCAGCTCTCGCTGCGACCGCCGTCGCGCTCGGCGCGCCGGGCACCGCGCTTGCGCGGCAGAACCCGCCGCCGCCGCCGTTCCAGGTCTACGTCCTCGACCGCATCAGCGACTCGACGTTCGCCACCCTTGCGGAGCGCGGCGCGGTCGGGCTGATGCGGCCGAGCTACGGACCGACGACGAATCGCCGCCGCGCGCTCGCCGAGCTCGTGCGTGGGACAGAGGTCTCCTCGCGGCTCGGAGGCGTTCCGAAGGGCAAGCCGCTGTTCGACGCCAAGAAGGCGAGCGTCTTCCCGAACTGCCGCATGTGCGTCGTCATCCAGCTGCCGCCTCGCGGTGCGCCGACGTCGAACGACCGGCTCTACCGCATCGCGGTGATCGGCCGGAACTTCCACGGATTGCTCACCTCGCCCACGACCCACATCCCGGGCCTCGTCTCGGTCGTCGACGTGGCGCCGACCGCGCTGGGGCACGTCGCGACGACGCTCTCGTGGACGCCTTCGAGCCACGCTGTCGGACAGCTGGCACGTCTCGGCAATGCAATCGACTCGAACAACCGGCTCAAGTTCCCCGCGCTCTTCATCCTCGCCGGCGTCATGCTCCTGCTCGCGCTGCTCGGGCTGCGCGCTGCGGTGACCGCGGTGCCGGCTGCGCTGCTGATCAACCTCGGTCTCGGGATCGGCCAGGTCTCGAACGAGGTGCTCCTGTGTGCAGCCGTCTCGGCCGGGACCGTGCTCCTCGCTCTTGCGCTCGCGCGCTTCTGCCGCAGCGAGTCGGCGCTGCTCGGGCTCTTCGGCGGAGTGGTCGCCCTCTATGCGTTCGTCATGGTCACGCGGCCCGAGTGGCAGGCGGTGAACCCGTTCGGCCCGACCCAGAACTCGCGCTTCTGGGGGATCGGCAACCAGGTCGAGACGCTGCTCCTTGCGCCTCTCCTCGCCGGAGCATTCCTCGCGCGTCGGCGATTCGGGCTCGTCGGCTTCGTCCTCTTCGGCGTCTTCGGTTTGGCCGTGATGACCGACAACCGGCTGGGGGCCGACGGTGGCGGTGCGATCGCGCTCGGCATCGCGCTGGCGGTGCTGGGGACGCGGCTCTTCCGCTTCGGCCCGGGAGGCTTCGTCGGGATGCTCGCGTCCGCGGCTGTCGCGGTTCTCTGGATCGTGTCCCAGGGGCTCTCCGAGCCGGGACCGAACCACCTCCGCAGCGCGTTCTCCCACGGCGGCAGCGGCCTGCTCGCCTCGCTCGAGAGCCGGGTGCCGCTGTCCTACGTGCCTGCGCTGCACGCGTGGCAGCTGGTCGTTCCGCTCTTCCTCGCGCTCGCGGTCACCTTCGCGCTCGCCTGGCGTGGGGCGCGGCAGCAATCGACCCGGGACGTTCTGCTGGCCTTCGGAGTGGCCATCGTGACATCGCTCCTCATCAACGACTCCGCCGCGTACGAGCTGGCCGGAGCGATCGCGGTGGTGGGAGCGTTCGCTCGCTTCGCACCGGCGCCCGCGCGGGCACGCGTCCGCGTTCGCGCCCCGGCGAGGCTCGAGCCAGAGGCTGTCCCGGTCGAGCCTCCACCCGGCTAGAGCTGGAGCTTCCTGCGGCGGTGGTACCGTCCGCAGCCGTGCCGATCTACGAGTACCGCTGCCCGAACGGGCACCACTTCGAGCGCTTCCAGGCCATGACCGCCCCGCCGCCGGAGCGCTGCGACGTGTGCGAAGCATCGCCGGTCGAGCTCGTCCTCTACCCGGTCGCGATCCACTACAAGGGCTCCGGCTTCTACACGACCGACTACGGCAAGAGGAAGGCTGCGAAGAAGGAAGGCGACGGCGGATCGTCGAGCAGCAGCGAGAGCGGCAAGACCGAGTCGAAGCCGGCCGAGAAGAAGCCGGCCGCGAGCAGCGACAGCTAGTTGTAGTTCCTGAGAGCGTTGTTCCATCCGGGTCTCCTTGGAGGCTGGAGCTGCCAAGCCACCAGCTCCAAGGAGGGTGATCCGGATGAAGTTGCACGCTAACGCGAGGACCTGTCCGCACAGCCGTCGCCTGG
>JAICME010000191.1 GCA_025929425.1 Thermoleophilia bacterium | reverse complement strand
TGAGCTGTGCGCTGGCTCCGGCGCTCCGGCACATCTGCCCGCCGCGGCCCGGCTTCAGCTCCACGTTGTGCACGAGCGTGCCGGTCGGGATGTTCTCGAGCGGGAGCGCGTTGCCCGGCTTGATGTCGGCGTCGGGGCCCGACTGCACCGTCGAGCCGACGCGCAGCCCGGCCGGGGCCAGGATGTACGACTTGAAGCCGTCGGCGTAATGGAGCAGCGCGATGCGAGCCGACCGGTTCGGGTCGTACTCGATCGCGGCGACCTTGGCGGGCACGCCGTCCTTCGTTCGCTTGAAGTCGACCAGGCGGTAGCGGCGCTTGTGGCCGCCACCCTGGTGGCGCGTCGTGATGCGCCCCTGGTTGTTGCGACCGCCCTTCTTCGTCAGCTTCTCGGTGAGCTTCTTCTCGGGGCTCGACTTCGTGACGTCCGCGAAGTCGGAGACCGTCATGTGACGGCGGCCCGGCGAGGTCGGCTTGAAACGGCGAACCGGCATTACAACTGTGCTCCCTGGAAGATCTCGATCGTGTCGCCGGCGCGCAGCTGCACGACGGCCTTCTTCCAGCCCGGCCGGGTGCCCTTGAACTGGCCGCGGCGCTTCGGCTTGGCCTGGACGGTGATCACGTTGACACGCCGCACCTTGACGTCGAAGAGCTGCTCGACGGCCTGTCGGATCTGCGTCTTGTGCGCGTCGGGGTGCACCTTGAACGTGTAGGTCCCGAGGGTCGAGCCGTGGTAGCTCTTCTCGCTCACGATCGGCGCCAGGATCACCTGGCCGGCATGCAAGGACATCAGCCCGCCCGTCCTTGGATCAACGGCAGCGCGGCCTCGGTGACGAGCAGCGAGCGCGCCCAGACGACGGCGCCGACCTCGAGCTCGCTCGGCCCGACGATCGCCACGCGCTCCAGGTTCCGGAAGCTCTTGACGAGGTTCGCCTCCTCGTCGGTCGCGACGAGCACGAGCGGCACGCTCTGGCCCCACGCCTCCACCAGCGCCCTCGCACGCTTCGTCGACGGCGCGTCGAACGCGGCCGAGTCGACGACGGCGAACGAGCCCGCCTGTACGTGCGAGGCGAGCGCCGAGCGGAGCGCGGCGCGCTGCGCCTTGCGGTTCACCTTCTGGACGAACGTGCGCGGAACCTTGGCGAAGGTGTGGCCGCCGCCGGCGAAGTGGGGCGCGCGGACGGTGCCCTGGCGGGCGCGGCCGGTGCCCTTCTGGCGCCACGGCTTCGCGCGGCCGCCGGAGACGAGGCCGCGGCTCTTCGTCGCCGCCGTACCGGCACGCTGGGCGTTCAGCTCGGCGCGCACGGCCTCGTGCACGAGGTGCGGCTTGATCTCGACGGCGAAGACGCTCTCGGAGAGCGAGATCTCCTTCGACTTCCTGCCGTCCGCATCGAGAACCGGCGCCTGGGGAGCGGCCATCAGCCTCTGACCTCCACGATCCCGTTCTTCGGGCCGGGGACGGCGCCCTTGACGAGCAGTAGGTTCCGCTCGACGTCGACGTCGTGCACCGTCAGGCCAAGCTGGGTGACGCGCTTGCCGCCCATGCGGCCGGCCATCTTGATGCCCTTCATCACCCGCGACGGGGTTGCCGACGCGCCGACGGAGCCGGGCTTGCGGATGTTGTGGGAGCCGTGCGAGCGCGGCCCGGAGCCGAAGTTGTGGCGCTTGATCGTGCCCTGGAATCCCTTGCCGATGCCGATCCCCGCGACCTTGATCCGGTCGCCGGCCGCGAACGCCTCGACGGTGACGGTCTCGCCCTCGACGGCGCCGTCGAGGCCGCCGCGGAACTCGACCAGCCTGCGATAGGCCCCGACCTTGAACTTCGCCAGGTGCCCGAGCTCGCCCTTCGTGAGCTTGCGCTCGGGGACGGCGTCGAAGGCGAGCTGCACGGACTCGTAGCCGTCGCTGTCGCGGGTCTTCACCTGCACCACCGGGCACGGGCCGGCCTCGATCACCGTCACGGGCGTGACCCCGCCGGTCTCCGCGTCGAAGACCTGCGTCATGCCAAGTTTTCTGCCCACAATGCCCTTCATGAGATCATCTCGCTTTCCAGGCAGAAAACTTATGAGAAAAGAATTCAGTCATTTCCGTTCCTATCAAAATCAAGTTGTGCACTTTACAACTTGATTTCGATGTCGACGCCGGCCGGCAGGTCGAGCCGCATCAGCTGGTCGATCGTCTTGGGGGTCGGGCTGAGGATGTCGATCAGGCGCTTGTGCGTGCGCACCTCGAAGTGCTCGCGCGAGTCCTTGTCCTTGAACGGGCTGCGGATCACGCAGTAGACGTTCTTCTCCGTCGGCAGAGGGACCGGCCCAGTGATCGTCGCACCGCTCCGCTGAGCGGTGTCGACGATCTGCTGGGCCGACCGGTCCAGCTGCTGGTGGTCGTACCCCTTGAGGCGGATCCGGATTTTCCCCTGTGCCATGTGGAGTCGGTCTCGCTTCCTACTTGATGACTTCGGTGACGACGCCGGCGCCGACCGTGCGGCCGCCTTCGCGGATCGCGAAGCGGAGGCCCTGGTCCATGGCGATCGGCTGGATCAGCTCGATGTCCATGTTCGTGTTGTCGCCCGGCATGACCATCTCCTGGCCCTCCGGCAGCTTCACGGCGCCCGTCACGTCGGTCGTGCGGAAGTAGAACTGCGGGCGGTAGTTGTTGAAGAACGGCGTGTGGCGGCCGCCCTCGTCCTTCGAGAGGACGTACACCTCGGCCTTGAACTGCGTGTGCGGCGTGATCGAGCCCGGCTTCGCGAGCACCTGGCCGCGCTCGACCTCC
>JAICME010000152.1 GCA_025929425.1 Thermoleophilia bacterium | reverse complement strand
TCTCCCGGCTCGGGGAGGAATAGGGTCGCCGCATGGCTACCTACGAGTCAGCGCACATCGACGAGATCGCGTCGAAGCAGTGGCCGCACTGGATCCCGATCCGCCACCACTTCGGCATCGAGACCTTCGGCATGAACGCGTACCGCCGCGACGCCGGCGAGGGCATCGTGCCGGAGCACGACGAGTCGGCGAGCGGCGCACCCGAGCTCTTCTATGTCGCGAGCGGCCACTGCACGTTCTCCGTCAACGGCGACGAGATCGACGCGCCGGCCGGGACCTGTGTCTGGGTGAGCGAGCCGGCGGCGCCGCGGTCGGCCACGGCGAAGACGGACGGGACGCTCGTCGTCGCGGTCGGGGCCGCGGCGCCCGGGCAGGCCTACGCACCGGCCGGCTGGGACACGCAGTACCTCGAAGGCGACTCCTAGCCCGCTAGCCTCGTGGCGGAGCGGCTGGGCCCGGTGGCCCAGCGGGTCTTCAAAACCCGTACGGTCGTGCAACCCACGGCTAGGTCGGTTCGACTCCGGCGCCGCTCCGCCAAGCCGCTACGCCGACCGGCGGTCGCCGTCGTCGCTGCGGCCGAGCCGGCGGACGTCGTAGTTCGAGGTCCGCGTTTCGAGCGCCGCCCCGCCTACCCGATGCCCGGGTGCCGTGAGGAGTGCGTCGTCGCTCTGGCGAACCGCGTGATAGTCGCCGAGCGCGATCATCACGATCGTCCGGCAGGCAGGCTCACTGCACTCGCAGAGCATCGGGACCCGCGAGACGAACCGGAGTTGTTCCGCCTTCTCAGCGATCCGATCGTTCGCCTTGCGGGCATCCATCGCCCGGTTGCCTCCTCCGTCGAACGGTGTGTTGTACGCCCGCATCGCCATCGTTCTGGGTTCGTAAACGACTTTCCGCGGAGTTCGGTAACGGTTAACGTTGGCGGCGGTCGTATGTCGTCGCTCTGGGAGCAGCGGGCTGCCCGCAACGAAGCGCTTTTCCGCGAGGTGAACGAGAACATCGCGCGCCTCGAGGAGCGCCACGGCACCACTGCGACCGAGCCTGTGTACGTCTGCGAGTGCGCCGACGCGGGCTGTGCAGAGCAGATCACCATCGCCCCCGAGACCTACCGTCGCGTGCGCGAGGACCCTCGGCTCTTCTTCGTTCGCCCCGGCCACGAGGATCCTCAACTCGAACGAATCGTCGAGCACCACGACGGCTATCTCATCGTCGAGAAGACAGGCGCAGCGGGCGAGGTCGCAAAGCAGACGAGCTAGTCGGAGCGCATCTCGTCGAGCGCGGTGCGGCCTTCCTCGTGAACGCGGCGGCGGCGGTCCTCCGGCGACTCGGGCTCCGGAACCGGCTCCTCCTCCGCATCCTCCGTGACGGGCTCGGCGGCGCGCGACTCGGCGAGCTTGGCGCGCAGCTCGTCGGCGCGGGCATCCGACTCGTCGACCGCGACTTCGGGTGCCGCCTGGAGCGAGGCCTCCTGACGCCGCACGAAGCGGTACGCGGCAATCCCCCCGGCGGTTCCCCCGATCCACTTGATGAGGCGGCGCATCAGTGGCTCGATGCTACAGTGGCCGCCGCTTCCTGCCCCGTCATCGCGTCGTTCTGTCCCGAGCGGCGCCGGCAGTCGGGGCCGACATCGAGACCATGGGAAGGGAGGACATCGGGACGTGACGACTTACGAAATCTTGTTGATGCTGGACCCTGAGCAGGCCGAGGCCCGCCAGGAGGACATCGTCGCGCGCACACGCGACCTCGTCGAGAAGACCGGCGGCACCTGGCAGAGCCACGACGCGTGGGGCCGGCGCCGTCTCGCCTATCCGATCGCGCACAAGGAGGAAGGCGTCTACCACCTCGTCGTGTTCGACGCGGAGGCGGAGACGCTCGCCGAGGTCTCCCGCGTCCTCAAGATCGAGGATGCCGTGCTGCGCCACATGGCGACCCGGCACATCGCCGGCTCGCGCACCAGCGCGCCGCGGGACGACGCGGCGGCTGTGCCGGCCGCATCCGCCCCGCCCGAGACGACCGTCTCCGAAACGGCCGTTTCGGAGACGGCGGAGCCCGAGTACGCTGCTCCGGAAGAGGAGGCTGCCCCGGAAGAGCAGCCCGCCGAGGACGAGGGAGAGGAGTAAGGCATGGCAGCGAACATCAACCGCGTCGTACTGGTCGGGAACCTCACGAGGGATCCCGAGCTGCGCCATACACCCGGCGGCACGCCGGTGTGCAACCTCGGCATTGCCGTCAACAGCCGGCGCAAGGACGAGTCCGGGCAGTGGGTCGACAAGCCCAACTTCTTCCGGATCTCGGTCTTCGGCAATCAGGCGGAGAGCTGCGCCCAGTACCTGAGCAAGGGGCGTCCCGTCGCGATCGACGGCCGCCTCGACTGGCGTCAGTGGGAGGCCCAGGACGGATCCAAACGCGAGGCCGTCGAGATCGTGGCCGAGAGCGTCCAGTTCCTCGGGAGCCGCGGCGACGGTGACGGCGCCGGCGGCGGCAACCAGTTCGTACCGGCGGGCGCGGCATCCGAGAGCGCCGACTTCCCCGCTGCGGCGGACGACGACATCCCGTTCTAGGAGAGGCATGGCCAGAGAGAAGAATCAGCAGCAACAGCGAAGGCGGCCCGGCGGGCCCGCAGGGCAGATCAGGCGCCGCAACTGCTTCTTCTGCAAGGAGAAGATCGCGGAGATCGACTACAAGAACGTCAACCAGCTGCGCCGCTACATTTCCGAGAAGGGGAAGATCCGCAGCCGTCGCATCACCGGCGCGTGCCGCCGGCACCAGGTGCAGGTGGCGACCGCGGTGAAACGGGCGCGCGAGATGGCGCTGCTCCCGTACGTCGCCGAGGGCGCGGACGATCGCGAGCGTGGCGGCCGACGGGATCGTGGCGACCGCGACAGGGGCGACCGCTGATGGAGGTCATCCTCCTCTCGGACGTCGATCACGTCGGCCTGCGCGGTGACGTCGTCTCGGTCGCCCGCGGCTACGCCCGCAACTACCTGCTCCCTCGACGGCTCGCCCAGGAAGCGACCGCGGCGCGGGTCGCGGAGCTACAGAAGCGCGAAGGGGTGCGGGCCCGGCACGAGGCGAAGAACGCCGACCAGGCCCGCGAGATCGTCGATGCGCTGGCGAAGACGGTGCTGCGCTTCGAGGT
Organism: Thermoleophilia bacterium; assembly: GCA_025929425.1. Lineage (GTDB taxonomy): Bacteria > Actinomycetota > Thermoleophilia > Gaiellales > Gaiellaceae > Palsa-739. The sequence continues at coordinate 2,699 of JAICME010000152.1, read as the reverse complement.
CAAGGCCGGCCCGACCGGCTCCCTCTTCGGCTCGGTGACGCCGACCGACATCGCCGACGAGCTGTGGAACTCGAAGAAGATCCGGGTCGACCGGCGGAAGATCGAGACCGATCCGATCAAGCGGATCGGCCGCTACGAGATCCCGATCGGGCTCTTCGAGGACATTCGCGCCGAGGTCAAGACCGAGGTGATCCCGGAAGGCGGCGAGCTACCGCCCGACGAAGTGCTCGAGGAGATGGAGGCTGCCGAGCGCGCCGAGCAGGAGGAAGCGGCCGCGGCGCAGGAGCCGTCCGCCGAGCTCGAGGAGATCATCGCCGAGGTCGACGCAGCCGAGGAGGCCGACGCGGCCGAAGCCGACGAGGTAGAGCAGGCCGACGCGGAGCCGGAGAGCGCGGAAGCCGAGGCGGAGCCCGAGTGGCGGGCCGACGCCGACGCGGCGCTCGCCGACGAGTAACGACCTAGAGGCAGTCGAGGAGACGCGGGAGCGCCTCGTCCAGGCGGGATGGGCCGCCGTCGAGCTCGAGTACCTGCGCGCCCGCTCGCTCCGCCTCCTCCCCGAATAGCTCGACGATCTCCGCGGAGCGCCGGTGCTCCGGGTGCGCCTGCCAGAACGCGCTCTGCAGTGCGGCCGACAGGTTCCCCGGCCAGCCGCCGAGCGCGGGCGCGATCTCGGGGGCGCTCCGCCGCCAATGGGCAGTGTCGATCGCTCCGTTGCAGGCTCCGCCGAAGCGATCCTCGGTCGCATATTCGATCCGGCCGACCGTCGCGAGCAGCGCGGCCGCCGTGCAGAGGAGGCAGGGCTCGAGGGTCGAGTAGAGGACGTGATCGCGATAGCGGTCGGTCACCGGAAGCTGGGAGAGCGCGTCGATCTCTGCGTGCGCGAGGCGCGACCCGGCGAGCGCGACTCCGGGGGGATCGAAGATCCGGTTGCGGCCACGCGCGACGACCCTCCCGTCCGCCGCGGCGACCGCCGAACCGACGGGAATCGTCCCGGCGAGGTACGCCTCACAGGCGAGCTCGAGCGAGGCCTGCCATGGTTCCTCGAGCTCCTGCCACGCATCCACGCGCCGATCGTAGAGCGTCAACACGCTGTCCACGGAGGTGTGGATTGCACACGAAGTTGCCGCTCTTAGCGGTCGCACCGTCCACAGGTGCGCTGTCCGATGCGCCTGCAATCCTGACTGTTTCGCCTGCAAATGGCCCAAAATGACCTGTTCACAACCGACATACCAACACCTAGAAACCCGGCGCGCCGGATGGTGGAATCGCAGCGGATGACGCTCGCCCCCGTCCCGACGCCCGCGGCTGCGCCCGGCACCGTCCCCCCGCAGAACCTGGAGGCCGAGGAGTCGGTCCTCGGCGCGATGATGATCGCGCCCGGCGCGATCGCGGCCGTCAGCGAGATCCTCGACGCGGGCGACTTCTACCGCGAGTCGCACGCGAAGATCTACCGCGCCGCGCTCCAGCTCTACGGCAAGAACGAGCCGGTCGACGCGATCACGCTGACGAACGAGCTCGAGCAGCGGGGCGAGCTCGACGCGATCGGCGGCCGCGTGCGGCTGTACGAGCTCGCGCGCCTCGTCCCCGCCACCGCGAACGCCCGCCACTACGCCGAGATCGTCCGCGAGAACGCGACGCTGCGAGGCCTGATCCGTGCCGGCGGCGAGATCGCGCAGCTCGGCTGGGAGCGCGAGGGCGAGCCGGCCGAGCTCGTGGCGCGCGCCGAGCAGCTCGTCTTCGACCTCGCCGAGCGCCGCGAACAGGGCGAGCTCGTCATCTTCAAGGACACGCTCGTCGAGACGTTCCAGCGGATCAGCCACCTCTACGAGTCCGGCGCGGAGGTCACCGGCCTCGCGAGCGGCTTCAAGGATCTCGACCGGATCACCGCCGGCTTCCAGCCCGCGAACCTCGTCATCATCGCCGCCCGTCCTTCGATGGGAAAGAGCGGCTTCGCGCTCGAGATCGCGAGCCACGTCGCTGTCGACCAGCAGACGCCGTGTGCGTTCTTCACCCTCGAGATGTCGCGACAGGAGGTGGCGCAGCGCCTGATCTGCTCGCGCGGCAGGGTCGACGCCCACCACATCCGCACCGGCAAGCTCTCGAAGGACGACTGGCCGCGCCTCACCGAGGCGTGCAGCAAGCTCGAGTCGGCGCCGCTCTACGTCGACGACACGCCGGCGCTCAGCCTTCTCGAGCTACGTGCCCGTGCGCAGACGCTGAAGCGGCGCGAGCCCGGGCTGGGCCTCGTCGTCGTCGACTACCTCCAGCTGATGACGACCGGCCGCAGCGAGGAGAGCCGCCTGCAGGAGGTGTCGGCGATCTCGCGAGGCCTCAAGGAGATCGCCAAGGACCTCGACCTGCCCGTGATCGCGCTCTCCCAGCTCAACCGCTCACCCGAGCAGCGCCACGACAAGCGCCCGATGCTCTCCGACCTGCGCGAGTCGGGCTCGATCGAGCAGGACGCCGACCTCGTCATGTTCCTCTACCGCGAGGAGTACTACGAGCGCGACGACGCCGACGACACGAAGAAGGGTGTCGCCGAGGTGATCGTCGCGAAGCACCGCAACGGACCGATCGGCAACTTCGACGTCGCCTTCATCAGCCGCTATGCCAAGTTCGCCAGCCTCCAGCGGTAGCCCGCTCGAAGCTCGCTGCCTCGGCTGTGGGCGCGAGTTCGAGACGGAGCAGGTCGTCCTGCT
>JAICME010000062.1 GCA_025929425.1 Thermoleophilia bacterium | reverse complement strand
CGAATCTCCGCCTCGTCGTCTCGATCGCCAAGGGCTATCTCGGTCGCGGGCTCTCGTTCATCGACCTGATCCAGGAGGGCTCGCTCGGCCTGATCCGCGCGGTCGAGAAGTTCGACTATCGCAAGGGCTACAAGTTCTCGACCTACGCGACCTGGTGGATCCGCCAGGCCGTGACGCGGGCAATCGCCGACAAGGCGCGCACGATCCGGATTCCCGTCCACATGGTCGAGAAGCTGAACAAGGTCGTGCACATCGAGCGCCAGCTCGTGCAGCGCCTCGGACGCGAGCCGAGCCCGGAGGAGATTGCCGAGGAGCTCGAGATGACGACCGAGGAAGTGCGCGAGATCCTGCGCATGTCCCAGCTGCCGATCTCACTCGAGAAGCCGATCGGCGAGGAGGAGGATTCGTCCCTCGGTGACTTCGTCGAGGACGAGCAGGCGGAGTCGCCGTTCGACACGGCGCAGCTCTCGCTCCGGCGCGAGGACGTGGAGATGGCGCTCAATGCTCTTCCGAGGCGCGAGCGCGAGGTGATCGAGCTGCGCTACGGACTGCTCGGCGGCGAGCCCCGGACGCTCGAGGAGGTCGGACGCGCCTTCGGCGTGACCCGCGAGCGGATCCGTCAGATCGAGAACAACACGCTGAAGAAGCTCGAGCACCTGCCCGAGGCGCAGGCGCTCCGCGACGCCGTCAACTAGCGGCGTCCGGATCCCGGCTCAGCGGCTCGGTCAACGCTGCGTCCGTCGCGCGATGAAGCGGGACGAACAGCCTGCAGTGCGGGCACTTGAAGCCGAGGTAGCGGGCCGCGCGGCCGCCTTCGATCGGCTCGGCCGAAAAGCTCTTGTGGCAATGCGGGCACTCCACGTCGAAGCTCTGGTCCTGCGTGACCCCATCCACCGAGCACGGTGTACCCACCGCGGCCGGTCGTCACACCGTCCGACCTCGCTCGTAGCGTTCCGCCCGTGGACGAGGACGTCCTTCGTCGCAGTGTCGCCGAGTACATCGGCACCTTCACGCTGATCTTCATCGGCGGCGGCGCAGGCATCGTCAGCGGCCAGGACGTCGTAGCGGTCGCGCTCGCGAACGGCCTCGCAATCGGGATCATGGTCTCGAACCTCGGCCACATCTCGGGCGGCCACTTCAACCCCGCGATCACGCTCGGCTTCCTGGCCACGCGCCGGATCAAGCCGGTGCTCGCGGCCGCCTACTGGGGAGCGCAGCTACTGGGAGCGATCTCGGCCGCCTTCCTGCTCCGCTTCCTCTTCAACGAGTTCTCCGTCAAGTTCGGCGCCGCGCCCGCGCCTCACATCGGCGACGCGAGGGCGTTCGTACTCGAAGCGATCCTGACCGCGTTCCTCGTCTGGGCGGTCTGGGCGACCGCTGTCGACGACCGCGGCGCCTTCAAGGCAATTGCGGGGCTTGCGATCGGCCTCACGATCACGATGGACGTCTTCGTCGGCGGCCGCGTGACCGGCGCGGCGATGAACCCCGCCCGCGCGCTCGGCCCCGAGCTCGCCGGCAACGTCTGGTCGGGGTGGTGGATCTACTGGGTCGGCCCGATCGCGGGCGCTCTGCTCGCAGCGCTCCTCTACGAGTACCTGTACCTCCGCCCCGGGCGACTCGCGGTCGTCGGCACGCCGGAGTCCGGCGTCGACGAGCCGCGCCCGGGCGACGCTGCGACGTCCTAGGCGAGAAACTCGACGTACGACTCCGCCGGCTCGCGCTCGCGCGGCGAGGGCTCGCGGGCAGCGGGGCCGAAGTGGAGAAGCCCGAGGAAGCGCTCGCCGGGAGGAAGCCCGACAGCCTCGCGGCCCGGTCTCGTCCGCAGCACCGCCGGCGTGCGCCAGTACGTCGCGATGTCGCGCTCGGCGGCGGCGAGCAGAACGAGCATGATCGCCGCGGCCGATGCGCACACGTCCTCCTCGTCCATCACGAGATCGCCGGTCAAGACGGCGGAGGCGACGACGAGCGTCGGCGCGCGGTCGAGCTTCTGCGCCTCCTTCTCGCCCGCGACGCGCTTCAGCTCGGCGAGCGTCTCGGGGCCGAGGACACGGAAGCGCCACGGCTGGTTGAGGTGGTGCGTCGGCGCGAATCGCGCGACCGCGAGGAGCTCGAGCAACGTCTCCGGCGGAATCGGCTCGGGCCCGAACACCTTGTGTGTCCGCCGCGCTCCGGCGAGCTCGTCGAGCTTCACGCGAGTCGCGCGGTGATGCTCACCTCGGCGCCGGCCCGCTCGAGCAGCTGCGAGAACGGACAACCCGCGTGCGCCTGCGCGACCGCCTCCTGGAGGGAGGCCTCGTCGACCCCGTCTGCGCGCACCACGATCGCGACCTGCGAGCCCACGATCTGATGGCCCTGCCCCTCGACCTCGTCCATCACGATCGTGCAATCGAGGTCGATCCGCTCCGGGGGCGTCCCCGCGCCGGTCAGCTCGCCGGCGACCGACATCGTGAGGCAGCCGCCGTGCGCGGCGGCGAGCAGCTCCTCGGGGCTCGTCTTGCCCCCGGGATCGCCCACGCGCGAGGGTAGGGAGAAGGGCAGCCGCGCGAAGGCGCCGCTCTGGGCGTCGAGTGTGCCCGCGCCGCGGGCGAGGTTCCCGTCCCAGCCCACATGGGCGGTGCGCTCGATGTGCGGCATCAGCCGGCGGCGACGACGGCGGGGCTGTCGTCGGGGTAGTAGGCCTCGGCGGGCGATCCGGCCGGCCGGAAGACGCCCAGCACGCGCATCTCACCCGGGCCGACGTTCTCCAGGCAGTGGATGAGGCGCGCCGGCAGGTGGACGCACGACCCGGGGCGCAGCGTCTCGCTTTCGCCGTCGGTGTGGAAGGCGCCGTGCCCCCCGAGGACGTAGACCACCTCGTCGTAACGGTGGTAGTGGTCGGGTGCGCGCCCGACCGGGATGTAGCCGACGAACTGCGTCACCGATTCGCAGCCGTTCTCCGGGTGCGAGAGCAGCGTGAACTCGCGCCCGGCCGTCGCCGCGCCACGCTCACCGCCGTCGATCACCGCATGGCTCGCGGTGGCGGGGAGTGGCTCCTCGACGAGGACAGAGAGGAGCCGCAGGCCCTCGGCGGATTCGACGCGCCACGGCGTGCCACGCGCCACGAACATGCCCGTCCCGGGTTCGAGCGCCTCCGTCTCCCCGCCGACGATCGCGGTCGCACTTCCTTCGAGGACGTAGAGCACCTCGTCGCGCTCGTCGTCGCGGCGCTCCTCGCTGCTCTCGCCGAAGCGCAGCAGGCGTTGCCGGAACTCGGGGACGGTGAACAGCGGCGTGACAGGGCCGTCGCCCTCGGCCGCCTGGATGCAGTACTGCATCCGGCGAGCCTAGCGTGCTGCACCCCTTTCCCTGTGCGGCATCGCGGAGTAGAGTCGCGAGCCAGGTCTCGCGCTGCGACGCAAACCTCGGCCGGAGGCACGCGTCTTACTGGGTGAGGACGTCCCAAAAGGAGGGTATGGATGTTGAAGAAGGTTGGAGCCATCGCGGCGATTGCGGCGACGATTGCCGTGGTCGTAGCCGCGACGCTCGGCGGTACGGCCTCGGCCAAGTCCGCCAAGGTCGCGGTGAATCCGCTCTGCAAGAAGGCGAGCCTCGGCTTCGCCGGTCCGCTCACAGGCGGCGCGGCATTCCTCGGTAAGGACCAGAGCAACTGGGTCAAGCTGATGATCAAGAACTGGAACGCCGGCAAGGCGATGCCCGGCGTGCCGAAGAGCCTCCATCGCGTGAAGCTGAACCTCGCCCTCCTCGGCGACAGCCAGCTGAACCCGCAGGTCTCGGCGACGGTCGCGCGGCAGATGGTCGCGAACAAGAAGATCCTCGGCATGGTCGGCTTCGCCGGCTCGAACGAGGAACTCGGCGGCGGTCCGGTGCTCGACGGGGCGAAGCTCGCCTACGTCACCGGCTCGGCCACGAAGGACACCCTGGCAACCGGAGCCACCGGCCAGAAGCCGCTGAAGTACTTCTTCCGCGTCGTCCCGATCAACTCGACGCAGGCGAAGGCCGGCGTCTCCTACATCGTCCCGAAGCTCAAGCTGAACAAGGGCTCGAAGGTCATGATCGTGGACGACGGCGAGGCGTACGGGATCGACATCGCCAACGCCGCCCAGAAGGCGTTCAAGGCCGCGGGCATCACGAAGATCACCCGTGAGTCGGTGAAGGAGACCGACGCGAATCCGGGCGGGTCGGCAGGATTTGCTGCTGACATGGCTCCGGTGGCGCTGAAGGCCGCAACCGGCGGGTACAAGCTCGTCTACGCGCCGTCGCAGGACGCGCCAGACTCGCAAGCGTTCGTCGAGCAGCTGAAGACGGACGGCTACAAGGGTGGCTTCATGGCGACGGACGGAAGCGTCAGCCCGTCGCAGTACAAGTTCCCGGGTGCGTACGTCTCGTTCTTCGGCCCAGGGATCGACAAGATCAACAAGACGTACGTGAAGCAGTACAAGGCGACCTACGGTGCGGCGTCGGCCACCGACCCGTTCGGAGCTCCGAGCTTCGTCGCTGCCCAGATGCTCGCTACCGCGATCTCGCAGCAGTGCGCTGCGTCGCACGGCAAGAAGATCAGCCGGGCGCTCGTCGCGAAGACGCTGAAGAAGGTCAAGCTGTCGACCACGATCCTCGGTTACAGCATGGCCTTCAACAATCCCGCGGACGCCTTCCATGGCCCGAAGTCGGGCGTGACGGTGTTCCAGATCCAGCCCAACGGGTCTTACAAGGAGGTCTTCGCGGCCAGCTAGCGCCTGCCGTCGGAGGAAATCACGTGCGGCCCGTCCCAGGTGGCGGGCCGCACGCGCAATTGAGGTCAAGATGAGCACAGTCCTCGCCTTCCAACTCCAGACCTGGAACTTCTTCTTTCGGGAGCTCGTCAGCGGGCTGGCGGTGGGGAGCCTCTATGCGCTCATCGCGCTCGGGTACACGATGGTGTACGGCGTCCTCAAGCTCCTGAACTTCGCCCACGGCGACGTCTACATGGTCGGCGCGTACATCGGCTTCTTCGTGCTGAATGCGCTCGGATCGCCGTTGTCGCCGGTGATGCCGATCGTGCCGCTCATCCTCCTCGCCTTCGCGGCCTCGATGGTCGGGTGCGGCCTGCTCGGGGTGGTGGTCGAGCGCTTCGCGTACCGGCCGCTGCGCAACGCACCGCGAATTGCGCCGCTGATCAGCGCAATCGGCGTGTCGTTCTTCCTCCAACAGACGGCCGTCCTGCTGTGGAGCCCGAACCCGCGCTCGTACGACACCTTCAGCCTGCACCCGGGCTCCTCCGGGATCGGCGAGCTCTTCCACACCGCGTTCACGATCGGCAACTTCTCGATCCAGTACGTGCAGCTCGTCGTGATCCTCTCGACGATCGCGCTGATGATCGGACTCTCCCTCTTCGTCTGGAAGACGCGCACCGGCAAGGCGATGCGAGCGGTCTCCTTCGACGCCGAGGCGTCGTCGATGATGGGCATCGACGTCGACCGCGTGATCACGGTCACCTTCCTGATCGGCTCGGCGCTCGCCGGTGCGGCCGGCGTGATGACCGGGTTGATCTACCAGCAGCTCAACCCGTACATGGGCTTCGGCGCGGGGCTGAAGGCGTTCACCGCCGCGGTCGTGGGCGGGATCGGGAACATCGGCGGCGCCGTGCTCGGCGGCCTCCTGATCGGGCTCACCGAGACGTTCACGGTCGGCTACCTCTCGTCGCAGTTCTCGGATCTCATCCTCTACTCGATCCTGGTCGTCTTCATGCTCTTCCGTTCGACCGGGATTCGCGGCGCGCCGGTGCTGCAGAAGGTCTAGCGTGAGCACCGAGAGTCCGAGCCAGCAGCCCGCGACCTCGCCGCAGATCGGCGTCGACGAGTGGGTGCAGCGGTCGGGCGAGCGCATTGCAGGGCCGGGCGGCTTGCTCCGCCTGGCCGACCGGACGCCGCCCGTCCTCCTGCTCGCCGCATTCATCGGAATCGCGTGCGCGGTCCCCCTGCTCACGTCGAACGGCTACGTGATCGGGGTCGACGCCGACACGCTGCTCTACGTCCTGCTCGCGATTGGCCTGAACGTCGCGGTCGGCTGGGCCGGAATCCTCGACCTCGGCTACGTCGTCTTCTACGGCTTCGCGGCCTACCTGTTCGCAGAGCTGTCGTCGGCCCACTACGACATCCACTGGGCCACCTGGCAGACCGTGCCGCTCGTAGTCGCGGCCACGGTTCTGCTCGGCTTCGTCCTCGCACTCCCCTCCCGGCGGTTGAACGGGGATTACCTCGCGATCGTGATGCTCTTCTTCCTGCAGATGTTCAACAACTTCACGACCAACGGCTACGCGTGGAACTGGCTCGGTCTCAGCGGCTCCCACGACGTGACGGGCGGGCCGACCGGGGTCACGAACATCGACCCGTTCCGGATCTTCGGGCACGTCATGGGCCCCGGTCCGCGGGATTACGTGTTCGTCACGGCCGCCGGCATCTTCGTCGTCGCGATCCTGTTCCACTACGTCAACCGGTCTCGTACCGGGCGGGCCTGGCGCGCGTTGCGGGAAGACCCACTCGCCGCCGAGATGATGGGGATCCCCGTCAAGTGGCTCAGTCTGCTCGCCGTCGCCGTGGGAGCCGGGGTCGCCGGGTTCGCCGGTTCCGTGAACGGCGCCTACTACCAGGGCGTGTTCCCGGACACGTTCATGTTCCCGCTCCTGATCACCGTCTACGCCATGGTCATCCTCGGGGGAGCCGGCAGCCTCGGCGGCGTCGTCTTCGGTGCCGTGGTGGTGAACGTCCTGCTCGAGATCCTGCGGACGCCCGACCATGCTCGCTGGGTCTTCTACGCGGCCATGATCCTCGGCCTCCTGGCCAAGCTCAGGCCGTGGCGGCTGCTGGGCGCGCTCGTGGCGGGCGTCGCAGTCTTCGGGGTCGTCGCGCACGAGATCGTCGGCGCGGTCTGGGCACGAGGCGTGGGGGGACCGATCGCGACCGGGCCGACGTCGTTCACGACGCACGGCTTCTGGGCGACTCTGATCCGGCACTGGATGGTGCTGCCGAAGAACACCTACACGGCCGAGGACTACCGGATCGGCAACTACGCCTTCGTCATCGTGATCGTACTCGTGCTCGCGTGCACGGCCCTCAAGGGCTGGAAGCGCTGGGCGCTCCTCGTGCCGACGATCTGGGGGGCGTGCTTCGTGTGGGAGACGGTTCTCATCGAGCAGAACCCCGTCGTCCGGCCGCTCTTCCTCGGCGTGATCCTCATCGTGCTGATGGCGACACGGCCCGCCGGCCTGTTCGGCAAGACGCGAGTGGAGATCGTATGAGCGTAGGCTCGACGGAGCTCATCAAGGAGCGGAGGCGGCGGCTTGGCCGGCGCCGGAGCGGAAGATGAGCGGGAACGGCGCCCAGAAGCAGCCCCTGCTCGATCTGCGCGGACTGAGCCTCTCGTTCGGCGGCCTCACGGTGATCGACGGGCTCGATCTTCACGTCGACGAGCACGAGATCGTGAGCGTGATCGGTCCGAACGGCGCGGGGAAGACGACGCTCTTCAACCTCATCACGGGGGCCTATCGGCCCGACGAGGGGGACATCCTGCTCGACGGCGAGAGCCTCGTCGGCCTTCCGTCGCACAAGATCAACCAGCGCGGGGTCGCGCGTACGTTCCAGACGCTGCGGCTCTTCCTGAACATGACGGTCAAGGAGAACGTCATGGCCGCCCAGTACGGGCACACGCGCTCGTCGATCGTCGAGCAGATGCTCCAGCTGCCGCGTGCGCGGCGGGAGGAGCGCGAGATCAACGCGTTCGCGGAGGAGAAGCTCGGCTTCTTCGGCGAGCGCCTCATGGGCTACCGCTGGAACCAGCCCGCGTACTCGCTCTCCTACGCGAACCGCCGCCGCCTCGAGATCGCGCGCGCCACGGCGAGTCGGCCGCGGATCCTTCTCCTCGACGAGCCTGCCGCCGGCATGAACCCGGTCGAGACGCACGAGATCACGGAGCTGATCGGGAAGCTGCGCGAGGAGGGCGGCTTCACGATCCTCCTGATCGAGCACGACATGCACGTGGTCGAGGGCATCTCCGACCGCGTCATTGCGCTCGACCACGGGGTGAAGATCGCGGAGGGAAGCTTCGACCAGGTCGCCACGAATCCGCGGGTCGTCGAGGCGTACCTCGGCACGAGCGCGGCGGTGACGAAGTGAGCGAGGCGAGCGGGAACGGAGCCGCTCAGGCGCCTCTGTTGCAGCTCGAGGCGGTCGACACGTACTACGGGCCGATCCACATCCTCCAGGGCGTGAATCTCCAGGTGGAGCACGGCGAGCTGGTCTGCCTGCTCGGCGGCAACGCCTCGGGCAAGTCGACGACGCTGAAGACGGTGCTCGGGATCGTGCGGCCGCGGAACGGAGCGGTGCGCTTCGAGGGCGAAGACGTGACGTCGCGCAACACGAGCTACCGCATCGGGAAGGGGATGGCGATCGTGCCGGAGAACCGGCGGCTCTTCGGGCCGATGACGGTGCTCGAGAACCTCCAGATGGGCGCCTATCTCCACGGCGGCGGCACGAAGGAGGCGTTCGACCGCGTCTACGACCTGTTCCCGCTCCTCTACGAGCGGCGCTCGCAGCTGGCGGGCACGATGTCCGGCGGCGAGCAGCAGATGGTGGCGATGGGACGCGCGCTGATGGGCAAGCCGAAGCTCCTCTTGATGGACGAGCCGTCGATGGGGCTCGCGCCGATTCTCGTCGAGCGGAGCTTCGAGATCATCAAGCAGGTGCACGAATCCGGCGTCGCGATGCTCGTCGTCGAGCAGAACGCGAACGTCTCGCTCTCGATCGCCGACCGCGGCTACGTGCTCTCGACGGGACGGCTGGTGCTCGAGGGGCCGGCTGCGGAGCTGCGCGAGCACGAGGACCTGCGCAAGGCGTACCTCGGCCGCTGACACCCCGAACGGCCGGTGGCAGCCACCATTACGAAACGGTCACGTAATCGTGACGGCGAATCCCGCTCATCCTCCTTTTGTCGCGCAGCCAGCCGCCGGGTCGTTGACGAAGCGGTGACGGAGACGTAACGGTGGCTGCCACCGGCATAGGGCCTGGAGCCCAGGGTCAGCGTCTGGAGATAGTGCTTGGTCACCACGCCGCTCGGCCGCGTGGTGATGCGTGCGTGGACGCGGCGGAAGAGCTCCTCACGCTGCTCGACCGGTAGAGCGAGGTTGTCCGAGAATGTTCCGAGCAGCGCAATGAACCCGTCCGCGCTGTACCTGAGTGGCTGCAGCACGCGCCGGTCCTCGACGCGGGCGAAGACGCCCGAGGCGAGAAACTGCTTTGTCCAGCTCTCGGCGCACTCCGGCGGCGGCGGCGGCCGGTTGGTTGGGTGCGGCACGACTGCGTCGTAGTCCTCCTGCACCTCGACGAAGAAGGGATCTCCGTCCTCCGGCAGGACATGCGAGCCGTGGACAGCCGCGAGCGAGCCGCCGGGCCGAAGCAGCTGCGCGGACTTGGCATAGCGCAGCTCGGGCGCGATCCAGTGAAAGGCCGCGAAGGCAACGATCGCGTCGAAGTCGGCCTCTCGCGGCTCCCAGCCTTCGAATTCGCCCACCTCGATCTCGGCGCTCGGGACGTTGCGGCGCGCGATCGCCGCGAGATCCTGCGAGAGCTCGATCCCGGTGACCGAGTAGCCGCGCCGTACGAGCTCGGCCGTCGCCTTCCCGGTGCCCGGGCCGATCTCGAGCACCCGCGACCCCGGCTCGAGCCCGGCGAGCTCCGCGAGGTGGTCGAAGACGGCCGCGGGATACGTCGGCCGTGCGCGATCGTACTGCTCGGCCACCGAGCCGAACGTCTGTCGCAGCCGCTCCCGATCGTGGTGTTCGCGCACGGCTAGATTGAACCGCGATGGAGAGCGTGCTGTCGCAGGCCGGACGCTGGCGCGAGCTGGGGAGGAAGGTCGCCCTCGCGACCGTCGTCGCCACGCGCCGTTCGGCTCCGCGGCCGGTCGGCTCGAAGCTCGTCGTGAGCGAGACCGGTCAGCTGGCCGGCTCGGTCTCCGGAGGCTGCGTCGAGAACGACGTCGTGCTCGCCGCGCAGGAAGTGCTCGAGGGCGGACAGCCTCGGCTGCTCACCTACGGGATCACGGACGAGATGGCGTTCGGGGTCGGCCTGCCGTGCGGCGGCGAGATCGACGTCTTCGTCGAGGAGCTGACCGACGCAGAGCGACCCGACGTCACGCTCACGGTTGTCGCCGGCGAGGGCGTGGGCGAGCGGCTCGACGATCCGGAGCTCCTGGAGGCAGCGCGCCGGCGCGGCCGCAGCCACGTGCTCGAGCTCGGCGACCGAACCGTCCTGGCGGACGTGTCCGCCCCGCCGCCCAGGCTTTTCGTCTACGGCGCGGTCGACACCGCGGAGGCGCTCTGCCGCGCGGCGAAGCTGCTCGGCTGGCGAACGGTCGTGGCCGACGCGCGCGCGAGCTTTGCGACGCACGAGCGGATTCCGAGCGCCGACGAGCTCCTCCTGCTCTGGCCCGAGGAGGCGCTCGCGCAGGTGCAGCCCGATCTCGGCACCGCAGTGGTCGTGCTCACCCACGACGACAAGTTCGACCTGCCACTGATCCGCGGTGCGCTCGCGGGCGACGCCTTCTACGTCGGCTGGATCGGCTCGCGCCGCAACCAGGAGCGGCGGCGCGGGCTCCTGCGCGAGGAGGGCGTGACCGATGACGAACTCGACAGGATCGCCGGACCTTCGGGCCTCGACATCGGCGCCGACACTCCGGCAGAGACCGCGCTCTCGATGCTCGCGGAGATCATCGCGGTGCGCGCAAACCGCGCCGGCGGGCGCCTGAAGGACGCAGAAACCCGAATTCACTCGCCTCTGTAGGATCGCTTTCGTGCTCTTGCGCGAGGTCGAGTACGCAAAACCGGGGGCCGTGGCAGAGGCGCTGCAGCTGCTCGCGGCGAACGAGGGCGCGCGCGCGCTCGCCGGCGGCCAGACGCTCGTCAACGTCATGAAGGCGCGCGCCGCGTCGCCCGACATGCTCGTCGACCTGAACGGGCTCGAGGAGCTGCGCGGGATCGAGCTCGCCGGTGACGGGACGCTCACGATCGGCGCGATGACCACCTACACGGAGCTGATGCGTTCGGCGGAGGCGAAGGCGCGGCCGATCCTCGGCGAGGTCTGCGCGACGATCGCGGACGTCCAGGTCCGCAACCGCGGCACGATCGGCGGCAACGTCTGCTCGAACGACCCCACCAACCATTTGCCACCCCTCATGGTGGCGATCGGCGCGCGCATGACGATCGCCGGCGCCGACGGGGAGCGCGAAGTGCCGGCCGAGGACTTCTTCCTCGGCGTGTACCTCACGGCCGTCGGGCCGGGCGAGCTGCTGACGCGGATCTCGATCCCCGCCGGCAAGAAGGACGGCTTCGCCGCGGTCACGCTCGGAGCCGAGGGAACGTGCATCTGCAACGCGGCCGCGACGGTCAACGGCGCGGTGCGCATAGCGCTCGGCTGCGTCGACGCTGTGCCGGTGGTCGTGACGGCCGACTCCGCGGGCGGAGTCGCCGACGCCGTCCGCGCGGCGAACCTGACGCCGCCCTCCGACGTCCACGCCTCGAGCGAGTACCGCACGCACCTCGCGGCAGTCCTGGCGACCCGCGCCGCAGAAGAGGCGGCGGCCCGCTGATGGAGATCGCGGTCACCGTCAACGGGCAGACCTACGAGCGGGACGTCGAGCCGCGCAAGCTCCTCATCCACTTCCTGCGCGACGACCTCGACCTCACCGGCAGCCACATCGGCTGCGACACCGGCAACTGCGGCGCGTGCTCGGTGATCGTCGACGGCGTGCTCTTGAAGAGCTGCATGCTCCTCGCCGTCCAGGCCAATGGGACGCGCATCGAGACGGTCGAGGGCCTCTCCGAGGACGGCGAGCTGACGCGGCTGCAGCAGGCCTTCAACGAGCACCACGCGCTGCAGTGCGGCTACTGCACGCCCGGGATGCTGATGAGCACGACCGCGCTCCTCCGCGAGAACCCGAGCCCGTCGGAGGACGAGATCAAGAAGGCGCTGCAGGGCAACATCTGCCGCTGCACCGGCTACTGGAACATCGTCGAGGCCGTGAAGTCGGTGGCGAAGTGACCGAGATGAGCGAGACGACGCTCGCACCGGCACCGGTCGAGGTGCAGAAGGGCTGGGGCGGCCAGAGCGTCAAGCGCAAGGAGGACAAGCGGCTCCTGCAGGGCGAGGGTGTCTTCGTCGACGACGTCAAGCGGCACGGCATGGGCTACCTCCACTTCGTGCGCAGCCCCTATGCGCACGCGCACATCACCCGCATCGACGTCTCGGCGGCCGAGGCGATCGACGGGGTCTACGGGACGCTGACGGGCGAGGAGGTCGCGGCGCTCACCGATCCGTTCTTCCAGATCTCGAGCGCTCCCGGCGCGAACATCAAGGACTACGCGCTCGCAGTCGGCAAGGTGCGCTACGTCGGCGAGCCCGTCGTAGCCGTCGTCGCGGAGACGCGCGAGCTCGCGCGCGACGCCTCGGAGCTCGTCGAGGTCGACTACGAGGCGCTGCCGGCACTCGTGGATGCGCGCCGCGCACAGGACTCCGACGCGCCCGTCCTGCACGAGGACGCGGGCGGGAACCTGATGTGGACGGGCCTCTACTCGTGGGGCGACTTCGACGCCGCCCTGGCCGAGGCGGACCGCGTCGTGAAGATTCCCGAGCTCCACTTCCACCGCTTCAACTCGACGCCGCTCGAGTGCGACGGCGCGCTCGTCGAGTACAACCGCGGCGTCGGGCAGTGGACGATCCACACGAACAACCAGTTCCCCGGCTTCGCCGCGATCATGATGGGGCCGGCGATGCGGACGGGGCTGGACAAGCTCCGCTTCGTCACGCAGGACATCGGCGGCGGGTTCGGCAACAAGATCACCTCGCATCCGCAGCTCGTCGTCTGCTGCCTGCTGGCGCGCAAGCTCAACCGGCCGGTGCAGTGGACGGAGTGGCGCACGGACTTCCACCTCTCGATGTCGCACGGCAACGAGCGCTGGTTCCACGACACGGAGGTCGCGGTCAAGGACGACGGCACGCTGCTCGGCTTCCGGACGAAGGCGCTCGACGACGCCGGCGCGTGGCTGCGCTACGAACCGCTCGGCGGCGTGATCTGGGCGCAGGTGACGCCGGGGATGTACCGCTGGCGCCACATCGAGCTCGACTTCACGCAGGTGGCGACGAACAAGGCGCCCGTCTCCCCGAACCGCGGCTATTCGCGCATGCAGCACCTCTGGTTCACCGAGCGCGTGATCGACATCGTCGCCCGCGAGCTCGATCTCGACCCGGTCGACGTGCGGAAGCGGAACTACATCCGCGCCGAGGACATGCCCTACGAGACGCCGAACGGTTGCGTCTACGACTCCGGCGACTACGCCGCGACGCTCGACCTAGCGCTCCAGCTCATCGGCTACGACTCGTTGGCCGGGAGGCGCGCCGACGCGGAGGCGCGCGGCAAGCGGCTCGGCGTCGGGATCGGCTCGACGCTCGACTCCGGCACGAACAACTTCGGCCAGTCGCAGCTCATCAACCCGGAGCTCCAGTTCTCCGGCAACAACGAGGTAGCGACGGTCAAGCTCGACATCTTCGGCGAGATCGTCGTCACGCTCGGCACGACGCCGCAGGGCCAAGGGCACGAGACGACGGCCGCGCAGGTCGTCGCCGACATCCTCAGCTGCTCGCCCGACGACGTCCACGTGCGCGCCGGCCACGACAGCTACTGGAACTCGCATGCCGGCTTCTCCGGCACCTACGCGAGCCAGTTCGCGGTCACCGGGTTGAGCGCCGTGAAGGGCGCGACCGAGATGCTCGCGGCCGAGATCAAGAAGCTCGCCGGAGCCGTCTTCGGCGGCGTGCCGGCGGAGGCGCTCGAGCTCGCGGACGGCGGCGTCCGGATCAAGGACAATCCCGACGCGTTCCTCCCCTTCATGGCGTGCGGCGCGATCATCAACGCGAACAACGCCGGCCTGCCGGAAGATCTCGACGTCACGCTCAACTGCCGCTACGTCTACCGGCCGCCGTTCGAGGTGCCGGACGTCGAAAGGAAGTTCGGCAACCTCACGCTCACGTACGCGGTGCAGATCCACGTCGCCGTGGTCGAGGTCGATCCCGAGACCGGGTCGTACGAGATCGTGGACTACGCGGCGGTGGACGACTGCGGCAAGCGGATCAACCCGCAGATCGTCGAGGGCCAGGTGATGGGCGCGACCGCGCAGGCGCTCGGTGCCGCCGTCCACGAGACCTACGAGTACGACGAGGACGGCAACCTGCTCACGCCCAACTTCTACGACTACCACGTCCCGCACGCTCTCGACATGCCGCCGCTCGCGACCGGCGCGATCGAGAGCCCGTCGCCCTTCACCCCGCTCGGGACGAAAGGGATGGGCGAGGGCGGCGGGGCCGGGATCCACGCGATCTGCGCGGCGATCCAGGACGCCACCGGGCAGATCGTGACCGACAGCCACAACCCGTACCAGCGCGTCTGGGAGCTGATGCAGCAGTGAACGTCTCCGGAGAACGCACCTTCGCCGCACCGCGCAACACCGTGTGGCACGTCCTGAACGACCCGGCCTCGATGGCGAAGACGATGCCGGGTGTCGAGAGCTTCGACATCCACGACGACAGGCGTTGGACGGCGAACGTGAAGATCCCGCTCGGCCTCGGTGGCCTGAAGATGAAGGTCGACATGGAGAAGATCGAGGAGCGCGAGCCGGAGTTCGCGAAGCTCGCGGTCAAGGGCAACGGCGTCGGCGCGATCATGAACATGGAGACCTCGTTCGAGCTCTCCGACGCGGCCGACGGCGCCACCTCCATGGCGTGGGCGGCCGAGGTCAAGATCCTCGGCCCGGTGGGCTCGATGGGCCAGCGCGTCCTGCAGCCGATCGTGAACCAGCAGGTGCAGCACGTCCTCACGGCGCTGGACGCGCAAGTCCAGGAAGCCGTCAAGCAGTAGTGGCGCCGCCGCTCCGCTTCGGCATCATGCAGCTCACGATGGAGCCGCTCGACGAGATGGTCGCTTCGGCGCGGGCCATGGACGAGGCCGGGCTGGACACCGT
>JAICME010000078.1 GCA_025929425.1 Thermoleophilia bacterium | reverse complement strand
TCGATCGCCTTGTCGAGCAGCGGGTCGTCGTCCGGGTCGAACTCGCCGTGCGCGCCCTCGTCCTCGGCGTCGTCGGCGAACACCTGCGGCAGCTCGAGGTAGCCCTCGTCGAGCTCCTGCTCGCGCTGCCGGGTCTGCTCGACGACGAGCGCGATCTCCTCCTCGGAGACGTAGGCGCCCTGGACGCGCTGCAGCCGCGACGTGCCGAGCGGCTTGAAGAGCATGTCGCCCTGGCCGAGCAGCGACTCGGCGCCGCCGGTGTCGAGGATGACGCGCGAGTCCGTCATCGACGAGACGGCGAACGCGATGCGCGACGGCACGTTCGCCTTGATCATGCCGGTGATCACGTCGACCGACGGGCGCTGCGTCGCGAGCACGAGGTGGATGCCGACGGCGCGAGACTTCTGTGCGAGACGGATGACCGCGTCCTCCACGGCCTGCGGCGCGACCATCATCAGGTCCGCGAGCTCGTCGATGACGACGAGCAGGTACGGCAAGGTCGGCTCGCCGCGCTGGCGGAACGCGCGGTTGGCCTCGTTCAGGTTGCGTGCTCGGACGCCGGCGAGCCGCTCATACCGGCGCTCCATCTCCGCCGTGCAGTTGGCGAGCACGGCGCTCGCCTCCTTCGGACTCGAGACGACCGGCGTGAGCAGGTGCGGGACCGCCTCGAAATGGCTGAGCTCGATGCGCTTCGGGTCGATGAGGATGAGGCGGACGTCGTCGGGCGTCGCCCGCAGGAGCACCGAGGTGAGGAGCGCGTTGAGGCAGCCGGATTTACCCGAGCCTGTCGTGCCGGCGATGAGCAGGTGCGGCATCCGCGCGAGATCGGTCCAGACGGCCGCGCCGGAGATGTCCTTGCCGAGCCAGACGGACACCGGGCTGGCGGTCGCGGGAAGCGGCTCGTAGATGTCGCCGAGGGTGACGAGGTTCGGCGAGAGGTTCGGGAGCTCGACGCCGACGGCCTGCTTGCCCGGGATCGGGGCGAGGATCCGGATCTCGGTCGTCGCGAGCGCGTACGAGAGGTCGTCCTTGAGCGCCGCAACCTTCGCGACCTTGGTCCCCGGCGCCAGCTGGAGCTCGTAGCGCGTCACGCGCGGCCCCGAGATCTGACCGATCACCGTCGCCTCGACGCCGAAGTGCGCGAGCGTCTGCACGAGAAGCTCGGCGACGCGGGCAGCCGCTTCGCCGGAGTTGTCGTCGCGCTCCGGCGAGATGCGGAGGACGCCTGAATCGGGAAGCTTGTACTCCGCGTGCTCCGACGTAACCTCGTCGAAGACCGTCAGCTCCTCCTCGAGGAGAGCAGGCGGTTCGGTCTGGAGTGGGCTCGGCTGGGCGCCCGCGTGCGGCGGCGCGGCGACCGCGCCGACGACGTCGGGGAACGCCGAGACGGCGTCCACGGGAGGCGTGAAAGAAGGCGCAGGCCGCATAGCAGGCGGCTTCGTGACGCTTACGTCAGGGTGGCTGCCACCGTGACGGGAGTGTGACCGCGCGCTGCGAGCGGCAAGGTGGATACGGCGTCCGGACCGGCGGAGAATGGCCCCGAGCGAGGCGCCGGAGAGAAGCAGCGATCCGACGAGCATGAGGAAGATGCCGAGCAGCAGCGAGCCGGTGGCTGCGATCGCGACGCCGACCGCCCCGCCGAGCAGCTGGCCGAGGTAGCCGCCCTGATCCTTGCCGAGCGTGATCATCAGGCCGCAGCCGAGCACGGCCAGCCCGGTGCGGAACGGCCGCACGTCGACGAGCTCGCTCTTCGTCACGACCAGCGCGCCGAGCGCCGCGAGCGCAACCGGCACGGCGTACTTCGCATTCCCCACGAGCCTGTCGAGCCCCTCCCCGAGCCAGCCGCCGACATAGCCGCCGTTCCAGCCGAAGTAGAGGACGGCGCCGAGGAAGAGGCCGAGCGCGACCGCGCCTAGGCCCCAGAGCTCGGGGTGCTGTTGCCGCGCGCGTGCGCCGCGCTTCGTCCGCGTCTTCTTGACGCGGCTCGGGAGCTTGGGGCGCAGCTTCGTCTTCCGCTTACGGCGCGGCATGCGCTTGGTTTTCGCCTGCGGGCCGGCCTATCCTCCGTGCCATGACGCCGGAGACCCGCTACGCCCGCAGCGGCGAGGTCAGCATCGCCTACCAGGTCGTTGGTGACGGCCCGTTCGACGTCGTCTTCGTGCCGCCGACGGTGTCGCACGTCGAGCTCAGCTGGCACGTGCCCAACATCCGGGCGGTCCTCGAGAAGCTTGCGACGTTCGCGAGGGTGATCCATTTCGACAAGCGTGGGACAGGCATGTCCGATCGCGTGACCGGAGTGCCGAGCCTCGAGGTGCGCATGGACGACGTGCGCGCCGTCATGGACGCCGCCGGCTCGGAGCGAGCCGCGCTCGTGGGCTGGTCCGAAGGAGTCGCGTTGTCCGCCCTCTTCGCGGCTACCTACCCGGACCGAACCTTGGGCCTCGTGCTCTACGGCGGCTTTGCGCGGGTGCTGCGAGCGCCGGACTATCCCTGGGGGAAGACCGAGGCCGAGATGCTGCGGATGATCGAGGAGGACCGGTCAGCGAGCGAGCAGCCGGGGTTCGCCGAGGACATCGCCCGTTCGGGAATGCCGGGAGCAAGCCAGGAGGAGGTTCTGGCGGTCGCGGAGATGTTCCACAGGGGCGCGAGTCCCGGAGCACTCGAGGCCCTGAGCCGGATGAACATGCAGACGGACATCCGGAACGTTCTCCCCGCAATCCGCGTGCCGTCGCTCGTCCTCCACAACACCGGCGACCGCTGGGTCGAGGTCGAGCGCGGACGTGACCTCGCAGGCCGCATTCCCGGCGCGACCTTCGTCGAATTTCCGATCGAGGGCCACATTCCCACGGGCTCGGCAGTGGAGCCGATCCTCGACGAGATCACCCGCTTTCTTCGCGCTACCTGGGAGGACGACTCCGAACGTGAGCCCGACCGCGTGCTCGCAACGGTGCTCTTCACCGACATCGTCGGCTCGACGGAGCGGATGGCACAGCTCGGCGATGCGGGCTGGCGGGAGCTCCTCGAGCGCCACCACGCGATCGTCCGGGCCCAGCTCGCGCGTGCCCGCGGCCGCGAGGTCGACACGGCGGGCGACGGGTTCTTTGCGTCCTTCGACGGCCCCGCCCGGGCCGTGCGCTGTGCCAAGGCCATCGGGGATGGTCTGCGGGAGCTCGGGATCGAGGTCCGCTCGGGCCTCCACACCGGCGAGTGCGAGATCGTCGACGGAAAGATGTCCGGGATCGCCGTCCACACCGGAGCACGTGTGGCCGCGCAGGCCGGCCCCGGAGAAGTGCTCGTCTCGAGCACGGTGCGAGACCTTGTCGCGGGCTCCGGCCTCGAGTTCGAGGATCGCGGCGTCCACGAGCTGAAGGGCATTCCGGGCGAGTGGCGGCTCTACGCCGCCGTCTGAACCTCTGCCACGAGCATCCCGTAGTACGTCGGCGCCGCGTACGCGAGCACGTGGGCCCGGGCGTCCTCTCCCAGCGCGCCCTGGAGGACGACGAGCTGCCAGAGCGAGTCGGCCTTTCCCGGCTCCGCAAGCTCGGCCAGCGGAAAGAAGTCGAGCCGGTCGGAGGAGACGATCTGCTGCAGGAGCGCGTCGTACTCCGCGGCCGCGGGGTGGTAGCCGTAGATGCCGTCGGCGCGGTGGGTGTGGCCGTGGTCTGCGCTCGCGATCAGCGCGATGCGTCCCGGGAGCGCCGCGATCGCCTCGCCGAGGCGCAGGTGCTCCTCGAGCGGCCGGTCACGTGCCGGTGAGACGACCACCACCTTCGGGGCGCGCACGAACGTGAGTGGGATCTCCGTCCCCCAGTCGATCGGCATCTCGGCCGTCGGCGCGTCGTTGCCGCCGTACGACACGCCGAGGATCGGAAGCTCGGCTGCGAGCAGCGCCTCGGCCGTCGAGAGGTCGGTCTCCCACTCCCCGATCGTTCCGGCGGTGATGACCGCGTAGTGGCCGTCGACGTGGACGTTGTGCGGCGTGACCACGACGGCGACCTCGGGCGCGGCTGCCTCGCAGCGGCGACCGAGCTCCTCCATCGCCGTCCGCAGCGCGGGGTCGAGATCCACGTCGCCGTGCGGGGCGATTGCTGCGAAGCAGATCACGGCAGCGACTCGATCCGGGACACGAGCAGTTCGAGGAACCGATCCGCGTCGACGTCGACTCCCACGTCGGCGTTCTCCGGCCGGCCCGTGACGCCTCGCAGGTCGACGACGGTGCGGCCGTCGCAGAGCTCGGAGCTCGTCTCGACGGCGACATTCGCTGTGCGCGCCGTCACGAGCGTGGGGTCGATGACGTGCGCAACCGCCATTGCATCGTGGATCGGCGACCCCTCGAACCCGTACGACCGCTCGTGGAAGCGCTGGAAGAAGTCCGACAGCTCGGCGACGAACCGTCCCGCCCGCCCGGCCTCGCGCAGCCGCTCTGCGTGGGCGCGCGTGAAGAGCGCCTTGTGCGTCACGTCGAGCCCGATCATGGTGAGGGGGATCCCGCTCGCGCAGACGACGGCAGCCGCCTCCGGATCCACGAAGGCGTTGAACTCGGCCGCCGGCGTGACGTTGCCCTCGCCGATCGCCCCGCCCATCCAGACGATGTGCTCGATCCGGTCGCGAACCTCCGGATGACGCTCGAGGAGCAGCGCGATGTTGGTCAGCGGTGCGGTCGGGACGAGGACGGTTCCCCCCTCGATGATCTCGGCCAGGAAGTCGACGGCGTGCTCGGTCACGGGCTGCGTCCGAGGCTCGGGGAGCTCCGGCCCGTCGAGGCCGCTGTCGCCGTGCACGTGGGCGGCGGTACGCAGCTCGCGGCTCAGCGGCGCGTCCGCTCCCGCAGCGACCGGGATGTCGGCTCGGCCGCCGACCTCGAGCGTCACGAGCGCGTTGCGGGTCGTCTTGTCGAGCGTCTGGTTGCCGGCGACGGTGGTGACGCCGATGAGCTCGACCTCCGGCGAGGCCAGCGCGAGCAGGATCGCGATCGCGTCGTCGTGACCGGGGTCGCAGTCGATGACGATCTTCGTGCTCACAGGAGTGCGTCCACCTCCTCGACCGTCGGGAGCGAGGTCTGAGCGCCGAAACGCGAGGCCGCGAAGGCACCCGCGGCGCAGGCCCGCCGCAACGACTCCTCACGCGGGCGTCCTTCGAGCAGCGAGACGACGAGGCACGCGGTGAACGCGTCGCCGGCGGCAGTGCCGTCGACCGCCTCGACCGGCGGCGGAGCCGCTCGCGCCACCTCCTCCCCGTTCTCGAGGAGCACAGCGCCCTCTGCGCCGAGCGTGAGCGCCACGAGCCCGTCGCGGGCACCGAGCGCCTCGAGCTCGAGACGGTTCACGACCGTGACCTCGGCATCGGGTGCGCCCTTCCTCGCCGGCGCTGCATTGAGGAAGAATCGCGACGCGAGCTCGCCGGCACGCGTCACCGTCTCGGGAGGGATCTCCTGCTGGCACAAGACGGTGGCATCGTCGCCGAGCGCGAGGTCCTCGGGCTTCAGCTGAGCGTTCGCGCCGGGCGCGACGACGATCGTCGTCTCCCCCGCGGCGTCGACGGTGATGAGCGCGATCCCGGTCGGAGCGTCCTTGACGACCCAGCGTTCCTCGACGTGGGCTTCGCGCAACCCGGCGAGTGCCGGTTCCGCGAGCTCGTCTTCGCCGACGCAACCGATCATCGTGACCTCCGCACCGAGCCGCGCTGCGGCGACAGCCTGGTTCGCGCCCTTGCCCCCGGGAACCCGGACGAAACGGGCTCCGCTGACCGTTTCCCCCGCGCGCGGTAGCCGCTCCGCGTGCGCCACGAGGTCGAGGTTGATCGAGCCGACGACGATCAGCCGAACGGGCGCAGGCATCGGTCGAGCCTATCCCGATGTGTAGTTCGGCGGCCGCGGGGGACAACCGTCGGTCGTGACTTCGAGGGAAGAGGAGAAGCGCGCCGAGAACGAGGCGACGTTCCGCGCTGCGAACGAACGCATCCGCGAGGCGTCTCACCGCGCCGGAGTACGAGCACCGGGTCGTGGTGGAGGGACGCATGAGCGATGAGCAGGGACGGCGAGTCGGCCTCAACGAATCGCTCTTCCGCCAGGTGAACGAGCAGATCGAGAGCCTCAACCACGGCTTCGGCGCAGACCTCCCCACACTCACGGTGATCTGCGAGTGCGCCGACGGCGACTGCGCCGAGCGGATAGAAATGGCGATCTCTGCGTACGAGCAGGTGCGTGCCGATCCCCGCCGGTACATCGTCGTTCCCGGCCACGTGGTGCAGGAGTTCGAGTCGATCGTGGAGCACACCGGCGGATACGACGTCGTCGAAAAGCGCCCCGGCGAGGCTGCCAAGCTCGCCGAGGAAACGGATCCGCGGTCCTGACACACTGCGCGGCGATGGGAGTCGCGCACTGGGACGAGGTCGAGAGCTTCCGCGGGACGAAGGGCGAGATGGATGCGACCTGGCAGCGGCTCGGGGCAGCCGCCGGCACGCAGGGCGTCGGCGTCAACCGCGTGCGCATCGAGCCGGGCAAGCTGCCGACTCCTCCCCACTCGCACGGCGCGTCCGAGGAGCTCTACTTCGTCCTCTCCGGCTCGGGGCTCGCGTGGCAGGACGGAGCCGTGCACGAGGTGCGGCCGCAGGACTGCGTCATCCATCGCGCCGACGAGATGGAGCACACGTTCGTCGCCGGGCCCGACGGGCTCGAGCTTCTCGTCTTCGGCACCCGGCACCCGACCGAGATCGGCTGGCTGCCGCGTTCGCGGGCGATCCGCTTCGGCTGGCCGTGGGTCGAGGGCCGCGACGACGACCCGTGGGACGTGGAGGCGGCCGGCGATCCGCTCGAGGTCGGCGAGCCCGCGCCGCGGCCGGCGAACATCGTCAACGTCGACGAGCTCGAGTTCCAGACCGTGCGTCACCAGAGCTTCGTCTACTTCACGCCCGACGACACGACGAAGCTCGCGGGGCTCGGCTGGGAGAGGCTTCCTGCGGGCCACCGCGGCTCCGTCCCCCACTGCCACTCGGCCGAGGAGGAGGTCTTCGTCATCCTCGGCGGCACCGCGACGCTCGAGCTCTGGTCGCCGCAGGGCGAGGTGCAGGAGACGACCCCGCTCCGCGCGGGCCATGTCGTCGCCAGAGAGCCCGGCTCCCGTGTCTCGCACTCGTTCCGTGCGGGACCGGACGGTGTCGAGATGCTCGTCTACGGCACGCGGGACCCGAACGACGTCGCCTGGTTTCCGCGCTCGCGGAAGATCCACTGGCGCGGCCTCGGCGTGATCGGGCGGATCGAGACGCTCGGCTACATGGACGGCGAGCCGATCGAGGACGACTGATGGCCTACGACGAGGAGCTTGCGGACCGGATCCGCGCGCTGCTCGGCAATCGTGCCGGCCTGACGGAGAAGAAGATGTTCGGTGGGCTGGGTTTCATGATCGGCGGCAACATGGCGATCGCAGCGAGCGGCCAGGGCGGAATCCTCGTCCGCGTCGATCCCGACGAGTCGGACGACCTGGTCGCGACGACTCCCGCGGAGCCGATGGAGATGCGCGGCCGCCCGATGGGCGGTTGGCTCCGCGTCGGCACGGCGGACGTCGCGGACGACGCCGCCCTGGCGGAGTGGGTCGAGCGTGGCGCCGCCTACGCCGGCTCGCTGCCGCCCAAGTAAGCGCGCTAGACCTCGACGATGACCGGCAGCACCATCGGCCGCCGTCGGGTGCGGTCGTAGACGACGCCGCCGAGCGCGTCGTGCAGGTGCTCCTGGAGGAGCTTGATCTCGGTCACGTCGTCGGCGAGCAGTTCCCGGAGGACGCGGTTCGCCTCCTCTCGTAGCTCGTCGAGGAGCGGCTCGGCTCCCTCGCCGAAGCCGCGCACGATCAGCTCCGGCGGCGCGGTCAGGCCGCCGCGGTCCTGAGCCGCCAGCGTTGCGACCACGATGAGGATGCCGTCCTCCGCGAGCTTTCTCCGGTCGCGCAGCGCGACGTCGTGCACGTCCCCCACTCCGAGCCCGTCGACGAACGTGACCCCCGCCTCCACCTCGCCGACGATGCGGGCGACGCCGTCCTGCAACTCGACGACGGTGCCGTTCTCGGCGAGGATGATCCGGTCGTCCGGCACGCCTCCCTCGCGCGCGAGCTGGGCGTGCGCCGCGAGCATGCGGAACTCGCCGTGCACAGGCATCACGGCCTTCGGGCGCAGGAGCCCGATGATCGTGCGCAACTCCTCGGCACGCCCGTGGCCCGAGACGTGCACGGGCGCGTTGTCTTCGTGCAACACCTCCGCGCCCATCTTCGCGAGGCGGTTGATGGCGTCGTGCACGCGCAGCTCGTTGCCGGGAATGGGCTTTGCGGAGATGATCACCGTGTCCCCCGCCTCGACGCGAACCGCGGGATGGTCGTTGTAGGCGATCCGCGTCATGGCCGACATCGGCTCGCCCTGGCTGCCCGTGCAGAGAATCAGCTGCTCGCCGCGCGGCAGCTCGGCGAGATCCTGCGGCTTGAGGATCGCCTCCTCGGGGACGTCCATGTAGCCGAGGTTGCGCGCGATGTTCGCGTTCTTCCGCATCGAGCGGCCGACGAATGCCACCTTGCGGCCGCAGTCGACGCCGACGTTCGCCGCCTGCTGCATGCGGTGCACGTTCGACGCAAACGACGAGATGAGGATCCGCCCCTCACGGCGCGGGAAGATCTGCCGGAAGGCCTCTCCCACGACCCGCTCCGACTCGGTGACTCCGGCCCGCTCCGCGTTCGTCGAGTCCCCGAGCAGGAGGTCGACGCCGCTGCTGCCGATCTCCGCCAGGCGGCCGACGTCGGTCCGTTGCCCGTCGACCGGCGTGTGGTCGATCTTGTAGTCGCCGGTGTGGACGCAGCGCCCGCCCGGCGTGTCCAGCACGACGGCGGCCGCATCGGGAATCGAATGCGCCATCCGCACGAACTCGATGCGGAACGGGCCGAGGCCGACCGGTTCGTCGCCCGGCATCAGCTCCTGCAGCTCTGCGGCGCGGAGGAGACCGTGCTCGTCGAGCTTCGATTTCACGAGCGCGAGCGTCAGCCGCGTCGCGATCACGAGCGGCACGCGCACCTCGCGCATGAGGTACGGCAGAGAGCCGACGTGATCCTCGTGGCCGTGCGTGAGGACGACCGCGCGCACCATCTGCTCCCGCTCGCGCAGGTAGCCGAAGTCCGGGAGGACGAGATCGACGCCGAGGTGCTCGTCCCGCGGGAAGGCGAGCCCTGCATCGACGACGACGATCGAGCCGTCCGCCTCGTAGACGGTCATGTTCTTGCCGACCTCGCCGAGGCCCCCGAGCGGGATGATCCGGCACGCGCCCATCGGCGCGGAGTCTATGCGCGCTCGGCGCGCTCCCAACCGAGTGGGTCGGAGTGCTCGACGCCGACGCCGTGCCGGTGCAGAGCATCGAGGACCACGTTGCGCCGGTACGCCGAGTGTGTGAGGACGTGCGCCGCCATGCCGCCGTACGTGAACGACTCCGGCGGTTCGCACGTCGCGTCGACGAATGCCGTGTCCCAGGCGCCGCGGGCGCGAGCGTCACGGACGATCTCGATGAACGCAGGGCCGGCTTCGCCCAGCCGCTTGCGCAGGCACGCGGGCGAGCCCTCGCGGCGCTCCGGCAGCGGCCGGCCCTCGACGGCGGCCGTCCACATCTCCTTGCTCCAGACGAGCCGCTCGAGCATCGAGCCGATCGTCTCTTCTTCCGCGTCGAGCGGCTCCGCGAGCTGCTCGGCCGGAAGCTCTTCGGCCGCGTCGAGCAGGCGGCCCGTCAGCCACAGGTCGTGCTCCAGCAGGCGATCGGTCAGGTCCATCGTGTCGCTCCTCTCTCCGCCGGCGACGAGCAACGCCCCCGGCGGGTGGAAGTGGATGCCATTCGGTGCGGGCAGCCGGAACGGGAGGCTGCTGCCGGCGAACGCGCTCGGGGTGCTGTCGTGCGCCCGCCGGAATGCGCGCGCAAACGCCTGCGGGGAGAGGTAGCCGGCCTCGAGGGCGGCCTCCCCCACGCTTGCGCCGCCTGCGAGGGAGTGCGCAGCTCGCTCGAGCAGGAGCCGGCGCCGGAACGCTCCCGGTGTCTCCTCGAGCGCGGCGCCGACGATCCGGTCGAAGTGGAAGCGGCTGACGTGCACGCGCGCCGCGATCTCGGCGCCGTTCCCTCCGGTCTCGACGCTCTCGACGAGCGCGTCGAGCAGGCTGCGGAGGCCGTCCCGTGCGATGCCCATGCCGCGATCTTCGTCCGGGCCGCCGCCGAGCGCCTTGCAGTTCTTGCTCTATTAGCGCGCGGACGCGGCGGCGAGCAGGCCGGCCCGTTCGAGGCAGGAGCGAATCTCGGTCAGCTCCTCCTCGTCCGGCTCGACCATCGGCAGCCTGTGCCCGCCGACCTCGTGACCGGTGAGGTTGAGCGCAGCCTTGATCGGAATCGGGTTGACCTGGATCCGCAGGAGGTCGTGCGACGGCTGCTGCTCCTCATGCAGCGCGCGCGCCCCGTCGACGTCGCCTTCCCGGTAGCGGCGGATCATCTCGGCGATCTGCGGGCCCCAGAGGTGCGCGGTGACGGACACGACGCCCCTGCCGCCGAGCTCCAGGAAGGCGAGCGTGTTCGGATCGTCGCCCGAGTAGAGATCGAGCCGGGTGTCCTCCACGATGAACCGCGCCTGCTCGGGGTCGCCGAGCGCCTGCTTCACCGCGACGACGTTCTCGATCTCGGCGAGCCTGGCGATCGTCGCGGACTCGATGTTGACGACGACGCGGCTCGGGATGTTGTAGGCGACGACCGGCAGGTGGGTCGCGCCGGCGATCTCCTCGAAGTGGCGGACGATGGCCCGCTGCGGCGGCTTGTTGTAGTACGGCGTCACGACGAGAATCGCGTCGACGCCGAGCTCTGTCGCCTCTCTCGTCAGCGCCGCGGAGTGGGCCGTGTCGTACGTCCCCGTGCCGGCGATCACCGTCGCGCGATCGCCGACCGCGTCCACGGCCGTGCGGAAGAGGTCGAGCTTCTCGTCGTCGGTCAGCGTCGGCGACTCGCCGGTCGTCCCGCAGACGACGAGCCCGTCGGAGCCGTTCTCGACGAGGAACGTCGCCAGCTCGCGGAACCGCTCGAGGTCGACGGCCCCGTCGGCGCGGAACGGCGTGACCGCTGCGGTGATGACCGAGCCGAGCATCGGGAGAAGTCTACGAGAGCTGAGCCTGCAACTCCTGCAAGGCGAAGAAGACACCCTCGGAAAAGGTCGGATACGGCTGGATCGTGTCGACGATCGTCTCCACCGGCACCTTCGCGCGGATCGCGAGCGTGAACTGGCCGAGCCACTCGGCGGCCTGCGGCCCGACGCAGACCGCACCGACGAGAACGCCCGCCCCCGGATCGCCGAAGACGCGGACGAAGCCGTCCCGCGCCGGCTTCTCGTAGGTGGAGAGACGCGGGAGCGAGCTCAACTCGATGCGCGCGCTGATCAGGTCGTCCCCTTCCGTGCGGCCGACCGTCGCGACCTCGGGGTCGGTGAAGATCCCGGCCGGGATCGCGCGGTAGTCGGCCTTCGCATAGCGGCGGGTCATGTCCGCCGCTGCGACCCGCGCCTGGTACTTGCCCACGTGCGTGAACTGCGCGACGCCGGTCACGTCGCCGATCGCCCAGACGTTCTCCCCCGCCCGCAACCGCTCGTCGACGGTGACGCCACGCGGCGTGATCTCCACTCCGAGCTGCTCGAGCCCGAGTCGCTCGACGTTCGGCCGGCGCCCCGTCGCGATGAGGAGCCGTTCGGTCTGGATCGTCGAGCCGTC
>JAICME010000075.1 GCA_025929425.1 Thermoleophilia bacterium | reverse complement strand
GTGCAGCAGCACATCGATGAGCGTTGGGACCTGCTCGAGCGGCTCGAGGCCGCAACAGCCTCGGAAGGAGTGACGAAATGACAGCAGCCGTGACGAGCATCGCCTCGGTGCGCCCGAAGGAGTTCCATTTCCCGGTCGCGATCGAGTGGGTGGGCGGTCGCCGCGTGAAGGCGCTTGTGGACGGCAAGCACGCCGTCGAAGCCTGTCCACCGCTGGTCTTCTCGGGCGACGACGCAACCACCTGGAGCCCGGAAGACTTCTTCGTGGCGGCTGCGGCGTCGTGCCTCGCGGTCACGTTCACCGGGATCGCAGCGCGGGCCGGCCTCGCGTACGACAGGCTCATGGTGAATGCCGACGGCGTCTGCGGCCAGCGGCACGACGGGAACTTCGGCTTCACCAGCCTCTGGCTCGGCCTCGAGCTCGAGACCGCCGGCGACCCGGCGGAGGCCCGCAGGCTGGCAGAGCGCGCAGAGAAGACGTGCCTCGTGGCGGCGTCCCTCGACGTTCCGGTCGAGGTCTCGATCGTCGTCAACGGCAGCTGAGACCACGGATCGGTTGGGGTCCGCTGTAAAGATTTCGCCAGTGGCCGGATAGTGCGGCACACTGAGGCGATGCGTCGTGGGGTCTGGCTCTTCGTGCTCGGCGTTCTCGCAGCGGCGATCGGTGCGGCGTCCGCGCACGCGGACGGAACGACCGGTACGACTGCGACCACGTCCACACCGGCGTACGCGCGACTCACGCCGTCGTTCTTGCCGGCCGCCTGTGTCGGCGCCGGAGAGGCGGCAATCGTGGAGCCCGGCAGCCGGGTGCTCGCCCTCGGAACGCCCGCGTCGTCCCGCGGGCCGTCCGCCTATCCGGCCACGACACCGTTGGTGGCCTTCGCCTCCGCGACCGCCGGCGGCTCGACGTGCAAGACCGCGTCGGTCACGCTGCAGTCGGTTTCCCTCTTCGGAGGCCTCGTCACCGCGACCAGCGTCTCGGCGACGCACGGCAGCGGAACGGTGTCCGGTCTCGCAATCAACGGCTCGTCCGTCGTGTTGGCGGCCGGGCAGACCGCCCTCCTCGGCGACTGGGGAGAGGTCACGTCCGGGAGAACCGTCGGCCGTCTCACGGCGCCCCTCGCCGTCGTTCTCTTCGCAGCGCACGGATCGCTGCCCGCCGGGACGACGATCCTTCTCGGTTTCGCCGCCTCCGCGCAGCCTGCCGCCAGACCGCCGAAGCACCAGAACCCGTCCTCGGACACTTCAGGGAGCGCGCACCAGCCCACGAAGACGACTCCGTCGACCCGCCCCCAGACGACAGCCGCCCCTGCGCATATCGAGAAGAGCAAGAAGTATCGACACCACAAGAAGAAGCACGCTCCGCAGCCGCTCACGGCCCGGCCGTCACTCGGCTACAAGCCGGGGCACTATGTCTTCCCCGTCAACGGCGGCGCCTCGTACGGCGACACGTACGGCGGGGTTCGCAACGACATCTACGACGGCTGGCACCACGGCGACGATCTGTTTGCGAAGCTGGGCACGCCGGTCGTCGCGGTCGCAACCGGAAAGCTCAGCCTCGTCGGCTGGAACCGGCTCGGCGGTTGGCGGCTCTGGCTCACGGACGGCAAGGGCAACTCCTTCTACTACGCGCACCTCGCGGGCTACTCGCGCTGGATCCTCGACCATCCGAACGTCAAGGCCGGTCAGGTTCTCGGCTTCCTCGGCCGCACGGGGGACGCCTTCACGACGGATCCCCACCTCCACTTCGAGATCCATCCGGCGCTGTATCTGAGCCTCGGCTACGACGGCGCGGTCGACCCGACCACCTATCTGCAGAAGTGGCACACGGTCTGGGTGCCGAAGAACGAGATGCCCCAGCCCGCGAAGCTGGCGGCCCCTGTCGGCACCCCCGCACAGGAGGCCGCGGTCGTCTGGCACGAGCTGCTCGCCGCCCGGCACCTCCTGGGGACGCACGAGAGGGCGCGCGCTCCCCTGGTCACACCGGACGAGTTCCTGAGGCGGGGAATGGTCGAAGCCGCCGCGTCTCCGCGCCGGATCACCAACATCCGGGCGACGTCGGCGCACGCCGCTGCGTCAGACGTCCTGCCGTGGCTCGGCGGCGGGTCGGGCGGAATCGCGCTCCTCGCGCTCTCGGCCGGAGGGTTCTTCGTGCGCCGGCGCCGTCGTACCGCAGCAGAGCCCGCGAGCTAGGAAGGCCGGGCGGTCGCGTTGGGGCCGCTCCTCGACGAGGTCGCAGTCGGCCGGCGCACCCCCGGGCCCACCGATCACGACCTGTCGTGCAGCGGTCGGTTCGCCGTCGCCGGACTGCCGAAGAGCCGCTTCCGCATGAGTCGGGATTCGCCCGGGACGCCGCTACACTAAGCCCCCGCGAGGCGCATTCGTCTAGTGGCCTAGGACACCGCCCTCTCACGGCGGCGGCACGGGTTCGAATCCCGTATGCGCCTTTCTGAGTCACAAACTATCTCGCATTTGGCTCAACCAAGCGGGACGTTTGTGACATCGGGGTCACCGATGCGCGTCGCGTGCAGACCCCGGTGCAGACCTCGCCGAGTTGCCAGTTTTGTCGACGGCGTGGGGCCAGAAGTACGGGACGCTGGCGCAGCGAGCTACACGCGCCTGAGATGAGCCGGGGAGTGGCTCCCCCGGCGAGTAAGCATTTCAGGGGTCCTGCACCGTCATAGTTGTAGGTGCGCGTGGAACTGGACGAGCTTGAGCGGCTCTATCGAGAGCGCTACTCGATCTTTCTGGCGCTCGCTCTTGGTGTCTGCGCGAGCAGAGAAGACGCTCGTGACGCTGTCCAGGAGGGCTTCGCTCAGGCGGTGCGCCGGCGGTGGACGTACAGGGGGCGGGGGACGCCGGAGGCGTGGGTGTGGCGAATCGTGTTGCGGTCGGCGATCGACGATCGCAGACGAGGTAGCCGGCATAGGCACGAGGAGCTCGAGCAGGATGACATCCGGCTCGCGCTTCCCTACCCGGAGCGCGATCCCGAGCTGGCCGAGGCGTTGCGGGCGCTTCCGCCGCGGCGGCGGCTGATCGTCTTCCTCCGCTACTTCGCCGATCTCGACTACGAGGAGATTGCGCGGATCTGCGGGATCACCAGCGGCGCCGTTTCGGCAGCGCTGAGCAAGGGGCGGGCCGAGCTACTCACGGCCCTCGAGGCCCGGGAGGCTGCGGGTGAAGAGCGACTTTGAGGTATTGCTCTGGAGGCGGTTCTCGCGACAGCTGCCGCCGGACGACGACCTGGACTGGAGGGACGTGCTCGGGCGCGCGGGTCTGGACGAGGATGCTTCTCGCGGCGAGCCGCGTCGGCCGCAGCGGCGGCAATCACACTGGCGGCCGCCGCTCGTCGCGGGGCTGGTGGCGGGCGTTCTTGCTGCCTGCGCAAGCCTGTTGGTCGTTTCGCCGTGGAGGGGCGGCTCAGCGGAGGCGGCGACGATCCAGAGACGGGCCGCCGCTCTGCTCGGCTATCGCGCCGGCTTGATCGAGTACAGGAAGGTGCGCGAGACCTACACGTTCTTCGCCCGCGGCAAGGGGGCGGCCAAAGCTCGCACAGAGGTCGTGAGCAGCGAGTCCTGGTCGGAGACGGCCGCGCCGTTCCGCTCTCGGAGGCTCGTGAGCTACGACGGGCATACGCTGGAGAGCGGCGCCGGTGGAAACGGCTGCCACTCGCCTCGGTACGTCTTCGATCCTGCGAGCGGCACGCTTTACCGCTCCCGTTATACGGGGGTCTGCGTAGGCTCGCCGCGGCCTGTGGGTCCGGCGGCCCAGGTTCGCGATGAGCTCGCGGCCGGGGCTCTCGAACCGGCCGGAACGACCACGATCGCCGGCCGGACGGTCTATCGCTTCAGGATGCCCGACAGCTACTACGACAAGCGCCTTCGGGCAACGATCGTCCGCGACTCGACGAACGCGTTTCTTTACGTCGACGCACGTGACTACCGCACTGTTCGCGTGGTGTGGACATCCACGTCCGCCGGTTACCGCGACCGGCTGGACTACCTGGACTGGACGTACCTGCCTGCTTCGGCGACGAATCGGGCTCTGAGCGACATCCGTGCGCAGCACCCGACGGCACCGCTGCGTCCGCTCGCGGCGATGCCGCGCGACGTGACGCGGCAGCTGCTCCAAACGATCGGCGAGGCGCGTGCCCCGCGCGCGCGGCGTTGAACGTTCTGGGCGGCCAGTTCGTCCGCATGCTGCGGCCGCTCCTGACCGGTGTCCGTCATCGGCGCGACCGGGCGATCGCGCTCGGGCTCGCCATCCTCGTCTCCTCGGTCAGCTTCTCGCTTCTGACGGCGGCGACGAGGACGAGCTCTGCCGACGCCCGTGGAACCGTGAAGAGCAACCTGCACCCGGCCTACGACATCCTGGTGCGGCCGAAGGGTTCGCAGACGAGGATCGAGCGCAGCCGCGGCCTGGTGCGTGACAACTACTTGTCGGGGATCTTCGGGGGGATCAGCCTCGCCCAGTATGAGCAGGTCAAGAGGATGCCGGAGGTCGCGGTTGCGGCGCCGATCGCGATGCTCGGCTACATCCTCCAGGGCGGCAGCGTCAGCGTGAACATCGGCTCCGTCCTGCCGGCGCATGGGACGGCCGCGTTCGCTGTGACCGATACGCGTGTCAGCGACCGGGGACTGAGCCGCTTCCCGGCCCGGCACGTGGGCTACGCCTACCTCACCGACGACCCGCTGCGGGAGCCGTCGCAGACGGGGTTCACGGTCACGCCCGGCCTCACGTTCGGGCCGACGGAGACGCTGCCGGGCGGGAGGCGGATCAAGGTGTGTCCGGAAGCGTTCAAGCCGCCGCGGCCGAAGTCGCCGTTCGCCGACTTCGCCGGCTACCGGCCGTTCTGCTGGTCGCGGACCGGTGGCCTCGGGAGGGGCTCCGATCAGCGGGGTCGGGTCAGGTTCGGCGTCGAGTTCCCGTTCCTGATCGCGGCCGTGGATCCCCAGGCCGAGCAAAGGCTCGACGATCTCGGAGGTGCGGTTGTCAGGGGCCGCTACTTCAAAGAGTCGGACCGGATGACGATCGCGCGAAAGGGAACGCCGGGCGCGCATCCGCTGGTGCCGGTGCTGACCTCGACGAAGCCGTACGTCGACGACCAGGACGAGATCACGATCAGCCGGCTGCCGGCCGCGGCGGTGCGTCTGATTCGAAGTGGCCTCTCGCCCGAGAAGCTGCGGGCCGCGCTTTCGCGCTTGCCGGCAACCCCGGTCGAGCGGGCGCGGAGGGACGCGACGACGGCCTATGCCAGTCTTCTTCGGGGACTGAACAGCACGTTCGTCAGGAGCGGATGGGTCGTGAGCTTGGACGCCTACTGGACGGCCGGCGCGACCCGCTACCGCGCCGCTGCGGCCGGCGCGCTCCCACCGCTGCCGACGACGAATCCCGTTTCCGTCTGGCGCTCCCCCTTCTACCAGGACACCGGTTTCGAGTCGGCGCCGATCGACTCGAGCGACCTCGCCTTCAGGAAGCTGCATCAGGTACGCGGAAGCAACAAGACCGTCAAGAACGGGAAGGGCGGTTATCTGCCTGGTCTGTATGCCGTGGGTGAGTTCGACCCGGCGAAGCTGCCCGGCTTCAGCCCGCTCTCGAAGGTCCCGATGGAGACCTATTACCCGCCGGTCGCGACCGGCGCGGACGCTGCGAGCAGGAAGGCGCTCGGCGGTCGGCCGCTCTACCCGAACGGGAACATGGCCGGTTACTTGCAGATACCGCCGCTGATCCTGACGACCCTGAAGGCGCTGCCCGCCTTTGAGCGCGGCTATGCCGGCGCGGACGCTGCCAAGCCGATCAGCGTGATCCGGGTCAGGCTGGCGCCGCTGCGCGGCAGCAGCCGCGACCAGCTCAGGCAGGCGGCGCAGATCGCGGCCAAGATCAGGCGCGAGACCGGACTCGACGTCGACCTCACCGCCGGCTCCTCGCCAACGACGGAGACCATTGATCTCCCGAGGGGACGCTACGGCCGGCCAGCGCTCGCCCTCAGCGAGCCGTGGGTCAAGAAGGGCGTCGCCCTGGTCATCTTCGACGCCGTCGACCGCAAGAGCGCCCTCCTCTTCTCGCTCATCCTGCTCGTGAGCGGGCTGCTGGTCGCGAACGGCACCGCGGCCTCGGTACGTGCGCGACGGGGCGAGATCGGCGTCCTGCGCTGCCTGGGCTGGCGGCGGAGGACGATCACGGGCTGGATCCTCGGCGAGGTGACCGCGATCGGCCTTGCTGCCGGGCTGCTCGGGGCCGCGCTTTCCGCAGCCGTGATCGCCGGAGCCGGCCTGTCGCTGCCGCTCTCCCGAACGCTGCTCGTCCCGCCCGTCGCGCTTGCCCTTGCCGTCGTTGCGGGGATGATTCCGGCGGCCCTCGCCGGCCGGGGCGAGCCTCTCGACGCGGTGCGGCCGGCGGTGTTCGCGGCCCGACATGCGCGCCCGGTGCGGGGACTCCTGACTCTGGCAGCGTCGAACCTCCGCCGGCGACCGGGTCGCGCGCTGCTGGCGGCGGCCGGGCTGGCGCTCGGCGTCGCCGCCCTCGCGAGCCTGCTCGCCGTCAATCTGAGCTTCCGTCAGGACATCGCCGGCAGCGTCATGGGCGGCTACATCACCACGCAGGTGCGGGCGGTCGACTACCTGAGCGCCACGCTCGTGACCGCCCTCGGGATCGCTTCCGCGCTCGACGTCCTCTACCTCAACCTGAAAGAGCGCGCCGCCGAGATCGCGACATTGGCCGCGACCGGCTGGCAGCGCCAGGCCCTGCGCAGGCTCGCGATCTACGAGGGCGCCGGCATCGGCCTCGCCGGCGCCGCACTCGGTGCCGCGGCCGGCCTGGCCGGCGCCCTCGCCCTCGGCGCCGGCCCTGGGGCGGTGGCAGCCGGAGCCGCAGCGGCCGCCGCGCTCGCGATCGCGCTCACGGCCGCCGCCTCGAGCGCACTCGCCGGCGCTCTCGTCCGCCGCCCCCTGGCCTCGACCCTCGCCGAGGAATAGCGATGACGAACGATCCGATCCCAGGCATACACGACGGCGCCGCGTCCGTCTCGCTGCAAGAGGTGAGCAAGGTCTACCGCACCGGCCTCGGCGTCGAAGTGCGCGCGCTCGACTCCGTCACGCTCGAGATCCAGGCCGGCCAGGCAGTCGCGATCGCCGGCCCCTCCGGCTCCGGCAAATCGACGCTCCTCCACGTGATCGGGGCAATGGACAGCCCCGACGCAGGGACGATCACCGTCGCGGGCCAAGAGCTGACCACGCTCGGCGAAAGCGAGCGCACCACCTTCCGCAGCCGGATCGGCTTCGTCTTCCAACGCTTCCACCTGCTACCCGCCCTCAGCGCCCTCGACAACGTCGCCGCGCCGCTCCTGCCGCTCAAGGTCGACTTCGACCGGCACGAGCGGGCGCGCGACCTCCTCGCTGCCGTGGGACTCGCCGGACGCGAACGAGACCTGCCCTCCCAACTCTCCGGCGGCGAGCAGCAACGCGTCGCGATCGCACGAGCACTCGTCAACACACCGCGGCTCCTACTCGCAGACGAACCGACCGGCAACCTCGACAGCCACACCGGCTCCGAAGTCATGGGACTGCTGCTCGAGCTCCAACGCAACCGTGCGCTGACGCTCCTGATCGCGACCCACGACACGAGCCTCGCCACGAAGTGCGAGCGCGTCGTTCATCTCCTCGACGGTCGACTCATCGACGAAGAACACGCCGAATGACCGGCCCCCAGACCACAAACCAGATTCTCCGCCAGGCGAGAACACACTCGTCCATTCAGCGGCAACTCGCCGGGCCGTGGAGCGGGGCGCGGGAACCAGTCAATCGGAGAGCGGCTGTCGCGGCTCCTCGGAAGGGGCCAAGCCTGCGCGGCGGGGATTGCATCTCCTCCCCGCTCTTCGGCGTCAGACACGGCACCCGCGCCCATGGCGATTCTACGTCGCGCGGTGAGGATCATTCCTCGCGACTCGCGCGGGCGCGAGGCTGTAGACCCCGCCCCACTGCCGTTTGGTTCAGGTTGCCCGCTGCAGAACGTCGCGCACGGTCGAGGGCCACCACTTCTTGCCGTCGTGGGCTGTCGGGATCCGGTCGGCGTTGAGCCCGTCGGCGATCTGGCGGAGGCTCTTGCCTGCGGATCGCTCGTCACAGAGTCGCCTTGCGATCTCGGGTGGGACGGCTGGCTTGCGTCCTCGCGTCGCCGGCTCGAGCCGCGGTCGTGCGGTACGTCGCCGCTCGGCGGCGATGCGCTCGAGCTCGTCGACGGGGATCAGGCTGGTGCCCCAGGGCATCTCGATCGTCTCGATGTACGGCAGGAGACGGCGGAGGGTCGAGAGGCTGATGCCGAGCGCCTTGGCGGCCTGGCTGCGACTGTAGGCGAGCCGCTCGACATGGCTCGCTTGGCGCACCACGACTCTCGGCGGCGCCGTCGCTGACGACTGTGCACCCATAGGGGCCGACCGGTGGGTCGGCTGGAGGTGGCGGCGCGCCTTGTCGGCGCGGCGTTGCTGGCGGCGGCGCGACATGCCGTACAAGCGTACACAAATCATGGGACGCTTTTGCACCTGGGTGCATCTGTGTCTCGCTAGCTATTCCTGTACGGAAGAACCGGCTATTCGCCTGCCGTCGAGGTGTCAGCGCCCGATGGAGAGGCCGCGCCTGAGGCCGTGCTCGAGCTCGATCACGCGCTGCATCGTCTGCAACGCCGGACGGTCCTGCTCACGACCGAGAACGGCAAGCATGCGCGCATGGTCGTCGGCCGAGGCGACCGAGGGACGTAGCCCCTGCCCCAGCGGCTCACGCACGGCGCGCCGGCGCAGGTCGTCATAGCCGCGCGTGCCCGCCGGCTCCGGCACGATCTTCAACTCGCCCGCATCCGTGCGAAGCTCGAGCACGCCGCGGCCGACCAGATCACGCTCCAGCGCCGGCTGCTTGCCGTCGGGACCGCGCGCGTTCAACTCCTCCAACGCGAGACCGAGCCGGCGCAGGTTCTCCTCCCGCGTCGAGGGGACGATGTCGATCCCGTCGGTCAACTCGGTCGAGCCATGGATCACCCGTCCCAGCCCCCCGATCACGACGTAGGTCACCCGGTGCCGCTCCAGCGTCTCCAGCACCAGGTAGGGATCAAACGGCTCGGCCACTCAGCCCCCTCGCGCCTTCAGCATCGCCTGCAGCCGCTCCTGCGGCGTCCGCGCCAATGCCTCCTTGAGCTCAGCCTCGTCGCCGGGATCGGGCGGCTGGTAGAGCACCAGCGTCATCTCCAGGTCGAACCCGCACGCCTGCAACAGCTCGCGCAGCGTCTCCAGGCTCGGAGTGACGGCGTCGCGCTCCCAGCGCGCGATCTGCGCGCGGTCTTTGCCACTTCGTTCCGACAGCTCCGTCTGCGACAGGCCTGCGCGCGTACGCGCCTGACGGATCAATGTCCCGCTCGTCATGCAGGCATCGTACGCGTCTGGTGCGCTCTGCGCATAGGAGACATATCTGTTACAGTTGTGTGATGGCGCGAGGGATGGATGCGCACCAGCTCCGGCTCGATGTGGAACGGCAATCGAAGCCCGCTGCGCAGAAGCGACCGTCCGAGCAAGCCAAGCCAGCTCCCGCCAGTCGCAGCAATCCACCGGCCAGGGAGCTTCTCGATACCCCGGGAGCGCTCCTGAACCGGTCCCACCTGCGCGAGCTCGGCCTCGAGCGGCGCGCCGTCGACGCCGTGTTCCGAGCTCTTCCCGTTGTCGCCCTGCCGGGTTACTCGCGCCCACTGATCCGCGCAGAGCAATACCTCGAGCTCGTCGATGACCACACGTTCCGCGGTGACCGTGTGCGCCCGATACGGTCGAATTGTGGCTAGCGCGTGGATCACGACGCGGCCGACCGCCGGCGGCCAGAGCCGCTATCGCGTCATGTACAGGCTCGGCGGTCGGGAGAGCATGCCGCGCTACGCCGGCTCGTTCTCGACCAAGCGCGAGGCGCTGGCTCGGAAGTCGTGGGTGCTCGGTGAACTCGCTGCGCTACGGGTCCCCGATCTTCGCCTGGTGGATGAGCGAGCGTCCTCCCCCGCGCTCTCCGACGTCGCGGAACGATGGCAGGCCTCTCGGGTCGACGTCGCCGCGGGCACCCTGCAGACCTACCGAGTCGCCCTGGGACGCGTGCTGCCGCGATTCGGTGACCAGCCGATCGCCGATATCGACGCCCAGACAGTCGCGGACCTCGTGGCCGAGCTTCACCGAAAGGGTCTCAAGAAGCAGACGATCCGCAAGACGGTCAGCGTGCTGGCGATGGTCCTTGACCACGCGCGTCTCCAGCCGAATCCGGCCCGTGATCGCCTGACGGTCAAGCTGCCACGGGAGGAACGCCGGCACGTGCAGCCCCCGACGGCGGAGCACGTCGAGGCGGTTGTTCGGCTCCTGCCGAAGCGATATCGCCTCCCCGCGCTGATCCTCGACGCCACCGGCATGCGGATCGGCGAGCTCGAGGCGCTCACCTGGGGCGACGTCGACGAGCCGCGCAGCCGCTGGCGCATCGCGACGAGCAAGACAGGCCGGCCACGCTGGGTGAGCCCTCCTTCCCTGCTACTTGATCCGGTCCTCGATCTCTGTCCGCGCGACGATCGCCATCCGGATCGCCGGGTCTTCGAACAGGTCACGAGCGAGCGTCTCCGTACAGCGCTGACACGCGCGTGCACAGCCGCCGGCGTTCCCGCGTTCTCGCCGCATGACCTTCGCCACCGGCGGGTCTCGCTGCTCCACCTCGGTGGGATGCCGTGGGCGCGAATCGGCGAGCTGGTCGGCCACGACGACCTCGTGACGACGGCCCGGACGTACACGCACGTCGTCGCCGACGAGCGCGAGCTCGACTACGCGGAGCTGCTCGTCTGAGTCGAGCGACGCGGGGCGAGCTCCGCGAGCTGTTCACGGATCACGCGCATCTCATCGCGGTCGCGCTCGTGGCTCGCCACATGCTTCACCTCGTCAGGAATCAAGCGGAGCTTCTCTGGTGAGAGTCGGCGCGACCTGCGGGTGGGCTTCCTTTCGCTCAGCTACGAAACTCCACGCCGCTGCAGGAATCCCCTCATGTCCTTGAGCAACATCAGCAAGTGAAGCGGGTCGGTCGGGGACTCCTCGAATCCGTACTGCAGATACCACGCCTTCGCGGCGTCGTGTTTCGCGTGGACGAGCAAGACGCGGGCACCGATTGACTCGGCGGCGTCGAGGCAACGCAACATGACGTCCTGGAGAAGTGACCGACCAAGACCTGCGCGCTGATGCTCTCGATCGACCGCAAGTCGAGCGAGGAGAACCGCCGGCACCGGCCTCGTTCGCGGCTGACCTTTGAGTGCGCGTTCGGTCGCAGCTTCAGGCGCGACCTGCGCAGCCGCCAGCGCGTAGTAGCCGACGACCGTCTCGCCGTCCGCGAGCGTCGTCACGTAGACGCGAGCTGAGCCTGACCCGTGCGCGGCGCGTGCGTGCCGCTTGAGCCACTCGTCGAGCGCGGGCTCGCCGCAATCGAAGTCGTCGAGGCGGTGTCGCTTCTCCAGCGGCTCGGGCGGCCGGTAGGCCAACGGCTACGTGCTGCTGAAGACGCTTGGCTCGGCGAAGAGCTTCTCGAGCCCGGGGTTGTCACGCGGCGAGCGGTCGAGAAGCGCGACGAACTGCTCCCACTCCTCCGGGGGGAGCGCAAACGTCGTCCGGTCCGCCAGCAGACGCTCCGCCTCGAGCACGGCAGCGTCGACGACGAAGTCGGTCAGCGTCCGATGCGACGAAGCCGCCGCCTGCCGCACGAGGCTGTCCGTTTCCGGCTCGACCCGGAAGTCCCAGCGCTCCTTCACTCTTGCCATGCGCGTATTGTACACACAACTTCCGTACGTCGCCATTCCCGCTGAGAGATCTCCTCGCCGAGGATGGTCAAGGGAGGAACCGTCTCGGCTGGGCCGTGTTCGAGGATGACCCCTGGGGCCGGGTTCTCAATGTCGAGGCATAGGTACCCGATATAGGGGTCGTGGGTCTTGCTCTCTCCTCACTAGCCTGCTTGGCGGTCGCCGTACTCATGCTGGTCGTTCGCGGCGCAGCTAACTGGTCACGAGGATTCGCCGTGACCTGGTATGGCCTCTTCGGCGGGGCGGTCGTCCTTGCCATCGCTGCCGTCGCAGTCGCGGTGCTTTCACGCCACGTCGCCTTGAAGCGAAGGCTGACCATTGTTGGGCTATCTCTGCCAGCCCTCGTGGCTGTCCCACTTCTGATCTGGCTAATCGTGACCCTCGCGCCACTCGCGAACTAGAGGCTTCACTCTGCTGGGCGAGAGTGCGCGCGTCTGACTCGCGCGGGTATCACCCCGCGATCCCGCATTAGGAGATCTCCTGCTTACGCGTGCTTGCTCTTGACCTCATCGAACGGGATCGTCGGCACGCCGCCAGCCCGGTCGGCCTCGACCTCGGCGATCGCGGCGTCCTCCTCCTCGGTGACCGGCTCGTCGTCGACGGGCGCCGCCTCGAGGTAGCGCAGGAACGGATCACGGTGCAAGGCGTCGATGAGCGGGAGCGTAGCGGCCGATTTCGGGCCGGACCGGCCCGCTCAGGCGCAAATGGTGCAGACCCCGGTGCAGACCTCGTGAGAAAAAACTGCCTATTTGCAGGCAGGTTCGAATCCCGTATGCGCCTCTTCGAGCTATCAGCGCCACTGTTTATCCGCGGCGCATCTGCCGACAACGTCACAGTCTCCTTCTCACGGCCCGGTCAGAGTGGGAGACACCAGCGAGAGCAACGGCCCCGCGCGCTTCCGTGCC
>JAICME010000167.1 GCA_025929425.1 Thermoleophilia bacterium | reverse complement strand
GTGACGGCCGGCGAGGCGTTCGCGCTTCTCCACGAGCGGGCACGGGAAGCCGATGTGCTGCGGGGCGAGCTCGAGCGGGCGCGCAAGGACGCAAAGCGGCCGAAGGCGGCGGAGCAGGCGGAGATCGTCTCCCAGGACGAGGAAGCCGGCGTCCTGCTGGTCGAGGTCAAGAGCCTCAAGGGCGGGCCGCTGCGCGACTTCTCCGACCGGATCCGCCAGCAGGAGAAGGCGGACGGCGCGATCGTGGCCTCGCGGGACGACGGGCGTGTGTTCCTCGTCGTCAACTTCGACGAGTCGCTCGTCGCTCGCGGCCTCGACGCGGTGCAGGTCGTGCGCGAGCTCGGGAAGCACATCGGCGGAGGCGGGGGAGGCAAGCCGACGCTCGCAGAGGCGGGCGGGAAGAACCCGGACGGCATCGCAGACGCGCTCGCCGCGGCGAAGGAGCTCGTCACGCCGTGAAGATGCCTGCGTGAAGGTTCTCGCGCTCGACTACGGCTCCGCGCGCACAGGGGTGGCGGTCTCGGATCCGACGGGCACCGTCGCGCGGCCCCTCGGCGTGGTCGAGAAGGCAGGCGCCGAGAACGGGCTCGCCGAGCTGGCACGCATCGCGCGGGACGAGGCCGTGGAGCGCGTCGTTGTCGGGCTGCCGTTGACGATGCGCGGCAATCGCGGCGAGCAGGCGGCCGAGACGGAGCAGTTCGTCGAGGCTCTCCGCGGCGTGATCACCGTTCCGATCGAGCTCTTCGACGAGCGCTTCACGACCGTCCTCGCCCAGCGGACGCCGCACGCCCTGGCGGCGGTCGACGCGCTCGCCGCAGCCCATCTGCTTTCGGACTATCTCGAGTGGTGCGCCGAGCGCTCATAGGCTTCTGCGTCGCGCTGGTCGTGGCTGCGGCCGCGGGCTGCGGCGGCGGAGGCAGCGACGCGCCGACCACGACCGTCCGGCAGCTGCGGCAGTTCCGGATCCTCTTCCCCGAGGGGTTCACGAGGGAGCAGATGGCGGCGCGCGCCCAGGCCGTGTCGAAGATCGCCGTGAGCGAATCGCACCGGAAGGTGAAGCTCTCGGGGACCTCGTACGCCGCAATCACTGCGAAGCCGCGTCACATCCCGGGCTTCGGCGCCAAGAAGCTCCCGCTCGAAGGGTTCCTGTTCCCCGACACGTACAACTTCGACCGGAAGACGACGACTGCCCAGCTCGTGAACGTGCAGCTCCAGGAGTTCGCGGCGAAGTGGAAGACGCTCGATCTCTCGTACGCGAAGAGCAAGGACCTCACGCCGTACGACGTGCTCACGATCGCGTCGATGATCGAGAAGGAAGCGGTGGCCCCGCCGGACAGGGCCAAGGTCGCGCGCGTCATCTACAACCGGCTGCACCTGGGCATGACGCTCGGCATCGACGCGACGATCCGCTACGCCTTGCACATCCCGGGGACGAAGTCGTTGACGCAGTCGGAGCTGGCGAATCCGACGCCGTACAACACACGGCTGCATGCAGGCCTACCTCCAACTCCCATCGCGAACCCGGGCCTCGCGTCGATGGAGGCGGCTGCCAAGCCCGCGAACGGGCCGTGGCTGTACTTCGTCGCCGAACCGGACAAGGTGCACACCTTCTTCACCGCCAGCAAGCAGGTGTTCGACCAGTACCTCGCTACGCATGGCTACGGATGAGCGGCGGGTCGTAGCGCTGCTCGGCCATCCGGTGGCGCACTCGCTCTCGCCCCGGATGCAGAACGCCGCGTTCGCGGCGGCCGACCTCGACTGGGAGTACGTGCTGCGCGACGTCTTGCCGGAGGATCTCGAGGGTGCCGTTCGGGAGGTCGAGTACGCGAACGTCACCGCGCCGTACAAGCTCGACGTCGCACGGATCCTCGACTCGAACGTGCCGTCGGTGAACACGATCGTCCACGGCCACGGGTTCTCGACGGACGCGGCGATCCTCGGCGAAGTGGGGGAGGTGGCCGTCGCTGCGATCGTGGGAGACGGCGGGGCTGCGGCCGCGTTCCGGCATGCGCTCCCGGCCGCGCGGGTCTACTCGCGTCGCGGCGAGTGGCCGCCGGACGTGCGTGACGCCGACCTCGTGATCCACGCAACGTCCGTGCGGGACGAGGTGCTCTTCGAGCTCGGGCCGGGCCAGACGCTCGTCGACCTCCCGTATCCACGGACGGCGACGGCGGAGGCGGCTGCTGCCGCGGGCGCACGTGTTCTCGACGGTCTCGACGTGCTCGTTGCACAGGGAGCA
Organism: Thermoleophilia bacterium; assembly: GCA_025929425.1. Lineage (GTDB taxonomy): Bacteria > Actinomycetota > Thermoleophilia > Gaiellales > Gaiellaceae > Palsa-739. Next base: position 2,636 of record JAICME010000167.1, on the reverse strand, counting down.
GCAAGCTTTGAGCTCTGGACGGGCCTCGAGGCGCCGGTCGGCGCGATGCGTGAGGCCCTAGGCTTGTCGACATGAGCAGCTTCATTCAGATGTTCTCCTTCGACGAAGACGACGGGAATGAAGAGGACGTCGAACACGAGCCGCGGCGGATGCCGCCCTGGTTCGGGCCGCCGGAGGACGAGCTCGGCGCGGTCGTGCCGCTCGGGCTCGTCGCCGCCCGCTCCGAAAGTGGCGTCGTCGCTCTGTCGCACGCGACCGTCTACTCGACGGGCCTCGCGTTGGACGTCATCGCAGCGGCGCGCGGGCTGAGCGAATCGCAGTCGAACCGACTCTTCCACGAGCAGCACCTGTTCGAGGAAGGCGAGGAACCGCCTGCGGGATTCCTGCGGATCGGACTCGAACTACCGGACGGGAACCGGGTCTCGAACCTCGGTGGGAGGATGGGTCGCCGGCGCTTCATGAAGCCCGACGAGGAGCCTGATGGTCCGGTGTTGATGGAACACGGCGGCGGGGGAGGCTCGGGCGGCGGAGGCCGCGTGCGACTGCATCCTGCGTTCTGGCTCTGGCCGCAGCCTGAGTCCGGCACGCTGAGATTCTTCTGCGAGTGGCCGGTCGCCGAGATTCCGCTCTCGTTCGTCGACCTCGACGCCGGCGAGCTCGAGGCCTCCGCTGGGCGGGCGGTGCGACTGTGGCCTTCGGCTTGACCTGACGCTGCCGAGGGCATAGAACGAGCACGATGCGCAGCTGTCGCGGGTGTGGTGAAGGGGTGCAGGACGACTTCCGCTTCTGCCCGCACTGCGGGAAGGCGCAGCGGACGAAGGTCGTGGAGTATTTCCGGGGACATCCGGACGTCGGCGACGGCGGGCTCCGCGTCTCCGTCTACCTCACCGAGCCGCAGCACGCGCGCCTCAGCGTGTGGCGTGGGGAGGAGGTCGAGGCGGCGATCTCGCTCGACCCGCGCGAATCGACCCGTCTCGCCCGTTTTCTCCTCTCCGTGACGAAGCACCGGCAGTCGAGCCTCGTCTCGCGGATGCTCGCCCGGCTCTAGCGCACTACGCTCTCCGCCATGACGCTCGAGCTGGCAACAGCCGGCGAGTCGCACGGGCCCGCGCTCGTCGCGATCGTGTCCGGTCTGCCCGCGGGGCTCGTCCTGGAGAAGGACGCGATCGACGCGGACCTCCGTCGTCGCCAGCAGGGGTACGGTCGCTCGCCGCGGCAGCAGATCGAGACGGACGAGGTCGAGGTTCTTTCCGGCCTGCGCCACGGCCGCACGCTCGGCACGCCGCTCGCGCTCGTCGTCCGCAACCGCGACCACGAGAACTGGACCTGGGGGATGAGCCCATGGCCGCCAGAGGGCGAGCCGGTGGGGAAGGGGGTGAAGCCGGTCACGCTGCCGCGGCCGGGGCACGCCGACCTTGCCGGGGTGCAGAAGTACGGGCTCGCCGACGTACGGGACGCGCTCGAGCGCGCGTCCGCACGCCACACGGCCGTCTACGTGGCTGCCGGCTCCGTCGCGAAGGCGCTCCTCGACGAGCTCGGCATCGAAGTCGTGGGGGAGGCACTGGCCGAGGCCGGGGCGGATCCCGCAGCGATCGATGCGGCCCGCGCCGACCGCGACACGCTCGGCGGCCGGGTCGAGGTTCGGGCGCGCGGCGTGCCACCAGGTCTGGGGTCGTACGCCCGCCGCGAGGACCGGCTCGACGCGCGACTTGCCGCCGCGGTGATGGGGATCCAGGCCGTGAAGGGCGTCGAGATGGGGGACGGCTTCGCGCTCGCAGGCCTGCGCGGGTCGGAGGCGCACGACGAGATCGGCACCGACAAGCGGCGGACGTCCAACCGAGCCGGCGGCATCGAGGCCGGCGTCTCGAACGGAGAGGAGATCGTCGTCCGGGCCGCGATGAAGCCGCTGCCGACGCTCATGAAGCCGCTCGGCTCCGTCGACCTCGCGACCGGGGAGGCTGCGACCGCCCTCGTCGAGCGGAGCGACGTCTCGGCGGTCGAGGCGCTCGCGGTGGTGGCGGAGGCCGCGGTCGCGTGGGAGCTCGCCCGCGTCGCGCGCGAGAAGTTCGGCGGTGACGCGCTGGCCGATTTCGTCCGCGCGTGGCGCGCGTATCTGGAGCGAATCAGCTGAAGAACGTCGCACTCGTCGGCTTCATGGGATCGGGAAAGTCGACCGCCGCGCGGGCGGTCGGCGCCATCGACGTCGATGACGTCATCGAGGCGAGGGCCGAGAAATCGGTCCCGGAGATCTTCCGTGAGGAGGGAGAGGCAGCGTTCCGGGCGCGGGAGGAGGAAGCGGTGATCCTCGCCCTCGGCGGAGGCGCGGTGACGTCTCCCGGGGTTCGGGACGCGCTCGAGGACACACTCACCATCTGGCTCGACGTCGACGTCGACACGTGCTGGGAGCGTGTGCGCGGCAGTGACCGGCCGCTCGCGCAGGACGAAGCGGAGTTCCGGCGTCTCTACGCCGAGCGCCGCGCGCTGTACGCCGACGTTGCCGACGTAGTCGCAACAGACGTCGACGATGTCGCGCTCGCCGCCGCCCGGGTCGTCGTCGAGCGCTGCGCGCTCCAGCGGCTCGGCGACCTCGTCCCGGGCGACGGGGCGGTTGCGCTGATCTCGGACCCGCAGGTCGC
>JAICME010000074.1 GCA_025929425.1 Thermoleophilia bacterium | reverse complement strand
GCGCCAGCGCCGCGGGACGCAGCGCGAGGGTCGGCGTCCGCCGCAGCGACGCCTTCAACTCGAGCCCTGGGATGGTCAGACACGCGATCATGGGAACAGATGTTCTATACGAACATGTGTTCTCCTGTCAAGCTGGGAACTGTCCCTTCTCTGTAGAAGCGCGAGTCTGTCGTAGTCCGTTGAACCGGCTACGCTGGCAGACGAGTAACCATGCGGGGCCGGTGTGACGACCGGAAGGCGACACTTCAAGTGGTGCTCGCACCAAACCTCTGGGCTCGTCTAATTGCGACTCTGGCAGATCGATGTTTCACGATCTGCTCGCTGAATCGGTGCGCTCCCAAGAGGAAAGTGGAGGGCCGAGTGCCTGCTCGGCCCTCCTGTTCGCGGGACGGAACCCGAGAACCTCCGCGGAACCTACAGCGTCCGTCCGCTGTCGTCGTCGTATCCGTCCGACAAGCGGTCTTTACTTCCGGATTGAGGTCGTGTCGTTGAACTCGCCTGTGCCTGCGGCGGCGCACGGCCAGAAGGGACGGAACCAATGAAGCGGGCGCCGTGGCACACGAAGGTGCCGACCAAGCACCCGGTCTACCACGAGGAGACGCGCTGCACGCTCGGTGACAACATCGAGTCGTACAACCGCGTCCCCGGCACCACTGGGCGACCTAAGTGTCCCCTGTGCAGATCGATCAGCGGGTAGCGCAGGGGAGGAGGGGCGGGCGGCGCTTGTCGCCGCCCGTCTCTCTACTTCTTGACGGGCTTGACGATCTTGCGGAAGGCATCCATAACGTCCTTCCGCTTCGGGACGGGGATCTCCAGGCCCTTCGGAGTGCGCTGCGTAGGCTGATGTATCGGCTCTTGATCTTTTCGGGCCATAAGTGATGGGGTTACAGAGTGGCTGATCCATTAGAGGACGCCTGGGCGAAGATCGATAGGGCTGGCGAACACATCGAGGCACTCAAGGCCGAGGTCAGACGGTTCAGCAACGGCCGCCCGTACAGCGTCACCGGAGATCCAGACTTCAGCAGTGGCGAGTACGTCCTTCGCATCAAGCCCGAGGAGCCTCCGAAACGGATCAGCGTCCTCATCGGCGACGTGCTCGGGAACCTGCGTCCATCGCTTGACTACCTTGTCGGCGCGCTCGCCGTCCTCAACGGCGGGAAGATCCAGCAATCGCATCAGTTCCCGATCTGCGATACGCCAGCGCTCTTCAAGGGTGAGCTTGACAAAGGTCGACTGATCGGGATTGCGCCTGACCATGTGGCACTCATCGAGAAGTTGCAGCCGTACAAGCGAAGGAAGGGCAAGGTCTGGGTCCGACTCCTGCGGGAATACTCGAACCCGGACAAACACCGGCACCTCAATGTGCTGCTGACCCACATCGAGGGTGACTTCGCCCTTCCATCGCCGGACCCGCCCCCAGCGGTCACCGGCAACCCGGAGGCAGCGATGGCCGCACTCCGAAAGGCGCTTGAAGGCCAAGCCATCACCCGAACCCGTCTGCCGTCGTCTGTGCTGGGAGACATCGAAAAGACAGCCGACAAGTGGAGGCGCGTCAGTTCGCTCATCGCACCTGCACTTACCTCGCCGGGAATCACTCCCGGGACCGTCGTGCCGAGCGTCACGCCAAGCCCGGCTGTCCGTCGTTCGGCTCTTGCCGCTGCTGCGGCCGGTATCAGCCCTACACCGCAGGCAACAAAGCCGCCCACGAAGCGCAACGTGCATGTGGAACTCAGCGTTGCCGTCGGCGTAGCGTTCCCGGATGGGACGCCTGTCGTAGAAACGATGGAAATACTCGAATCGCAGGTCGCCAAGACGCTGAACGCGTTCGAGCCGCTCTTCGACTAGAGCAACGCGAGTCACGCCGACTCACCGCCAGCGGTCGCGTTTCTACAGCGATGGGATACGTACCGTCAAGCTGATCCCAAAACGCTGAAAGGAGAGAGGAGATGGAAGCACGTCTGGACGACGCCGGCTCGGGGCTCACACCGGTCTCCCCCGGCTGGTTCGTGGTCAACGTCGGCGACGCTGCGTGGCTGCGGCACGACGCCTTCGGCGGCCGTTGCGTGTTCGAGAGCAACGGTCGCGTGCTCGCCGAGCGACCCGACCTCGAGCCGCAGATGTTCACGGAGACGGGATTCACGCTCGCGGTTCTCGAACCCGGCAAGCCGACGGGGATGTATCACGCCGAGTCCGCACAGGAGGACTTCCTCGTCCTCGCAGGCACCTGTCTTCTTCTCGTGGAAGACGAGGAGCGACCGCTCCGCGCCTGGGACTTCGTCCACTGTCCTCCCGGAACACGGCACACCTTCGTCGGCACCGGCGACGGCCCGTGCGTGATCTTCATGACGGGCGCCCGCGGCGAGGGGAAGACGATCCTCTATCCCGCCTCCGAAAGCGCTCACGCTCACGGCGCCGCGGTCGAGACGGAGACGAACGACCCGCGGGAGGCGTACGCGCCGTTCGAACATTGGCGCCGCGAACGCCCCGATTCCTGGGCCGACCTCCCATGGGGAGGATGACCGCATGGAGCGCCCGGTATCGGGGCGGACCGGACGTTCACACTCGCGAACGCCCGGCCCGCGTTAGAGCGTCAGCCGAAGAACCCGCAGCCGCTCTGAATGCCGTGCGTGGTCGTGCGCGGCCCGTTGTAGAAGAGCACGCCGCCGGCTTCGCAGTAGGGCGTGTTCTCCAGTAGCCAGGCCTCGCCGCCGCCTGAGTTGAGGTAATTCGCAGGAGCCTCGAAGCCCCAAGCAGCAAGCGGTGCGCCGACGCTGGGCAACCAAACCCATCGGCCGACCATGTACGGAGCAGAGAAGTCCGCCGGGTTGGTGCTCAGACCGCCGGACGGCCGGCTCGCGTTGAAGCAGTTGTCGGCGAGCGCCGGTCCCGCCAGCGAGAGAAGCGCTACGACCGCAGTAACAACAGCAGCGACGCGATACCTCATTGACCCCCTCCTCGGGTTCGGATTACAGAGTGGTCGAAACAGTAAATCGGACTACGCTGTTTTTCAAGGCGGGTTGTCCAGGAAGGTGACCACGATGAACGCTGCGGCTCTAGATTCGAGACATGAGCTCCGGTGCTACGTCTGGCAAGTGCAGGATCGACAAGTGGCTGTGGGCCGCGCGCTTCGCGAAGACGCGAACCGCGGCGACGGATCTCGTCCTCGCGGGCCACGTCAAGGTGGGCGGCGAGCGGGTCAAGCCTGCGCGCGAGATCGCGACCGGCGACACGCTCGAGATCGTCCGCGGCACCGTGCGCCAGGTCGTGGTCGTCACCGGCCTGGCCGAGCGGCGCGGGTCGGCCAAGGTTGCCGCGACGCTCTACGAGGAGACGTCAGAGTCGCGTGAGGCCCGCGAACGGCACGCTCTGGAGCGGCGGCTCGCCCGGCCGCTCGGAGCCGACCTCGGGGCGCGGCCGACGAAGCTGGAGCGCCGCCGGCTCGACGCGCTGCGGCGCGGCCAGGGCCGACGATGAGATGGGTCGCGCTGCTCCGGGCCGTGAACCTCGGCGGCGCCAACAAGGTTCCGATGGCGGAGCTCAGGGAGCTGCTCTCCGGAGCGGGCTTCGGAGATGTCCGGACGTACATTGCGAGCGGCAACGTCCTGCTCGACGGACCCCGCAAGAGGAGCATCGTCGCCGGTGAGCTCGAGCATCTGATCGCAGACGCGTTCCAGGTCAAGACGACCGCGGTGATGCGTACACCCAAGGAGCTCGCGGGCGTCGTCACCCGTCATCCGTTCGGCACCGACGTGTCTCGGTCGCACGTCGTCTTTCTCGAGGGCAAGCCGGGCACAGGGGCAGTCCGGCGACTCGCGGCGATCGATCACTCGCCGGATCGGGCGCACCTCGACGGCGCCGACGTCTACCTCCAGTACCCCGCAGGAGTCCATGGCTCGCGGCTCTCGGCCGCTCGACTCGAGCGACTGCTGGGAGTGTCCGGCACGCACCGCAATTGGCGCACGGTCGCGGCGCTGGCCGAGCTCGCCGCAGACGCGTAGGCTCCACGCTCAATCCACGAAGGAGGCTTCGATGGCACTCGCACGTGTCGTTTCGTTCGAGGGAGTCGGTTCGGATCGGATAGCGCAGCTGAAGAGCCAGATCGAGAGCGGCGAGCCGCCGGAGGGGATGCCGTCGAGCGAGCTGCTCATCCTCCACGATCCCGGGGCCGAGCGGTCGCTCGCGATCGTGATCGTCGACAACGAGGACGACTACCGGAAGGCTGACGAGATCCTCGGCTCCATGCCCACACCGGATACGCCGGGACAGCGCACGTCGGTCACGAGATACGACGTCGCGGTGCGCGTGACGACGTAGTCAGGTCGAGACTTCGGCCGCGGGGCCGACGCGGCGGACGTAGCGTGGGACGACGTCGAGGTCGTTCTCCCGTGCGCACCGCTCGATGTCGGCCTCGAGGCCATGCCTCCGCAGGTTCGCGGCGCTGCGGCCGGCGCCAAGCCCTTCGACCGCGTTCGGGAAGCTCTGCGCGAGCCGGATCGCGGCGCGCGCCGAGTCCTCCGGCTCGCCGCCGAGCGCCTCGGCGATGCGCCCGGCGCAGTACGCGTCGTCGAGCGCGAGCTCCCCGAGCACGCCGGCACAGAGCACCGCGACGTCCTCCCCGCTCTCGCCCGCAGCGGCCGAGACAGCGTCGACGTTGAGGAGCGAACCGACGTAGACGCGCTCGAAGCGCTCGGCGGCGGCGACGAGGAGCCGTGTCCCGTTCGTCGTGGTGAGGATCAGGGTCTCGGCCGCCGGCTTGCCTTCGAGCTCGCTCGGCGAGTTGCCGAAGTCGAACCCTTCGATGTGCTCGAGCCGACGCTCGCCTGCGAGCTTCGCCGGGCCTTCCGTCTCCGCGAGAGCGCGCGCCTCGTCGATCTCGGCGCAGCAGAGGACGCGCTCGTACCCGGAGGCGAGCGCCTGGCAAATCGTCGAGGTCGCGCGAAGGACGTCGACGACGACGCCGACCGGGGCGGGCGTCTGCTCGCCCGGGGTGAAGGCCACATGGACACGCACGGCGCGGGCTAGGCTAGCCCGGATGTCGGCGGTCGAGCCCCGCTATTGCTACCGGCACCCCGACCGTGAGACGGGCCTTTCCTGCTCGGACTGCGGCCGGCCGATCTGCGCCGATTGCGCGACGTTCGCTCCGGTGGGCATCCGGTGTCCCGACCACGCGGGGACGCGACGCGGCCCGGCGACACGGCTGAAGCCGCGCCCGGTGCACCGCGCGCCGGGGATCGCGCTCGCCTCCGGCAGCGCACCGATCACCCGCGCCCTGATCGCGATCAACGTCGTGATCTACCTCATCACGGCCTCGCAGGGCGGCGGCTTCAATGCTCCCGGAGGCGCGCTTTTCGACAGGTTCGTCCTCGTCGGCTCGAACTCACACCTGGCGCTCTTCGCGCCTTTCGGCGATCTCGCGCACGACCACCAGTGGTACCGGCTCGTGACCTCGATGTTCCTCCACGCGTCGATCCTCCACATCGCGTTCAACATGTACGCGCTCTGGGTGATCGGGACACCGGTGGAGCAATACCTCGGGCGGGCGCGCTATCTCGGCCTCTATTTCGTCTCCGGTCTGGCCGGCGCTGCAGGCGCGATCCTGCAGGCGCCGTTCCAGCCGGTCGTCGGCGCGTCGGGAGCGATCTTCGGGATCCTCGGCGCGATGCTGATCATCGAATGGCAGGTCACCGGGCGACTCGCCGGCAACGCGGCGACCTGGATCGGGATCAACCTCGTCATCTCGTTCGCGATCCCGAACATCTCCTGGGGCGGGCACATCGGCGGCCTGATCGGCGGGATCCTGATCACGCTCGCGTACGCCGGTTGGCGAGAGCGCGGCCGCGCCGCGATGGGACATCTCGGCCTCGCGGGCGTGCTGGGGCTTGTCGCCGTCGCTGCGGGAAGCGTCGCGATCGCGTACCTCAAGGTCCGCGGCTACGCCTAGCAGCTAGCCGCCGGCCTGGACGTACTCGCCGCGGTGCGCCTCCTTCAGCACGGCCTGCGCGGCGGCGAGGCGCGCAAGCGGAACGCGGTACGGCGAGCAGCTCACGTAGTCGAGCCCGATCCGATGGCAGAACTCGACGGAGCTCGGCTCGCCGCCGTGCTCGCCGCAGATGCCGAGGTGGATGTCCGGCTTCGTCTGCCTCCCCCGCTCGACCGCGAGGCGCATCAGGTCGCCGACGCCGTCCTGATCGAGCACCTCGAACGGGTTCCGCTCGAGCACGCCTTCTTCGAGGTAGAAGGTGAGGAACTTGCCCTCCGCGTCGTCACGCGACATGCCGAGCACGGTCTGGGTGAGGTCGTTCGTGCCGAAGGAGAAGAAGTCTGCGACCTCGGCGATCTCGTCGGCGCGTAGCGCCGCACGCGGCAGCTCGATCATCGTCCCGCAGAGGTACTCGAGCTCCGGGGCCTCTTCCTCCATCACGCGCTCGGTCAGCTCGCGCAGCCGGCGCAGCTCCTCGCGAAAGCCCACGAGGGGGTGCATGATCTCGACGAGCGGCGGGTCTCCCCCACGCTCCTGCACCGCCTTGGCCGCGCGCGCGATGGCTCGCACCTGCATCTCGTAGATCTCGGGCCACTGGATCCCGAGCCGGCAGCCGCGGGTGCCGAGCATCGGGTTCTGCTCGGTCAGCGCCTTGATCCGCCGGCGCATGCGTTCGTCGGAGGCCTCGTCGAGCGGAGGCAGGAACTCGTGCAGCGGCGGATCGAGCAGGCGGATCGTCACCGGCAGGCCCGTCATCGCCTCGAAGATCCCCTCGAAGTCGGACTGCTGGAAGGGAAGGATCCGATCGAGCGCGTCTCGGCGCCCGTCCTCGTCGCCGGCGAGGATCATCTCCTGCACGAGCGGCAACCGCTCCTCGCCGAAGAACATGTGCTCGGTGCGGCAGAGACCGATCCCCTGGGCCCCGAACTCGCGCGCCTTCGCGGCGTCCTCGGCGTTGTCCGCATTCGCGCGCACCCTGAGCCGCCGCAGCTCGTCCGCCCAGCCGAGGATCGTCTCGAAATCCTCGTTGATCGCGGGCGGGACGAGCGGAACCTCGCCGACGATGACGCGTCCCGTGCCGCCGTCGATCGTGAGCACGTCGCCCTCGCGAAGTTCCTGACCGCCGAGCCGGATCGTCTTCGCTCCGGCGTCGATCTCGAGACCCTCTACCCCGGCGACACACGGCTTCCCCATCCCGCGCGCCACGACGGCGGCGTGCGACGTCATGCCGCCGTGCGCGGTGAGGACGCCCTGCGCCTGGATGAGACCGTGGATGTCGTCGGGCGTCGTCTCCCAGCGGACGAGGATGACCGCCTCGCCCGCCTTCCCGCTGTCCTCCGCGCTGTCGGCGTCGAGAACGATCTTTCCCGATGCCGCACCCGGTGAGGCATTGAGGCCCTGCGCGGCGACGTCGAACTCGGCGTTCGGGTCGAGGCGCGGGTGGAGCAGCTGGTCGAGCTGGGTCGGGTCGATCCGCGCAACGGCTTCCTCGCGGGAGATCAGCCCTTCGGCGGTCATGTCGACCGCGCACTTGATCGCAGCGGCCGCCGTGCGCTTGGCGGTGCGCGTCTGGAGAAGGTAGAGCCGCCCCTCCTCGACGGTGAACTCGGTGTCCTGCATGTCGCGGTAATGGCGCTCGAGCCTCCCCAGCGTCTCGAGAAGCTGGTCGTATGCCTCGGGTAGGTGCTCTCGCAGCTCGGAGAGCGGCTGCGGCGTGCGGGTGCCGGCGACGACGTCCTCGCCCTGCGCGTTGAGGAGGTACTCGCCGTACACGCCTGGCTCGCCGGTCGACGGGTCGCGGGTGAAGCAGACGCCGGTCGCCGAGTGGTCGCCCTTGTTCCCGAACACCATCTGGACGACGTTGACCGCTGTGCCGAGGTCGTCGGGTATCCCGTACGTCTGCCGGTAGACCTGCGCTCGCGGCGACTTCCAGGAGTCGAAGACGGCCGTGATCGCGCGCTGCAGCTGCTCGCGCGCGTCCTGCGGGAAGCCGCCGCCGGTCTCCCGCTCGTAGACCTCGCGAGCGCGGTCGGCGGTGTCGTCGATGCTGAAGCGCTCGTGCGGAATGCCGTCCACGGTCTCGCCGAACATCTGGATGAGGCGCCGGTAGCAGTCCTGCGCGAACTCTTCGTTCCCGGTCGAGCGCGCGAGACCCAGCACGGACTCGTTGTTGAGCCCGACGTTGAGGATCGTGTCCATCATCCCCGGCATCGAGATCGCCGCGCCGGAGCGAACCGAGACGAGGAGCGGATCACCGGCGTCGCCGAACCGCTTACCCGTGCGCTGCTCGAGCTGCCGAATGTGCCTGGCGACCTCCTCTTCGAGGCCCTCGACCGTGCCGGCCGAGCGCATGTAGGCGCGACACGCCTCGGTGGTGATCGTGAAGCCGGCGGGGACCGGAATTCCGAGCTGGGTCATCTCGGCAAGGCCGATCCCCTTGCCGCCGAGCAGCTCTCTGCCGCCGTCGGCGGGCTCGTCGAAGTCGTAGACGAAGCGGGTCATGGGGTCTCGGATGTTGTCACACGGCTACCGGCGCCCGGCCCGGAACTCTGCGATCCACGCAAGCGTGCGCAGCCCGATCCAGAGCGGCGTGATGAGCACATAGAAGACGACGTCGGCGACGACGAGGACGACCCACCAGACCGCCCACCGCCAGAGGGGAACGCGCGGTTTGGCTCTCACTGCGCGGTTGCCTTTGTCTCGGCGTGCCGCTCCTCCAGAACTCGCAGGACCCGGTGCGCGGTCTCCTCGATCGAGAGCTCGGAGATGTCGATGACGGGGCAGCCGAGGCGGCGGTGGAGCTTCTCGGCCTGCTCGAGCTCCTCGTAGATCTCCATGAGCTCGGCGTACTTCCTGTTGCGGGCGGCTCCCATGGCGCGAACGCGTGCCCGCCGGATCTCCGCGAGCCTGTTCGGGTCGATCGTTAGACCGACGACCTTCGTCTGGTCGATCTCGAACAGCTCGGGCGGCGGGGCGATCCCTTTCACGACGGGAACATTCGCGGCCTTGTGCCCGAGGTAGCCGAGGTAGATCGAGAGCGGAGTCTTCGACGTGCGCGAGACGCCGACGAGGACGACCTCCGCATCGCGGAGGCCGTGCATCACGCCGTCGTCGAAGCGGACGGCGAACTCGATCGCCTCCATCCGCTTGAAGTACGCGGAGTTGAGCGGTGGGCGCGAGCCCGGGGTCATCTTCGCCGCCTGGCCCGAGACGCGCGCGACCGCGTCGATCGGGTGGCCGAGCAGGTCGCAGTAGTGCAGCCGCGCACGGCGGCAGAGGGTGCGCATGGCGTCGCGGAGCTCGGGTTGGACAAGCGTGTAGACGACCACCGCCGGCCGGCCGCGCATCCGGTTGACCGCGAGCTGGAGGTCGTCCTCCGACTCGACCCGCGGGTGGCGGATCTCGACGAACTCCTGATCCGGGAACTGGGCCTCGAGAGCCTGGACGAGGCGCGCGGCGGTCTCGCCGGTGGCGTCGGAGACGACGTGAAGCTCGACCGGCGGGTTCGGCATCGGCGGTCAGCGTAACCGGGAGCGCCCCGTGGACCATCCCAAACCCCCACCCACCCCGGGGATCCCGAGATTACGCGCGCTCCGCGCGCGTGAATGCTCCAACTCCGTGGCGAGAGGCTGCGGTCTCCGCGGAAGCGCCCGGGTAACCTCCGGCCATGGCCGAGACGGCTAAGCCGCTGACGATGGACACCATCGTCTCCCTCTGCCGCCGCCGCGGCTTCGTCTTCCCGTCCTCCGAGATCTACGGCGGGCTCGGCTCGACGTACGACTACGGCCACTACGGCGTCCTGACCAAGAACAACATCCGCGCGCTCTGGTTCCGCGCGATGGTCCAGGAGCGCGACGACATCGTCGCCCTCGACTCGTCGGTCATCCTCAACCCACGCGTCTGGGAGGCTTCCGGCCACGTCTCGGGCTTCACCGACCCGCTCGTCGACTGTCGCACGTGCAAGCTCCGGTTCCGCGCCGACCAGCTCGAGCTCGCCAGCTGCGGCCGCAAGCCGAGTAAGCGTCCCGGCGAGACGCCCGACTGCGACCTCACCGAACCGCGCCAGTTCAATCTCATGTTCGAGACCCACGTCGGCGCCCTTCAGGACGAGAGCTCGATCGCGTACCTCCGCCCCGAGACGGCGCAGGGCATCTTCATCAACTTCAAGAACGTCGCCCAGCTCGCGCGTCGCAAGCCGCCGTTCGGCATTGCCCAGGTCGGCAAGTCGTTCCGCAACGAGATCACTCCGGGCAACTTCATCTTCCGCCTGCGCGAGTTCGAGCAGATGGAGATGGAGTTCTTCGTGCCGCCGACCGAAGCGGACGAGTGGTACGCCTACTGGATCGACGCGCGCCGCCGCTGGTACCTCGATCTCGGCCTGCGGGAGGAGAACCTCCGCGTCCGAGAGCACGACGAGGACGAGCGCTCGCATTACTCCCTCGCGACGAGCGACCTCGAGTACCTCTATCCCATCGGCTGGCAGGAGCTCGAGGGAGTGGCGAACCGCGGCGAGTACGACCTCGCGCAGCACACGAGGGAGTCGGGAACGAAGCTCGAGTGGATCGAACAGGACGGGACGCGCTACACGCCGTACGTGATCGAGCCGGCGGTCTCGATCGACCGGATCATGCTCGCGTTCCTCTGCGACGCCTACCACGAGGAAGTCGTGGGCGACCGGGAGCGCGTCGTCCTCCGGCTGCACCCGCGTATCGCTCCTGTCAAGGCGGCGATCCTTCCGCTCGTCCCGCGCGACGAGCGAATGGCGGGTCGCGCCCGGGCGCTCTACGAGGAGCTCCGCCGGTACCACCCGGTCGAGCACGACGAAGGCGGACAGATCGGCAGGCGTTACCGCCGTCAGGACGAAATAGGGACGCCGTGGGCCTTCACCATCGACGAACAGACGCTCGAGGACGAGACCGTGACCGTCCGGGACCGGGACTCCCTGGCCCAGGAGCGCCTTCCACTCAGCGGGGTGCGGGAATGGTTGGACGACGCGCTCGAACGGGACTGGTCCTCGCCGCACTCGGGCTGACGGCGGCGGGCTGCGGCCTCGGCGGCACGAAGACCGTGACCGTCGTCGAGACGCAGACCACCACCACGATCCGGACGGTGACGACGACCGGTCCGGGCGTGTCGGCGAAGCCGTGCACCGGCGGCCGGCTCGCCGGCAACTTCTCTCTCGTGCCCGGCAGCGCCGGCGCAGGTCAGATCGTGTATGCGCTGACGCTGAAGAACACGTCCTCGAGCCCGTGCGCCCTGCGCGGGATCCCCCATGCGACCCTGCTGGGCGCGACAGGCGCAGCCCTCCCCACGCATGTCACGGCAGGGGGAGCCGGCGGCACGCGACGCGTCGTGCTGCAACCCGGCGCTTCGGCCGTTGCGCAGGCCCGGTTCTCCGCCACGGTCGCCGGTCAGGGAGACTCGCAATCCGGCACCTGCCAGCCGGAGGCGCACACCCTTCAGGTGACCGCCGGGGGCGGCGCGACGGACGCAGCGATCAAGCCGCCCACGAGCGTCTGCGAGCAGGGCACGCTGAACTTCGAGTCGTTCGACTACGCCGGCTAGCTCGGTCGCTCCATCAGGCGCTCGCCAGGAGGGCCGAAGCCGAGCTTCGCGTAGAGCTCGTGCATATCGCGCGTGTGCAGCAGCCACGTGTTCCCGGCGAGCGGACCGTTGTCCACCATCTCGCGCACGAGCTCCAGCCCGAGACCGTGACCCCGGTGCTCGGCGAGCACGTAGACATCTGCCAGATACGAGACGTTTGCGCCTTCGTCGGTAACGGCGCGCGAAAAGCCGACCTGCGCGTCGTCCTTGTAGAGGCCCACCACGCGAGCTGACTTCCGGACGGCACGCTCGACCACTGCACGCGGGCGACCTTGCCCCCAGTACGACTCGCCCGAGATGTAGGCGTGGACGGCGTCGATGTCGATCCGGTCCGGATCGTCGTCCAGCTCGTAGCCCTCCGCCAGCACCCGTTTCACGCGCTCAGGGTCCGGAGGCGAAAGCCGCCGTGGTACTCGTAGGACGCGGTGACGACGTGCAGGGCGTCGCGCAGCGCACGCGCGGACAGACCGAGCCCAACCGCGTCGGCGAGCGGCCGCGCGAGGAACGTCTCGATGCCGGCGATCCCGTCGGCCGCCACCGCGAGCGCCCCGGTCGATCGTGCGCATGGTTCGCACACGGCCCCGCCGGCGCTCGTCGAGTACCCGACGAGCGGCTCGCCTGCCGCACCGCATTCGGCGCAGGCGGTGACATGCGGGAGGTAGCCCGCGAGCCAGAGCAGCTTGAGCTGGAACGCGAGCCCGAGCGGGTCGAGCGCAGGCCGGTCCGGGGCGGGCGGTGTGTCGTGCGAAGCACGCAAGGAGTGACCATCGAGAAGATCGAGGAAGCGCGTGAGCGCGGTGAACGCCCGCTCGTTCGCCTCCTCCTCGCTGAAGAGCCGCAGCATCGCCTCCGCGCCGATCATCCCGACCGAGAAGCGGTAGTAGTCCTCCCGCGCCGCGCGGTGCGATCGGACGAGCTGCGCCGCGGTCACCGTCTGGAGCTCGCCGCGACCCCGGTGGAGGACGAGCTCGACGTGCGAGAGCGGTTCGAGCCGCGCGCCGAAGCGCGACATCGTCTTCCGCACTCCCTTCGCGACGGCGCCGACCCTGCCGTGCGAGGCCGTGTAGAGGTGGAGCACGCGATCGGATTCTCCGAGCCGCATCGACCGGAGCACAACGGCTTCCGTGCTGTACGACCGTCCAGCCATGGCCGCTCCAGTCTAGGTGTGCCGTCGGGCAGAAACGGCCGCGCTGCTTTCCCCGTTGTAAG
>JAICME010000049.1 GCA_025929425.1 Thermoleophilia bacterium | reverse complement strand
TCGCGCGCTCCGTGAGGCTGGCTGCGTGTGGAAGGGAGCCGGGCCGCTCGCTGCGGGTGGGAAACTGGAGTGTCAGCAGCTGTGAACGAGGCGTGGCTTCGCGCCGTCGACCGGGACTCGCCACAGGCCGCTCGGGCAGGAGGAGTGGGCCGGCGGCCGCGCCAGCACCAGCAGCTCTTGCGAGTTCGGCGACCAGGCGACACTCGAGGGGTTGTGCAGCAGCCTCCGCACCTTCCCCGTCCCGGCGTTGACGACGGCGAGCCGTCCCTTCGAATCCGGGAAGGCGATCCAGCGGCCGTCGGGTGACCAGCCGAAGACGGTGGTGTTGTCGTTGCGGAGCAGCGTCCTGCTCGCGCCGCCCTGCGGAGCGACGAGCCGCAGCGCGAACTGCGTCCCACTGGGAGCG
The DNA here is from genome assembly GCA_025929425.1 of Thermoleophilia bacterium. Lineage (GTDB taxonomy): Bacteria > Actinomycetota > Thermoleophilia > Gaiellales > Gaiellaceae > Palsa-739. Next base: position 17,051 of record JAICME010000049.1, on the reverse strand, counting down.
AGGTAGGCGATCTGATTGCCGGCGGGCGACCAGAGCGGATTGCTGCCGTGTCGCTCCAGTCGCTGCAGGTGGCTGCCGTCGGCGTTCGCGATCCAGATCCCGGGCCGCCCGGAGTCGGTCGCGGGGCTTCGTGCGAAGACGACCTGCGATCCGTCCGGCGAGAGGCTCGGTTGATAGTTGAAGAGCTTCTTGCCGCCGACCACGCCGACGACGGCGCCGGACGGGACGCTGAAGATCCTCACCGGCCCGCGACAGGACGTGCAGCCCGTCGCGAAGTCGTTGGTGGCGACCCGATCACCCTTCGCGTCGAGAGCGTACGGGTCGGGCCCTTTCCTCGTGAGGAGCTTGGGCTTCTGGCCGACGGTGATCGTGTGGACCCCGTCGTCGCTGCCGTACACGAGCAGGTCGGGCGTCACCCAGTTGAGCTGACCGGGCGGGTCTCCCAGGTTGTTGGGACAGTGCTCGCCACAGACCGTGCGAGGGATCTGGTGGAGCTGCTTGCCGTCGGCGTTCGAAGCGCAGAACGCCCTCAGGATGTTCCAGCTGCCCGTCGCATGGCCGTTGGCCGGCCGGGGCCAGCGGTAGCCGAACCAGGCGATCTGCGTTCCGTCGGGAGACCACGCGGGAGCATTCGCGGTTCCGCACGGCGACACCGCTTGCTTCGCCGACGCGCCGCCTGCGGCCCCGCAACCGAACGCCACCGCGAGCGCGAGCGCGGAACCAAGTACCGCCGTTGTGCGGGTGAGCCGGATCATCGCGAGCCAAGAGTAGATCTCATCACCAACGAGGGACCAATGCGGAGGCCCTCCAAGTTGCCGACGTCCCGGTCTCCGCGGTTCCGCCCGCTCGGCTGCTCAGGCAGGATCGGCAGATGAACGAGGAGATCCAGGTGGGAAGGCGCAGCGTCCGGCTGACGCATCCCGAGCGCGTCCTCTTCCCCGCCGACGGCGTGACGAAGGGCGATCTCGCGGAGTACTACGCCGAGATCGGCGAGGCGATCGTCCCTCATCTGCGCGACCGCCCCTTCACGCTGAAGCGCTACCCGCACGGGATCGACGAGCAGGCGTACTTCCACAAGCAGGCACCGAAGGGGAAGCCGGACTGGATTCCGACGCGCCAGTTCCGGACCTGGCCGCGCGCGGGCGAGTCGCGGCTCGTCGACTTCACGCTCGTCAACGAGACCGCCGCGGTCGTCTGGATGGTGCAGATGAACTGCATCGACATGAACGCGTGGTACTCGCGCGTGGACAAGCCCGAGCGCCCTGACTACGTCGTCTTCGACCTCGATCCGCCGGAGTCACGCGACGGCTTCGCGCAGGCGATCCGGGTGGCGCACCTCATCCGCGAGGCCCTCGAGGAGCTCGACCTGCGGGCGTACCCGAAGACGAGCGGCGCGGACGGCATCCACGTGCTCGTGCCGATCACGCGGCGCTCGACGTACCCCGACGCGTACGACTTCGCGGAGCTCGTGTCGCGCGGAATCGAGGCGCGCAACCCCGGCCTCGCGACCACCGAGTGGCTGAAGAAGAAGCGCCGCGGAGTCCTGGTGGATCACCGCCAGAACGGTCACGGGAAGACGATCGCTTCCGCATACTCCGTGCGGCCGAAGCCGGGCGCCCCCGTGTCCACGCCGCTGCGCTGGGACGAGCTCGGCCCGAAGGTGCGGCCGCGCGATTTCGGAATGCACGAGGCGCTGGACCGGGTGCAACGGCACGGCGACCTGTTCGAGCCCGTCCTGCGTGGCGGGCAGGCGCTCGCTCCGGCTCTACGCCGGCTGCGCGCCGGCACGAGCTAGGCGAACCGGATCACGCTGCGGATGCCGTCCTGGGCCTCCATCAGCTCGAAGCCGCGGTTCACCTCGTCGAGGCTCAGCGTGTGGGAGACGAACGGTGCAACGTCGATGTCGCCTGCGAGCGCGCGCTCGATCAGCTGCGGCACCTGATCGCGTCCCTTCACGCCCCCGAACGACGACCCGCACACGCGCCGGCCCGTGATCAGGAACCGGGGGACGATGTCGAGGGTCTCGCCCTTCCCCGCGACCCCCGCGACGGTGCACAGCCCCCAGCCCATCCGCGCCGACTCGACCGCCTGGCGCATCACGGCGACGTTGCCGGTGGCCTCGAACGTGTAGTCGGCGCCGAACCCGTCGGTCAGCTCGACGATGCGCTCGACCGTGTCCGGACCGCCGAGCATCGTCTCGGTCGCTCCCTGCCCGCGCGCGAGCGCGAGGCGATCCTCCGAGAGATCGACGACGACAATCCGCTCTGCCCCCTGCAGACGGCAACCCGCGACGGCACCGAGCCCGACCATGCCGGCGCCGAAGACGACGCAGGTCGACCCGGCCTCGACCTTCGCTGTGAACATCGCCGCGCCCAGCCCCGTCGACAGGCCGCACGCGAAGAGGCAGGCATGCTCGAACGGCGCCTCCGGGTCGACCTTGGCGAGCGCGATCTCCGGCATCACCGTGTACTCCGCAAACGTCGAGGTGCCCATGAAGTGGCGGATAGGCTCGCCGTCTCTCTCGAGCCGGGTCGTGCCGTCAGGGAGAAAGCCCTTGTTCTGCTGCTCGCGGATCGCGAGGCAGAGATTCGTCCTCGTGCTCCGGCAATGGATGCATTCGCGGCACTGCGGCGAGAACAGCGTGACCACGTGATCACCGGGAGCCACAGAGCCGACGCCCTCCCCTACCCGCTCGACGATGCCCGCGCCTTCGTGGCCGAGCACCGTCGGCGAGTAACCCGACGGATCCGCGCCCGACGCGGTGTACAGGTCGGTGTGACAGACACCGCACGCCGCGAGCCGGACGAGGACTTCGCCTGCACGCGGCTCGGTCAGGTCGATGTCCTGCACGACGAGCGGCTTGCCGAATTCCTCGAGTACGGCGGCACGCATCTTCATGCTGCAACCGTAGACGAGTCGCAACGGCCGAGCGGCGGGGGCGTTTTCGGGGCGCCGCTAGTCGACCTGGCGCGCCCTGAGGATCTTCCGCAACAGATCGATGCGCTGATGGAGGTCGCGGCGCGCAGCCGAGACCTCCTGCTCGCGCTCGGACGTCGTGGTCGACTCGAACCCGAAGTCGATCTGGTGGTGCAGACGATCGCGCTCCGCGGAAAGCCGCTCCTCCTGGGCCTTGAGAACGGCCAGCTCCTCGCGGAGATCGTCGAGGCTCGCGTCGTCCATTCCGCCGTTATCGGCACGAACTGCGCAAGATCAAGTGCGCGTCGTGGTGCGATTTATTCCGGTTCGACGGCATCGGGCCCCGGCTCGCGTCTCGCGAGCACGAGCCGCGACGCGTATGCGACCGCGACGATCGCCGCGACGATCGCCGCCACTCCCACGTATTGCGGCCCGGACAAGCTCTTCGAGTGGGCCGCATGCACCCAGTGCGGGCCGCCCCACGAAAGGTCGTAGGGATAGTGATGCACGACGTGCGCCCAAAGCGTCCACGCGATCCAGCGGCTCGTACCGTAGAAAAAGGCGGCGCGATAGAAGACGAGGAGCGCCGTCTTGGAGGCGTACCGGTTCGCCTTCGTCCAGAACTGGTCAGCCGTGTAGACGTGCGTCTCGAAGTACGAGCGCGTGAGCACGCGCCAGCTGAAGATGCCGTACACGATCCAGACGGCATCCCAGATGCCGCCCGGTCCGCTGAAGTAGGCGGCGGCGTCCGTCACGCGCCCGGTCTGCCCCGCGTAGGCCCACGCGCCAAGGTGGATGTGGATCGTCCACGGGAAGAACAGCATCGTCCCGACGGTGTCGCCGATGTCGGTGATCGCGTGCGCCCACTGCCCGATCAGGAAGCTGACCGCCCACGTCTTGCTCCCGGAGAACTTCCAGACGAGAAGCGCAATCACGACGCCGTAGAGCAGCGAATGCGTAAAGCCGACGCCCGGCCAGCCGCGATGGAACTGAACCGGATCGGAGGCTTTCAGGTCCCAGCCGCCGATGTGGATGCCGTACACGAACCACTTGCTCATCATGTCCGGCGCGTACGAGCCGACCAGCAGCGGGACGAACGCGAGCTTGATCCGCGAGTGCTTCTGGATCGCGTAGGGCTCGAGATCGTGTGCGGCCCAGCTCAGAAGAGCCTCCGCACGCCGGCCGGAACGAGCCAGGCGACGAGCAACAGGTAGGCCGCACCGACGAAGACGGAGAGCAGGAAGTCCGTGTAGAAGACGCCGACCGTGACGTAGACGGCGGCGGCGATCGCGTACCCCGCGAAGACCGCCAGCTGCTGCTTCGACGGCCGATCACGCAGGACCCCGGGCAGACGCATCGGAGCGCAGTATCGCGACTTGCGCCGACGGCGCTAGCGAGTAGTCGGCCGGTGGATCAGCATCGCACCGACGAGGCCGAGACCGAGCGCCACTGCAGCAGCGGCCAGGTCCCACGGCGGCGCAGCCGCGAGCCACGCCCACGATCACGCGAGCAAGACCTCGTCGGAAAGCGAACGCCGGGGCGGCTCGCATGGCTCGCACTCTGAGGGCAAGATGCGCACATGGACAGGGCCGAGTTGCAGGCGGTGCAGGCGCCGCTGAAGGAGCGCTACCGGGAGGAGCCAGACGCTGCTCTTCTCACGTTGCGCGCGGACGGAGAGCTCGACGGGAGTCGGATCGCGTGCTCGGTGCAGACCGGCCGCGCACTCGTCGAGGCGGGGCTCCACCCCGCCACCGGCGGGACGGGAGCGCTCGCCTGCTCCGGCGACATGCTCCTCGAGGCGCTCGTCGCCTGTGCCGGCGTGACGCTCCGTTCGGTAGCCACCTCGATGGAGCTCGACGTCGCGGGCAGCGTCCACGCCGAGGGCGACCTCGACTTCCGCGGCACGCTCGGCGTCGACCGCGAGGCGCCCGTGGGCTTCACCGCGATCCGGCTCCGCTTCGAGCTCGCAGCGGACGAGCCGGAGGAGAAGCTCGCGAAGCTGATCGAGCTGACCGAGCGCTACTGCGTCGTCGCGCAGACGCTCGCCGGCGGCGTCCCGCTCGACTTCTCCTACTCGATCGCGTAGGCCATCAGGATCGCGTCGACGAACTCGCCTCCGCGGCGGTAGTGGCCCTTGCGGAAGCCTTCGCGCTCGAAGCCGAACGCCTCGTAGAGGGCGATCGCAGCTTCGTTCCAGGGAAAGACGTGCAGCTCGAGCTTGCGAATGTCTGCCTCGCGCGCCCATTCGACCGCGGCCTGGAGAAGCGCCCTCCCCACTCCCTGCCGACGCGCGTCGAGCGCGACCATCAGGCCGACGTCGGCGACGTGTGCGCTGGCGGGATGCGGGTCGCGCCCGACCGAGAGCCGGCCGACGAGAGTTCCGTCCTCGCGCTCGGCCACGAAGACCGCTGCGTGGGGATAGCGCCGCAGCGCCTTCAGGAAGCGTCGCTCGTCGCCGGCGCTCCGCCACTCGCCGGCGATGCTGATCAGCCACCCCTCGGGCTCCGCGCTGACGGAGTCGGCGAGCCGCGTGAGCTGCTCGGCGTCCGCGGGGTCGGAGCGTCGGATCACGAAGTCCATCTAGTCCACCACTACAGCAGCCCCGCCGCGCCGCGGGTCTCCTGCAGCGGCGAGCGAGCCGTCCTCGCGGATCTCGACCGCCGACACACCGCCGAAGAAGAGATTGCGCTCCCGCCAGCGGACGACCGGGAAGCCGGCTGCCGCGAGCTCGTCCCCGACGTTCGGATCCTCGCAATGCACGATGCCTGCCTCGGCGTGCAGCCGCGGTGCCTCGATCGCCTCCTTCACGCCGAGCCGTCGGCCCGCCACGTTGACGACGACCTGCAAGATCGCGCCGTGGAGGCGGCGACTGCCCGCTGAGCCGAGGACGAGCCTGGGCCGGCCGTCCTGCAGCAGAACAGACGGCGCCATGAGCGACATCAGCCGCTCGCCCGGCCGGACCTCGCCGGTCAGATGGCTCTCGCCCAACATGTTGTTGAGATGGATGCCGGTACCGGGAACGATGATCCCGCTCGCCGAGCCGAGCGAGCAGGAGAGGGAGGCGGCGTTCCCCTCGGCGTCGACCACGCTGATGTGCGTCGTCCCTCCGACGGCGGCGTCCGCAGCCTCCTGAGCCACCATCGCCCTCGCAACGGCGAGCGCAGTGGGCTCGACGTCGCCGAGCGCCTCGAGCCCGACCGCGAGCAGGCGGCCGCCGCTCGACGGCGGCGGGTTCGTTCGCAGCTCGCCGCCCCGATAGCCCACCGTCAGCGGGTCGCGCTCGATCACGCGATACCCGGCGAGATCCTCGGGCGTCACCGGAACGTGAGCGGCGATGCGCTCCGCGATCTCGCCGTGGTAGAGGCACTGAGGCCCCTCGATGCCGAGTCGTTCGAGCGTGTCCGCGAGCTCGGGGACCGCAAAGCGCTCGCCGGCGCCGAGAGCGCGGCCCGGCCCGTAGAGCGCATCTCCTTCCGGCGAATGGCGCAGCAGCGAGTCGAGGATCTCGTGGAGATACGCGCGCGGCTCGTCGAGAGCCGCACCCTCTCGGGCGAGACGCGCAGCCGGGACGAGCAGATCCGGCCACGGCAGCGTTCCCCAGCGATTGTGAGCCTCCCACAGTCCCAGCCCCGTCCCCGGCACGGCGACCGACGCCGGGCCGGTGTAGAAGACCTGCTGGGAGTCGCCGAAGTCCACGACGAGCTCGAGCAACTCGTCGGACGGAGCCGGCTGCCCCGGCACCGTCACGAAGAAGTCGAGGAGGTGCGATCGGCCCTCGCCCGCGAGATGCACGAGGAGGAAGCCTCCCCCGCCCAGGCCGGTGAGAGGGCTCTCGCAGATCCAGGAGACCGCCGCCGCTGCGATGCACGCGTCCACCGCGTTGCCGCCGGCGCGCAGAACATCGGCTCCCGCCTCGGCGGTGAGCGGATGACCCGCTGCTAACGCACCCCTCATGCGACCGAGCGTACGCTGCCGGAATGACCGACGCGTCCCTCGCGGCTGCCGGACGTTTGCCGTGGTGGCTCCGGCTGCCGGTCGCGCGCGAGGCGGTTCTCTGCACCGGGCTGGCGGCAACCGTCGGCTCGTTGCTCGTGTGGCTCGGGCCGCCGGGCGGCGACCTCGCGGCGCACGAATATCAGCGGTCGCTCTTCCTCCTCCACGGCTTCACCCTCTGGGACAACTTCTGGTACGCGGGCCGCTACGCGTTCGTCGGTTACAGCGTCCTGTACTACCCGCTCGCGGCTCTTCTCGGCATTCAGCTGCTCGGCGTGATCACGGTCGCAGTGGCGGCCGGCGCCTTCGCCCTCGTCGTCGAGCGCGAGTGGGGCGAGGCCGCGCGCTGGTCGGCGCGCTCGTTCGCGGTGGTCTGGCCGGGCGTGCTCCTGGCAGGAGAGTTTCCGTTTGCTCTCGGTGCCTCGCTCGCGCTCCTCACACTTGCCTTCCTGCAGCGCGGCCGACGCTGGACTGCGGCAGCACTCGTGGTCCTCGTCCTCGCCGCGAGCCCCGTCGCGTTCGTCCTGCTCGCAGTCGTTCTTGGCGGGATCGCACTCGCTCGTCCGCACGCGATGCGCGGGAAGGTCGTGCCGGTGCTTGCGGTCGTGGTCACCGCGGCGATCGAGCTGGTCGTCATGCACCTCTTCCCGACCGGGACGCTCGAGTTCCCCGGCATCGAGGCGCTCGAAGCGACCGGGTTCTGTGTCGGCCTGCTCGTCCTCGCCTGGCGGCCCGAGCGCGCCCGCGGCTTACGAGGCGTGCTGGTCGTCTATCTCCTCGCCGTCATTGCGGTGTATTCGATCCCGACGGGCCTCGGCCACGACATCACGCGGCTGCGCCAGTTCGCCCTGCCCGTCGCCCTGCTCGTCGTGGCCCTGCGGCGCTGGCGGCCACTGCCGCTCGCGCTCGCTGCGGTTCTGCTCGCGGGAGCGTGGAACATCATCCCCATGGCCGGCGGCTGGGCGCAGGCGGCTGCCGACCGCTCGTCGAGACCGGCGGTGTGGACCGCCCCGGTCGAATACCTCAACTCACACGTGAGCACCGGCTATCGCGTGGAGGCGGTGGACACGAGCCAGCACTGGCCGTCGCTCTACCTCGCGCGGGCGGACATCCCACTCGTGCGCGGCTGGTTCCGGCAGGACGACCGACCCGTCGCCACACTTCTCTACGGGCATTACACGGCTGCGCAGTACATCGCCTGGCTCCATCGGCTCGGTGTGAAGTACGTCGTGCTGACGAAGTCACCGTCCGACTACACGTCGCGCTACGAGGCGGCGCTCATCCGAGGCGGCCACTCCGGGCTGAGGGAGGTCTTCGCGACGGCGGAGGTCTCGATCTATGCGGTACCGCATCCGCAGACGATCGTCACCGGGCCCGGCCGGCCCGTCGTCCTAGCGCTTCGCCAGTCGCGGCTCGCCGTTCGCGTCTCGCGCGGTGGGACGTACCGCGTCGCCGTCCGCTGGTCGCCGTACTGGCACGCGTCCGCAGGTTGCCTCGCGAAGGGGCCCGGCCGGATGCTCCAGTTGCGGACAGCGAGAGCGGAGACGGTGCGAATCGGATTCGACATCGACGCTCGCAGCCTGTTCGACGCCTTCGCCGGAAGCTCGCAGAGATGTAGCTAGTCCGGCTCGCGGACGAGCTCGTCGAGCGGCTTGCGGTTCGCCCGCGCCGACCACTCCTCCGCGCTCCTGCCTGCGACGTCTCGGGGCCGGACCGGATGGCCGAACGAGAGGATCGCCCGCACCTCGCCGCCGCAGATCGCCGCAGCGGTGTCGGGATCGCGCACGCCGTTCGGGCAGGAGACGACACCCTCTCCCCACGCGGCGAGCATCATGTTCTGGGCGCAGCGGCCGGCGTCGAAGCTGCTCGCCTCGCCGACGATCGCGACGACGAGCGCTGCGCCGAGCAGGTTCTCCGGCGCATAGACCGCCTCGGCCAGGCGCTTCTTCTCTGCGCCGGAGACGACCACGAACTCCCAGCGCTGCTTGTTCTTGGAGCTACCCGCCAGCCGACCTGCGTCGAGGATGCGGCGACGCACCTCGGCGGCGATCGGCGTATCGGCATACGCACGCTCGTCACGCTTCGAGGCGATGGCGAGATATGGGTCCACGGCGGGATCGTGCCGCATCCGGACACGGCCGGTACCTGGTACCGGCCGTGCCTTCAGGGGTCAGGTGCGCATGAAGGACGGCACGTCGAGGCCGCCGTCCTCGCCCGGCGGGCGGCGCTGCTCGGTGGGAGTCGTCCCGAAGTCGCCGCGCGACCGACGGCCCCGGCCGCCGAAGCCCGTGGCGACGACGGTCACCCACACCTGCCCGGTCAGCCGGTCGTCGACCGTCGCGCCGAAGATGATGTTCGTGTCGTCGGTCGCGGCGCCCCGGATCACCTCGGCCGCCTCGTTCACCTCCACGAGAGTCAGGTCGTCGCCGCCCGCGATCGAGAGGAGAATGCCGCGGGCGCCGGTGATCTCGGCGTCGATCAGCGGGGAGCGCAACGCCCGCTCTGCCGCCTCCTTCGCGCGGCCGTCGCTGGTCGAGGACGAGAAGCCGATGCCCATCAGCGCGGTGTCGGAGTCGGACATGATCGTGCGCACGTCGGCGAAGTCGAGGTTGATCAGTCCCGGCATCGTGATCAGGTCGCAGATGCCCTGCACGCCCTGGCGGAGGACGTCGTCGGCCACCTTGAACGCGTCGAGCATCGACGTGGAGCGCTCGAGCACCTCGAGCAGGCGGTCGTTCGGGATCACGATCGTCGTGTCGCACGCCTGGCGGAGGTCGGCGATTCCTTGCTCTGCCTGGCTGCGGCGCTTCGTTCCCTCGAAGCGGAACGGCGTGGTGACGATGCCTACCGTGAGCGCTCCGAGCTCCCGCGCGATCCGGGCGACGATCGGTGCAGCGCCGGAGCCGGTTCCGCCGCCTTCGCCGGCCGCGACGAAGACCATGTCCGCGCCGCGCAGCTCCTGCTTCAGCTCGTCGTAGGCCTCGTCGGCTGCGCGGCGGCCGACGTCGGGGTCTGCACCGGAGCCAAGCCCCTGCGTGAGCTCGCGCCCGATGTGGATCTTGACCGGCGCGTCGCTCGTGTGGAGCGCCTGGATGTCCGTGTTGACCGCGAGAAACTCGACCTGGCTGATCCCCGCGTCGATCATGCGATTGACCGCGTTGAGGCCGGCCCCACCAACGCCGACGACCTTGATCACGGCGAGATAGGCGCCGGCGTCTGCACCGGCCCGGTGCAGACGCGCCGGCGAGTCCGGCAGTGGCTCGAGATAACGGGAGACCGGCGGCAGGTCTGCCGGCTTCAGCTCCGGTGGCGGAGCCGGCGGGAGCGGATCCGGGTCGGGAGTCGGAGTCGGCGGCTGGGGATCCGGCGTCGGCGGACCGGGCATCGGCTCCGGAGTGGGAGTCGGCGGCGCCGGCTCGACTCCGGCCTCCTCCTCCCAGGTCGGGACGTGCTCGACGGTCCGCTCGTCGGGCTCCTGCAGAGCTTCGGGTTCGGCGGCGGTCGCGGCGTCCTCGGGCGGCTGACTCTCGGTCTCGCCGCTCTGCTCCGCCTGCTTCTGTGCCGCCTCGGTAGCACGGAAGAGCTCCGCTAGCGGGCCCTCACGCATGCTGGCGCGCCGACGCGCCATCGAGCACCTCCTTCGCCAGGTCACGGTACATCCCGGCGGCCTCGCCGGATACGTCGTACTTGAAGATCGACTGCCCCTTCACCGGCGCCTCCGCGTAGCGCACCGTCTTGCGAATCTTCGTGTTGAGGACGAGGTCGCCGAAGTTCTCCTTCAGGATCTCGACGGCCTCGCGCGAGTGGAGGAGGCGCCGGTCGAACATCGTCGCCAGGATGCCCTGGATCCCGACGTTCGGGTTCAGGTTCTCGCGGATCATCGAAAGCGTGTTCTCGAGCTGGACGAGCCCGCGCAGCGACAGGTACTCGCACTGGACGGGGACGATCACGCCGTCGGATGCGACGAGCGCGTTGATCGTCAGCAGGCCGAGCGACGGCGGCGTGTCGATGAGGACGAAGTCGTAGTTCTCCCGCACCGGCAGCAGCGCCTTCTCGAGCGCGCGCTCCCGTCCGATCATCGAGGCGAGCGCGAGCTCGGCGCCCGCGAGGTCGATGGAGGAGACGGCGACGTCGAGCTCGTTCGAGCGGACGATCTCCGTGATCGGGAGCCGGTGGACGAGGACGTCGAACATCGAGCGGTCGATCTCGTCCGGGTTCCAGCCTTGCGACATCGTGAGGTTGCCCTGCGGGTCGAGGTCGACCGCGAGCACGCGCAGACCCTGCTCGACGAGTGCCACGCCGAGGTTGAGCGTCGTCGTCGTCTTCGCGACACCGCCCTTCTGGTTCGCGAACGCGATGACCCGCGCCATGGCCGGACCGCTATCGGACGCCCGCGCCTGCGGACGCGCTAGTAACCGCGTGAGCGCCATCCCTGCTGACCTTTCGTAGCGCCGTAGTCGACTCCTGCTTGGTTAGTTTCCCCGGAATGGAGCGGAAATGGCGCGTGTTGACCGTGGTGTGCGTGGCGGTGTTCATGCTGCTCCTCGACATCACGGTAGTCAACGTCGCGCTGCCCGACATCGAAAAGGAGCTGCACACCTCCTTCACGGATCTGCAGTGGGTCATCGACGCGTACGCCCTCACGCTCGCAGCGACGATGCTCAACGCCGGGTCGCTCGGCGACCTGCTGGGCCGCAAGCGGGTGTTTCTCGTCGCCATTGCGCTGTTCACGATCGCCTCGGTGCTCTGTGGGGCGGCGCAGTCGCCGGCCTGGCTGATCATCGCGCGCGGCGCGCAGGGCATCGGGGGCGCGGGGATGTTCGCCGTCTCGCTCGCGATCATCACCCAGGAGTTCCACGGCCGCGAGCGCGGCACGGCCTTCGGAATCTGGGGCGCGACCGTCGGCATGGCGGTCGCGATCGGACCGCTCGTCGGCGGGGCGCTCACCACCTACGTGGGCTGGCGCTGGATCTTCTTCGTCAACATTCCGATCGGCATCGCCTGCGTCGTTGGTGGACTGCGGGAACTGCACGAGACGCGCGACGAGGAGCGCGGCGGCGTGGACGTGCCCGGGCTCGTGACCCTCACGTCGGGCCTGTTCGCCCTCGTGCTCGGGCTGCTGCGCGGCAACGACTGGGGCTGGTCGAGCGGGCGCGTCGTCGGGCTGTTCGCCGCGGGCGCCGTGCTGCTCCTCGCGTTCGGTTTCGCCGAGCTCCGGCAGGCGTCGCCGATGTTCGACCTCCGCCTCTTCCGGGTGCCGACCTTCACCGGCGCGCAGATCACGGCTTTCGCGATCTCCTCCGGGATGTTCGCGCAGTTCCTGTACCTCGCGCTCTACCTGGAGAGCGTGCTCGGACACTCCGCGGTCTGGGCCGGTGTTCGCTTCCTGCCGCTCTCGCTCGTGTCGTTCGTCGTCGCCCCGATCGCCGGGAGGCTGTCCGCGCGGGTACCCGTGCGCTTGCTCCTGGGCGGCGGGCTCGCGACCGTTGGTCTCTCGCTGCTCCTGATGTGGAACATCAAGCTCGACTCGGGCTGGACGACCCTCCTCCCCGGCTTCATCGTCGGCGGCATCGGGATCGGCCTCGTCAACGCGCCGCTCGCCTCGACGGCGGTCAGCGTCGTCGAGCCGCGACGGGCCGGCATGGCCTCGGGGATCAACAACACGTTTCGCCAGGTCGGGATCGCCACGGGCATCGCAGCGCTGGGCGCGATCTTCCAGAGCCGGATCGCGTCGGATCTCGCCGCGGCGGGCATTCCGCAGCGGCTCGTCCACCCGTTCTCTCAAGCGATTTCTTCGGGTGCGCACCTCTCATTCCCGGCCGGCGAAACTGGGACCCCCCTCTCGGTCGCACGCCTGAATACGCTCGGCCACTCGGCCTTCATCAGCGGCCTGAACGAGATCCTCCTCGTTGCGGCCTTCGTCCTCTTCGCGGGCGCAGCGCTCGCATTCCTGCTCGTGCGGCGGCAGGACTTCGTCGCGAGCGGACCCGCGGTCGCGCCCGAGGGCGGCTAGGCGGTCGCGCCGGCGAGACGCGGCCGACGCAAGCGACGTGCGAGCCGCCAGGTGGCGATGAGCAGGATCACGGCGGCGCCCGTCACGATCACGAGTGCCTGCGCGGCAACCGAGAAAGCGACGGCGTCGGCGGTGTGTACCCCGGCGAGAGCGAGGATGGCCGCGCCTGCTCCTGCCTGAGTAGCCGCTCCGGCAGGAGCGATCGGTAGCGCAGCCGACGCCGCGGAAGCGACGAGGAACGCGAGGGCGAGGACGAACGATCCCGGCATCGAGAGCGCGTTGAGGAGCAGGAAGACGGCGACGGCCCGCAGGCTCCACGAGACCGAGATCAGAAGCCAGGCGGCCCACGCCTCCTTCGTGCAATGCGTGTGTTCGGCAACCCAACGACCGATCCGCCAACGGGACACGAACGACAGGCGGGCGATCCGCGGGAGGAAGGCGACGATCCCGGCCGCCGCGATTCCGGCGGCTGCGACGACCGCGAAGCCGGCTCTCGTCATCCACTGGTGGGACCCGGCGGCAGCGACGGACGCGAGCGGCGTGAGCGCCGCGTTGTCGAGCATGCCGAGGACGATCAGGCTCAGGCCGAGCGCTCCGATGCCGGTCTTCGTGCCCGGATAGCGCTTGACGACGGCGATCCGGATCGCATCGTCGACGCGGCCTGGGAGCGCGATTCCCCCGACGCAGGCTGCGCCGCCGGCGAATGCGAGCGCGTCCGCGGTGGGCCGCTCGCTCACGTGGAAGAGGCGCTGCCAGCCCCACGCCTTGAAGGCGGCAGCCATGAGAAAGAGAAGAGCTGCGCCTGACACGAGGACCGGGTCCGCGTGATGGATCGGCCACCCGCTACCGATGAAGTGGCGGGCGCTGAAGAACGCGACGGCGAGCAGCACGAGCCCGAAGCCGCCGTTCAGCACGAGCTGGACCTTCCGATTGGAGAGATGCCGCATCACCGCAGTCGCAGTGCTATCGGCGATGGGGAGGCGAAGCTTGGTCACTCGATCGGGGCCGGACAGCGGACGCTCACGGTAGCCGGGCTGTGTGAGCATCGTGTGAGACCCTCTCGCTACCCAGGTCGAGCGTAAGTAATCCGCCGCCGCCGGCGCGAAGGCGAAGCGTTCCCGTCTGCGCCGACGTCTCGACCGCGCGACCGAGCGGAGCTGCTGCGATGGCGAGCGCGCCGGTGAACCCGGCATCGACGACCCGCACCGTCTGCTTGCCGGCGGCCAGATTCTGGCGGACGATCACCACGCGTCCCACCGACGGCTCGTCGCCGGCAGCGCCTGCGTAGACAGCCACGAGCGTCTCGCCGTCGCTCACGAGCCAGCCGTTCCGCACCCGCAGGACGGACGGAGAGACCGGAACAGGCACGTCGTCTCCGAGCATCCGGGCAGGAATCGGCCGCGACGCGGTCTCCGGGGCGGGCGCCGGCGCTGTGTTCGAGTCGGTGGTGGCGACAGAGGCCCGGCGATCGAGCGCGGCGGCCTTCGACGCAGGGCCGGGAACGGAGCCGCCGATTGCGTCGGCCAGCGCGAACCCGCCGCCCGCCCCGGCGGCGAGCCCCACGAGTGCAGCCACACCGACTCTGGCGCTCAGCAGCCGAAGCACGCGAGCTCCGACTCGACGAGGCCGTTGTTGAGCGAGCTGAGCGCGGTCCACGACGACGCGGGCGTGAGGCCCACTCCCGTCGACGCCGTGACTCCGAGGAAGAAATAGCCACCGTGTGTGTTGGCGTTCCACCACTTCCGCACGACCGTCCACTGGTTCGCGTTGGCCGTGTAGTAGATCTCAGGCAGCGGCAGCGCGAGCCCCGCGTACGAGACGTAGCCGACGTCGCTGATGTGCCAGCCGTTGTTGCACCCGCCGGCGCTCCCGCTCTGCGGACAGCCGTCGGCAGAGCCGAAGTCGTAGTACAGCGCCCAGCCCTGCGCCTGGTCACCGCTCACCAGCTGCTTCGTGACTGCCGCGGACTCCCAGCTCGGCTCCATGTCGGAGGCGGCGTCCGATGTCTGGCTGCTGTAGCCGTTCGACGCCTGGTAGTCGGCGAGATTCTCGGAGCGCCGGGACTGGTGGTACCCCGCCCACCACGCGTCGGTCGCGGCCATGCCCGAGCTCGACAGGTGAAAGTTGCTGTTCCCGTAGACGATGTCGACGGAGCCGCGGACGTGGCAGTTGTGATACCCGTCGGCCGCCCGCTCGAGTGCCGCGAGGATGTCGGCGTTCGAGAACCGTGTGTTGCTGAAGTCGACCGCGCCCCAGGTGCTCGAGTCGAGCTTCCTCGCCGCACCGAAGTCGAGCAGGAGGACACGCATGTTCGTCCCTGGCTGGCCCTGCGCGAAGTCGCAGCCGTGCGCATACGCGTTCGACCGAAGCTCGCTCGGCGAGCCGCCGTACATGTACCAGGCGGTCACCGGATTCGGTGTCGCGGCAACGACCGCTGCGGAGACCAAGACGCCGGCGGCGGCAACCACGGTGCAGGCGAGGAGCCTCACGGACACCTCCCTGCCAGCTCCAGAGCAGCCTCACGCGCGCGCGGGTCGCGCTCGCGCTCGGCCCACTCGGTCGCCTCGCGTACGAGCTCACGCAGCTCGGCCAGGACCGACGGCACCGCCGCGCCCTCGCGGTCGAGCGCCTCGATTCGCTCCAGCCGGGCCAGCACTGCTCGCGCTTCCTCCATGCCTCGAAGGTAGGCGGCAACCAGTGACGTGTCTGTCGCAGCTAACTGGCGCGTTGCTGGAGACCTGCGACTGCTCCTCCGACGCCGAGGAGCGCCGCGTCGAGCTCGCGCACGAGCGCGAGACGGTCGCCGTGCAGAAGGACGGCGACGAGCAGCCGGCGCAGCAGTTCACAACTCGGCTCCCGCAGCTTCGCAGCAAGATCGGCCCGCTCCTGCGGCGTCGCGCCGAGCAAGGCGGCGCCGCGCATCGCTGCAGCCCACGGCCCGTCTCCCTCACCGAGCGCGGCCTCGAGCGCATGTCGAAGCTGCTCGCCGCGGAACGGCTCCGACTGGAAGAGAGCCAGCTCCCAGCGGTCGAGCGCATCGCCGAGCCGCGCGTCATCGTCGGCCACGCCGAGCCGGACGCGCACGTCGCTCGCCACCGACGCGCGGAACGGATCGAGCCGCGTCGGCTCGCCCGGCGGCGCGGTAGCCGCGATCGGGAGCACGGGTCGGACGCCGTACGGTCGCCAGTCGAGCCGCTCGAAGAGGACAGGCCCTGCGGCGACAGGCGCCGACGTCGCCAGCCGGATCGCAGTGACCGCGTCGGCGAGCTCGCCCGGCGCGTCGGGCACCTCGTCCGCCCCACCGGCGAGCGAGCGCTCGAGCTCGAGCACGCAGATGCGATCCGGCTCGCGGCCGAAGTCGCGTGGCAGCAGACCTGCGGCTTCCGGCCACATCGCCGCGAGCTCTCCCGTCGCGGCAACCCGCACGCGGATCCCGTCGCCGAGCTCGATCTGCGTCCCGACCGAGAGGCCGATGAGCGGCGCGACGGCGCCGTACGAATGACCCTCCCCGAAGAGAGATCCCTCGATCTCCTCGTACGCGCGCGCGTAGGCCGAGTCGTCCCAGTCGAAGCCGCCGCAGCCCTCGGCGGTGCGGACGAGCAGCGGCACCAGGATGCTGCGGTAGATCGCCCGCTTCTCGTCTCGCACCTCTCCCTCGTTCGCGTGCGCGAAGATCCGCGCCGCCGGCTCGCGCAGCAGGTCTCCGACCGCGTCCTGGACGTCGACCCGCGTGAACAACCGCTCGGCGCGCGACTCGACGAAGCCGCGCACGAGTGGCCGGTACTCGTACAGCGTCGGGCGCCCGTACGAGCCGTGCTCCTCGAAGGCGAACGGGAGATCTGCGCCGTCCTCGAGCTCGCGGGTGAAGACGGCGAATGCGCCGAGACAGAAGCGGCGAAGCGTGTCGTAGAGGTGTGGCGCGCGCATCCGGCACTCCTACGACGGCGGCGCGTTGCCTCCTACTTCTGGCAGCCGGAGCACCAGTACGCCGTGCGCGCGTTCTCGCCCTGGGGACGCGAGCTGATCGCGGCGCCGCACCGCGGACACGGCCGGCCTGTGCGCCGGTACACCTGCCGCGGCGGCCGCCTCCCGTCCAGCGCCGTTCGCATCAGCCGGTGCGCCGCCTCGA
>JAICME010000089.1 GCA_025929425.1 Thermoleophilia bacterium | reverse complement strand
TGAAGCGCACCTCGAGCGTCTCGCGGTTGTAGCGCGCGCCCTTGCACGTCTCGCACGGTACGTAGACGTCGGGCAGGAAATGCATCTCGATCATGATCTGCCCGTCTCCCTAGCACGTCTCACAGCGACCGCCGCGAACCTTCGCGTCGGGCATTCCGGCGTAGAGCGAGCGGATTTCGTCCCACAGTTTGATGTACGTCGCCGGGTTCGACCGCGGCGTGCGGCCGATCGGCTTCTGGTCGATCTCGATGACCTTGTCGAAGACGTCGATCCCCTCCACGCCCGCGTGCGCGCCCGGCTTGACGCGCGCCCGGTTGAGCCGGTTCGCGAGCGCCTTGAAGACGATCTCGTTCACGAGGGTCGACTTGCCGGAACCGGAGACGCCCGTGACGCAGATGAACTTGCCCACCGGGAACTCGACGTCGATCTCCTTGAGGTTGTGCTGCGCGGCGCCGCGGACGAGGAACGAGCCGCGATCCTCGTCGCGTCGCTCTGGCACGGCGATCGAGCGCTTGCCCGAGAGGAACTGCCCCGTGATCGACTTCGCCACGCGCTCGACCTTTCGCGCCTCCCCTTCGGCCACGACCTCGCCGCCGTGCAGGCCGGCCCCGGGCCCCATGTCGACGAGCCAGTCGGAGCGGCGCATCATCTCCTCGTCGTGCTCGACGACGAGCACGGTGTTGCCGAGGTCGCGCAGCCGCTCGAGCGTGTCGATGAGGCGCGCGTTGTCACGCTGGTGGAGCCCGATCGACGGCTCGTCGAGGATGTAGAGCACGCCGACGAGCTGCGAGCCGATCTGCGTCGCGAGCCTGAGCCGCTGCGCCTCGCCGCCCGAGAGCGTCGCGGCCGCGCGGTCGAGCGTGAGGTAGCCGACGCCGACGTCGTCGAGGAAAGTCAGGCGCTCCCGGATCTCCTTCACGATCCGGTGTCCGATCAGCTCTTCGGTCGGCGTTAGGCCGAGCTCGTCGAGGAAGCCGAGCGCCCGTGTCACGGACAGCTCCGTGAACTCGTGGATCGAGCGGTCGCCCACCGTCACCGCGAGCACCTCGGGCTTGAGGCGCGCGCCCTTGCAGACGGGGCACGGCCGGAAGCTCATGTACTCCTCGATCCGCTCGCGCTGCTGGGACGAGTCGGTCTCGCGGTAGCGACGCTGCAGGCTCGCGACGATGCCGTCGAAGGCGAGCATGTACTTCCGCCTGCGACCGAGGGTGTTGCGGTACTCGACGTAGATCTTCTCGCCGTTCGTCCCGTTGAGGAAGTGGCTCTGCTCCGCCTCGCTCAGCTCGGACCAGGGCCGCGACGTGTCGATCTCGTAGCGGTCGGCGATCGCCTGGATCACGGCCTGGTAGAAGCCGGACGACCCGCCGACCGACCACGGCACGAGCGCTCCGTCGTCGATCGAGAGCGACGGATCGGGGACGAGCAGGTCGGGGTCGATCTCCTGCTGCGAGCCGAGCCCGGTGCAGCGCGGGCAGGCGCCGTGCGGCGAGTTGAAGGAGAAGATCCGCGGCTGGAGCTCGGGCAGCGAGACGCCGTGGTCGGGACAGGCGAAGTTCTCCGAGAAGAGCAGCTGCTCGCCGGTCTCGACGAGATCCACCGCGACGAGCCCCTCGGCGAGCGCGGCCGCGGTCTCGATCGATTGCGTGAGGCGCAGCCGCAGGTCGGCGCGCATCACGAGGCGGTCGACAACGACCTCGATCGTGTGCTTGAACTTCTTGTCGAGCTCGGGCACGCCCTCCTCGAGGACGTACTGCTCGCCGTCGACCTTGACCCGCGTGAAGCCCTCGCGCGTCAGGTCCTCGAACACGTCCTTGTACTCGCCCTTGCGGTCGCGGACGACGGGCGCGTTGACCGTGAAGCGCGTCCCCTCGGCGAGCTTCAGCACCTGGTCGACGATCGCGTCGAGGCTCTGGCCGGCGATCGGCTTGCCGCAGATCGGGCAGTGCGGCCGTCCGACGCGCGCGTAGAGGAGCCGGAGATAGTCGTAGATCTCGGTCACGGTGCCGACCGTCGAGCGCGGGTTCCGCGACGTCGTCTTCTGGTCGATCGAGATCGCGGGGCTGAGGCCGTCGATGTGGTCGACGTCCGGCTTCTCCATCATCTGCAGGAACTGGCGCGCGTACGCGGAGAGCGACTCGACGTAGCGCCGCTGCCCCTCGGCGTAGATCGTGTCGAAGGCGAGCGACGACTTGCCGGACCCGGAGAGGCCGGTGATGCAGATCAGGCGATTCCGCGGCAGGCGGACGGTGATGTCCTTCAGGTTGTGCTCGCGGGCGCCGTGGACAACAAGCTCGTCGGCAGCCATGTGGAGGGACATTCTACTGGCCGAACGGACGTTCGTGTCAGGTCCTTTCAGGCCGTTCTCGGCTCGACGCGCGAGGCTCCTGTGATGAAGCTCATGCTGCGCGCTCCGCGTGCCGTGAGCGCTTAGCGCCGCTGCTGCAGAAGCCGTGTCAGCCGCCGCGGCACCCAATCGATCTCGAGCTCGCCGGCGATGACCGTGCCGTAGCCGAGGATCCGGCCGAGCAGGGTTCGCTCTACCTCGAACACCGTGCCGTTGAGCGAGATCGAGGCCGTCCTGCGGCTGAGGAAGCCGTGCTCGATCACGAACGCGCTGCCGGTGACCGAGAGGTGCGTCCTCTCCCAGCGCATGACCGCGATCACGGCGACGGCCGCCGCGAGAGCGAGGAGCACGGCGCCGATCGCCGCCGTGGCGGTCCACGGCGCCCAGAGGCAGACCGCGCCCGCGAGCGCGAGGGTCAGGGCGCGCACGAGCGGCCGCGCGAGCGCGACTCCGTGCCTGTGCGCCTCGAGAACGGGCGTGGGCGTATCCACGTCCGCTTCGTTCGAGTTGGGACAGGGAATCCCTGGGGAGATGACCGTGACCGCACGCCGTGCAGCGACCGCGACCCTCGTCGCGGCCGCCATCATCGTGGGCGCACTCGCGCTCTGGAAGCTCCGGATCGTGATCGCCCTGCTCTTCCTCGGCTTCGTGATCGCCTCGGCGATGCGGCCGAGCATCGAGTGGCTCAACCGCCGCTTCCGCATCCCGCGGAGCGCCGGCGTGGTCATCCACTACCTCGGCTTCCTCGCCGCGATCGGGCTCTTCCTCTACCTCATCGTGCCGGTCGCGATCACGCAGATCGACCATGCGATCGGCGGCCAGCTACCGACGTCGCAGGCCGAGCTCCACCACGCCGCCGTCCACTCGCACGGGATCCGTCACGACATCCTGAGCGCGATCGACAAGCGGCTGCGGCAGCTCCCGTCGGGTACGAGCCTCCTCCACCCCGCGATCACGGTGACGAAGACGCTGTTCGAGATCCTCGTCGGGATCCTGTTCATGTTCGCCGTCGGCGCCTACTGGATCTTCGAACGCGACGGGACGATCGCGCTCGTCCAGTCGCTGGTGCCGCGCAAGCATCGCCGGGTTACGCGCGACACGTGGGTGCTGATCGACAAGAAGCTCGGCGCGTTCGTCCGCGGCCAGTTTCTGCTCGTCATGCTCGTCGCGTCGTTGCTGTCGCTCGCGTTCTGGCTCGACGGCGAACCGTACTGGCTCCTGCTCGGAACGTTCGCCGGCCTCGTCGAGCTCGTGCCGATCGTCGGGCCGCTCGCCGCGGGTGCGGTCGCGATCGTGGTCGGCCTGACCGCCGGCTGGGCGGTGGCCCTCGGCGCCGGGATCGCGGTCCTCGTGCTGCGCCAGCTCGAGGACTACGTCATCGTCCCCCGCGTCATGGGTCACGCGGTGGGCCTGTCCCCGCTCGTGGTGCTCGTCTCGGTGGTCGCCGTCGGCTACCTGCTCGGCGCCGTCTACGTCCTGATCGCGATTCCGATCGCGTCGGTGGTCGCAACGCTCGTGGACGTCGTCGTCCGCGGCCGCGACCCGGCAGAGGAGGACGCGCCGACGGTCTTGTTCCCCGGGACGGCAGAGGGAAAGAACTAGCCGCGGCGCGGCGTGCGCCAGCGGCCGAAGACCAGACCACCGAGCGTGAAGCCGAGCCCGAACGTGCCGAAGGCGAACGCTCCGAGCGCCGCCGCCTTGCGCGCCGTGGAAAGGCGCTGCCAGCGGCTGAGCGCTTCCTTCTCCTCGTGCGTCAGCTCCTCGCCACGCCGCTGCTTGCGCAACGCGCCGCCGGCGCGCAGGCCGACGTAGAGGTCATCGAAGATCTCGGCGGTATCTTCGCTCACTGCTTCCAATCTATAGCCTCGTTCGGTCGTGGATGCCAGGCTCCTCCATGTTTCCGACCTGCACGTGGGTGCACATCAGCAGCGGGACGCGGAGCAGGCGCTCGCGCGACTCGTGGAGCGACTGGAGCCGCAACTCGTGGTGGCATCGGGCGATCTCGCGCACCGGGGACGCAGCCAGCAGCTCGAGCGCGCGGCGGAGTTCTTACGGTCGCTCGGGCCGCCGGTGCTCGCGGTGCCCGGCAATCACGATCTTCCCTATGCGTGGACGCGTTTCGTGCGTCCCTGGACGGAGTTCGAAAGAATCTGGGAGACGACCGAGCCCACCGCTTCCGCACCGAGACTGCACGTCGTCGGCCTGAACTCGGTGCGTCCGTTCCGCCACCAGGGCGGTGCCGTGAGCAACGCGCAGCTCGAACGCGCTGCCGAACGGCTCGGCGCGGCGGTGCCGGGAGCGCTTCGCGTCGCCGTCCTCCACCACCACCTGATCGGAGCGCCGTGGCGAGCAGCCCGCAAGCGCCCCGTCTCGCGGCGCAACCGCGTCCTCGGGACGCTCGTCGACGCCGGCGCGGATCTCATCCTCGCCGGCCACATCCACCAGGCGGCCGTGAGCGAACGCCACGAGTTCGAGGTCGTCGGAGACGAGGCCCGGGCGGCCGTGGTCGCAATCGCGCCTGGGCTGGGACAGCCGCGCCCGCGCAGGCTGGGCGAGGCGCGCGGGCTTCACATCCACGAGGCGGACGCGGATGCGATCGTCGTGCGGACGTTCCGCTGGGCGCACGGAGACTGGACGCTCGGTGCCGAGCGGCGCTTTCTGCGCTCGTAGCTAGCGAGGAGGCAGCTGTCGCGCGCCCGGACCGGTCAACGGCCGGTGCTGGACGAAGCGCCGGTGGAGGTAGAGCAGTCCGGTCGCCACAAGGATCGAGAAGATGATCCCTCCGGCATGGCCGATCAAGAGCCAGGCGAGCACGCCGCCGACGAACGACCCCGCGAGGCCGAGGCCGATCGTCGCGAGGATCCCCATCGGGTCGGGCCCCGGCAGCGCGAGCCGAGCCAGCGCGCCGACGATCAGGCCGCTGAAGGCGAGCGCGAGGATGTACCAGAGAACCATTTGCTCCTCCTAGCTCCGCAGGCTCTCGAGCAAACGCGTGCGGGACGCCGTGTACTCGGCGTCGTCGAGCACGCCCGAGTCGTGGAGCTCCTCGAGCAGGCCGAGGTAGTGAGCCGGGTTCTCGGTCGGAGGGCCGACGTCGCCGTCGCGAACCGCCGCCCCCGGCGCCTGTCCCTGCGGCCGCGTCACCTGCTGGAAGGCGCCGTAGGGCTCGAGCCCGATCCGGTCGGGGTCGATGCCCGCCCGTTTCAGCCGCTCGCGGTATTGCTCGACGCCGAAGCCGCGCTCGGGGAAGCGGTAGGCGTCCCTCCCCCACAGCGGCCGCCTCTGGACGAAACGCCGGTAGATGACGACGAGCCCGACCGCGGCGAGGAAGCTGGCGAGGCCGGCCCAGGAGCTGTCCTTGCCGACGAACGCGAAGACGATTCCGTACCCGATCGCGCTCGCGGCGAGGCCGATCGCGATCGTGAGCCACGGAGGCATGGGATCCGGCCCCGGCAACGCGAAGCGTGCGAGCGCCCCCGTCAGGAAGGCGACGAACAGGGCGCCGATGACGGCTCCGAGCATCCGCGGAGGGTAGCGGAGCCCCAAGTGCGGATCGCTACGCGGCGGTCTGCTCGAGCGCCTGTAGCTCGCGCCGCAGGTCCTTGACCTCGTCGCGCAGCTTCGCCGCATACTCGAAGCGGAGCTCCTCCGCCGCGAGGTACATCTCCTCCTCCAGCGTGACGACGAGCTTCTCGAGCTCGTCGCGCGACATGCCTTCGACCTTCGTCGCGCCGCGCCGGCGGCGTGTGGGCACCGTCGGCGCCTCGAGTTGAAGCAGCTCGGCGATGTCGGAGACGCCCTTCGCGATCGTCGCCGGGACGATCCCGTGCTCCTCGTTGTACGCGACCTGGACGGCGCGGCGCCGGGTCGTCTCGTCGAGCGCTTCCTTGATCGCCTCGGTCTGCTTGTCGGCGTACATCAGCACCTTGCCGTTGACGTTCCGCGCCGCGCGGCCGATCGTCTGGATCAGGCTCGTCCGCCCTCGCAGGAAGCCCTCCTTGTCGGCGTCGAGGATCGCGACGAGCGACACCTCCGGCAGGTCGAGCCCCTCGCGCAGGAGGTTGACGCCGACGAGGACGTCGAACTCGCCGAGCCGCAGGTCGCGGACGATCTGGATCCGCTCGAGCGTGTCGATCTCAGAGTGGAGGTACCGGGCCTTCACGCCCGACTCGAGCAAGTAGTCGGTCAGATCCTCGGCCATCTTCTTCGTCAGCGTCGTGACGAGGACACGCTCACCCGCCGCCTCGCGCGCGCGGATCTCGCCGAGCAGGTCGTCGATCTGGTTCCTGGTCGGCCGGAGGTCGACGTCCGGGTCGACGATGCCGGTCGGCCGGATCAGCTGCTCGGCGACGACCTCCGAGTTGCGGAGCTCGAACGAGCCCGGAGTCGCGGAGACGAAGACGAGTTGCGGCACCTTGCGCAGGAACTCGTCGAAACGGAGCGGCCGGTTGTCGAGCGCCGACGGGAGCCGGAAGCCGAAGTCGACGAGCGTCTGCTTGCGCGAGCGGTCGCCCTCGTACATGCCCCCGAGCTGCGGGACTGTCTGATGAGACTCGTCGACGAAGACGACGAAGTCGCTCGGGAAGTAGTCGAGCAGCGTGAACGGATGCGTGCCGGCGGCGCGCCCCTCGAGGATCCGCGAGTAGTTCTCGATCCCGTTGCAGAAGCCGAGCTCCTTCAGCATCTCGAGGTCGTACTCGGTGCGCTGCCGGATCCGGTGCGCCTCGAGCAGCTTCCCTTCCTCCTCGAACATCGCGACCTGCTGCTCGAGCTCGTGCCGGATCTCGTCGACCGCGCGCTCGACGGTCGGTTGCGAGGTGACGTACTCGGTCGCCGGCCAGATCGAGAGGTTGTCGAGTTTCGCGAGCACCTCGCCCGTGAGCGGGTCGAAGTGCGTCATCCCCTCGACCTCGTCACCGAAGAACGAGATGCGGTATGCCGTCTCCTGGTTCGCCGGCTGCACCTCGACGACGTCGCCCTTCACGCGGAAGCGGCCTCGGCCGAGCATGGTGTCGTTGCGGACGTACTGCGAGTCGATCAGCTTCCGCAGCAGAAGGTCGCGGTCGTGCTCGGCGCCGACCTCGACGTAGATCATCCGCTCGCGCCACTCCTCCGGCGAGCCGAGCCCGTAGATGCAGGAGACGGACGCGACCACGACGACGTCGCGCCGCGTGAAGAGCGAGGAGGTCGCCGCGAGCCGGAGCCGCGCGATGTCGTCGTTCCGGGACGAGTCCTTCTCGATGTAGAGGTCGGCCTGGGGGACGTACGCCTCGGGCTGGTAGTAGTCGTAATAGGAGACGAAGTACTCGACGGCGTTATGCGGGAAGAACTCCCGGAACTCGTTGCAGAGCTGCGCCGCGAGCGTCTTGTTGTGAGCGATCACGAGCGCCGGCCGCCCGGTCTTCTCGATCGTCCACGCCATCGTCGCCGTCTTGCCGGTGCCGGTCGCGCCCACGAGCGTCTGGAACTGCTGTCCGGCGAGGATCGAGTCGGACAGCGTTTCGATCGCCTTCGGCTGATCTCCGGTCGGGCTGTAGGCGGAGGTTGTGCGGAGCTCTGCCACGGGAACAGGGTATCCGTGGCAGACAGGCCTCCTTACGGCGCGTACGCGGTGCTGATGGCCGCCTTCGCGGGCGGGCTCGCAGGCGCGGGTGCGCTCGCGCGCGCCCTCGATCGCGACCCGTACGAGCACACGCCACTCGACCTCACGGCGCTCGCTCTCGCGACGTTCAAGGCTGCGCGGACGCTGACGGACGACGAGGTGACGAGCTTCATTCGTGAGCCGTTCGTCGAGGGGACCGCTCACGACGGCAAGGAGGACCCTCGCGCCACCGGCGGGATGCGGCAGGCGATCGGGGAGCTCGTGACGTGCAGTCGCTGCGCCGGCACCTGGGTCGCGGCGGGGCTCGGTGCGACGCAGATCGTCGCACCCCGCTTCGGCCGCTTGATCACGTGGACGCTCGGCGCGGCCGGATTGAACGATTTCCTCCAGGCGGCCTTCGCCGCGCTCGCGAACAAGTCGAACGAGATCGAGCAGCGGGCGGGTCAGTAACCGAGCTGGGACTTGTACGCGCGGCGATAGATCTTCTTCAGCCGCTCGACCTTCGAGACGTAGTCGCGCGTCTCGTGGAACTGGATCCCCGCGTGCTCGCTCTGCCAGTTGTCGACGTTCTCCTCGCCCGCGTTGTAGGCGGCCAGCGCGAGCCGCTCGTTGTCGTGGTAGTGGTCGAGCAGGTGCCGGAGGTACCACGCGCCGTAGCGGACGTTGATCTCCGGATCGGTGAGGTCGGAGAGGTGGAAGTTGTGGCCGCCGGTGTACTGCGCGATTCCTTTCGCCGTGTCCGGCGTCAGCTGCATCAGGCCGACCGCGCCCGCGCTCGAGTGGGCGTTCGGGTTGAACTTGCTCTCCGCCTCGATCACCGCCGCGAGCAGCGCCGGGTCGAGGTGGTAGTTGTGAGCATGGCCGCGGACGATCGCCGAGTAGCGGAGCGGGTACCAGAGCCGCGCGTACCAGGAGGGCTCCGTCTTCTGGAGGTACAGGAACACGCCGATCGCGGCGAAGAGGACGACCGCCACGGCGAGCCAGCGTCTCAGGACGGGTGCCGTAGCTCCTCCAGCACTCCGGCGACGAACGCGTCGAGCTCCTCGAGCGAGCCGTCGTTCACGTACCAGAAGTCTGCCCTCCTGACCTTCTCCTCTTCGGGCACGAGCCGATCCTCCCTCTCGGCGAGGCCGGCGCCACGTCGCGCTTCCCGGACCTCGGGCGGGGCGGTCACGACGACGACGCTGTCGAAGCGCTCCTCGCCGCCTGTCTCGTACAGCAGCGGGATCTCGGCGACCGCCACGTCGGCATCTACACCGGCGAGCCATTCGGCGGTCGCAGCGCGCACCCGCGGATGGAGCTCCGCCTCGAGCCAGGCAAGCTCGGCGCGTTCGGCGAACACGATGCGGCCGACCTCCTCCCGGTCGACTTCGCCGTCGCGAAAGACACGCTCGCCCCAGTGCTCGCGCAGCGCTGCCTTCAGCCCGGCGTCCTCCCGGTAGAGCCGGTGGACGACGTCGTCGCTGGAGATCACGGCGGCACCGTGACGCTCGAACGCTCGGAGCGCCTCGCTCTTGCCGGCGGCGATGCCGCCCGTGAGCGCGACCGCGAGCGGTCGCTGCACGACTATTCGGCCGGAGCCTCGTCGGAGGCTTCGGCTGCTTCCGCCTCGGGCTCGGCCTCGACCGGCTCCGCCTCGGCGACAGGCTCCTCGGCGACAGGCTCCTCGGCGACCGGCTCCTCGGCGACCGGCTCCGCCTCGGCGACGGGCTCCTCGGCGACCGGCTCCTCGGCGACCGGCTCCTCGCTCGCGGGCTCTTCCTCCATCGCAGGTGCCGGCTCGAGCGTCTCGGCGGCGGGAACCTCGTCGGCGAACACCTCGTCGGAGAGCCCGAGCGCGGGCGGCTCCGCTTCCTCGCCGGGTAGCGGCTGCACGGGCATGCCGTCCTCGACGCGCTTGAGCGAGAGCGAGAGGCGTCGCCGCTCTGCGTCGACTTCGAGGATCCGCACGTTGACCTGGTCGCCCTGCGAGACGACCTCGCGCGGGTTCTCGACGTGGTGCTGCGCGAGCTCGGAGATGTGGACGAGGCCTTCGACGCCGGGCAGGATCTCGACGAACGCGCCGAACGTGACGACCTTCGTCACGGTGCCGCGCACCACGTCGCTCTCCTGATAGCTGTCGAGCACCTGCTGCCACGGGTCGGTCTGGGTCTGCTTGAGACCGAGCGAGAT
>JAICME010000126.1 GCA_025929425.1 Thermoleophilia bacterium | reverse complement strand
GGTGTTGGTGAGCAGGGAGCCGGTCGAGCCGGTCAGGAGCCAGCCGTTGGCGAGCGCCTGGGTGTAGGGGACTCCGGTGCTCCAGTTCACGTTCACGTCGGCGCCGGAGAAATAGGCGAGCGAGCGGCCGGGCAGTCCGGCAAGCGTCGAAGCGTCGGAGGCGTTCGCGATCGCCGTGGAGTAGATGTCCGGGTTCGCAATCTGCGACAGATGACCGCCGAGGGAGACGATTCCGGCTCCCGCGGTCGGGCCGCTCGACGACGCGGTCGCCGACCCCGATGGTGTTACCGCGACCGCTGCCACCCCGCCCGTCCCCAACAGTGCACCGAGCACCAGCAGGCGCAAAGACCCCTTCAAGTCCCTCATTGCGGCGTTTCCCTCCCTGTTTCCGAGGCGACGGACGCCTCTAGACCCGACCTCTTCTAGGTCGGCCGGGAGGGGCTGCTGCTGATCCCTAGACCGAGTGGCTTCGCGCGCCCGACAGTGCGTCGAGCAGCCGGACGTAGCGAGCGGCGTTCTCGTCCCACGAGTAGGCGCGGGCCCGGCGGCGGGCGGCTTCTGCGCGTGTTCGCGCTCCGGGGAGGTCGCGGGCGATCGCGAGCAGCGCCTCGGCCAGTGCGCTGGGGTCGCCGGGCGTGAAGAACAACACCTCGTCGTCCGCGAAGTGCTCCCGGAGGGTGGGGAGGCCGGCGACCGCGACCGGGATGCCGAGCTCGATGTACTCGAGGAGCTTGGACGAGAGGGCATAGCGGTTCAGCCGCGACGGACGGTTCGGAATCACTCCGACCGAGGCGGAGCGAACCCGAGAGAGAACCTCGGTCTGCGGGAGCCAGCGATCGTGGAACTGCACGTGACCATCGAGCCCGTGCCCCTGCGCCCGCCGGCGCAGAGCCGGAACCTCGTCCCCCTCGCCGTAGATCTCGACGAGCAGGTCCGGCACCTCCTCGACCACCGCTTCGGCGGCGTCGACGAGGAGATCGACGCCGTACCAGGGAGTGACCGTCCCGTGGTACACGACCCGGAAACCGGATCCCTGGCCACCGGTGTCGCATGTCGCCGGCAGGACCTCGGGGTCGACGCTGTTCATGACGATGGTCACGTCCCGGGCGCCGCGTGCCCGGAGCTCGCGCGCATACGGCTCGTGCACGGTGACCACCTCGTCGGCGAGACGCAGAGCGATCCGCTCGATACCCGTGAGCACACGGTTCGCCAGGCGCCCGAGAGTCCCGGTGCCGAACCGCTCCGCGAACATGTCGGGCGCGAGGTCGTGGACGTCGAACACCAGCCGGGCTCCGAACAGGAGCTTCGCCGGCAGCGCTGCGAGCAGCAGGAAGTCGGGTGGATTGTGGACCTGAACCACCCGATAGCGGCGGCGGCGCGCGAGGCGGGTGAGCTTCCCGGCGGCGAGGACGGTGAAGCCGAGGTACTCGCGCGCGATCCCCGCCAACCCGATCCCACGCTCGTGCTCCAGCGGCAGCCGGTGCACCGTGACCCCGCCGAGAACCTCGCGGCGTGGCTCGCCGGGGCGGCGCATGCAGATCACGTCCACCTCGTAGCCCGCAGCGGCGGCGGCGCGAGCCTGGCGCGCGACCCGCGGCTCCCCGACCGGAAAGGGCCCGTGAACCAGCATGCAGAGCGTCCGGCTCACCGCGCCAGCACCTCCTCGTACACACCGGCGACGCGGCGCGCGGTCTGCTCCCGCGAGGTCACGAGTGCGCGCTCTCTCAGCGCACCCGAGCGATCCGCGGCGAGTGCGCGACGGACTGCGGCGCTGAGCGCCGGAACGTCGCGAGGCGCGATCTCGCAGCCGGGAAGGCCCTCGAGCGTCTCCGCGACGTCGCCGACCGGGACGGACACGACCGGGGTCTCGCAGGCGAGCGACTCTCGAACGGTGACCGGCGACCCCTCCCAGTTCGAGGTCACCAGGGTCACGTCCGCAGCGGCCACCGTCGCGGCGGCTTGCGAACGGGACAGATTCTCCAGGTACACCGCTTCGGCCGGCTCACCGGCAGCGCGCAGCGCTTCGACGACAGCCGCGAAGAGATCCGGGCGCTTGACCCTGTTTCGCCGGCCGCCCGGAAAGAGGACGTACCGGCCGGCCTCGTTCCAGCCGAGCTCGCGCCGCAGCATCCCACGGTCGGCGGGAACGAACAGGTTCGTGTCGACCCCCGCCGGTATGACGTGGCCCGTGCGGCACCAGAGAAGCCGCGGCCCGGCGCGATTCACGAAGATCGGCACCACGCCGCGCACGACGGCGGCCGACACCAGTCGTTGCCAGGCCACGCCGCCGGTGTCGCTTCCGTGGAACGTGGTGACCACCGGCACCGAGCGCTGGGCCAGCGCGACCGCGCCGCTGAGGCCGTAGTGGGCATGGACGATGTCGAAGCTCCCGGTTCCCGCGAGCCGACGGACGCGGCGTGCGGCGTGGGCGTACTCGCTCCGGCTCTGCCGTCCGTCGAAGGACAGCACCTCGACGTCGAGCCCGAGCGCCCGCAGGTCCTCGACCTGATCGCGTACGAACGAGCCGAACCACGGCTCCGCCTCCGTCGGGTACATGTTCGTCACGACGAGGACCCTCACCGCGTCAGCACCTCACGGCTCTTCGCGAGCACGGCTCGGGCCGCCGCGGTACGGGTGTCGTACTCCCGCCACCTCCTGGCGACGGCGGCAAGCTCCGGGAAACCGGTCAGCGCGTGCAGCGCCTCCAGCTGGGTGACGTGGATGCGGTGGTAGAACGGCTTCGCGAGATCCCGGCCACCGGCCCAGAGGCTGTAGCGGCTCCACCAGCCGGTGTCGTACTCGTCCAGCGTCGCAAGCAGCGCCTGCACGCTCTCGTCGAACAAGCACGCCGCCTCCGCCGACCCCAGGCCGACGGCCACGTCTCGGACGCCCCAGAGCGCGTAGATCCAGCCGTTGAGCACACAGCTGGGCGGGCTCGTCGGCGCCTCTTCGAGCACCGGGCCCGTCCCCAGGTCGACCACGAACTGCTCGCCGCGGTCGAGCAGGGGGCGCACCGCCGCCAGCGCCGCGTCGGCGGCGCCCGCTCGCACGAAGACGGAGGCGATCTGCCCCTGGGCCATGGCCGAGAACCACGGAGGCTGCAGCCCGTACTTCGGCACCGGTACGTCGTAGGGCCAGACGAGCGCATCGCCCTGCCGGACGGCGCGGTCGAGCAGGAGCTCGCACGCGCCTTCGAAGGCGGCGGCGGCCGGTTCCTCGCCGCCGAGGCTGCGCTCCCACCAGCCCAGTGCCAGCTGGGCGAGGCCCGCGGGCACGAGCCGCTCTGGAGCGGCGGCGGTGGAGGACGTCGTCTTCGCGCTCAGGTCGAGGTAGTAGCCGCGGACGTCCTCCGTGCCGAAGCGCTTGCCGAGCGGCTGCGGCTCGTAGCCGGGGCCCCACGAGAGCGC
Organism: Thermoleophilia bacterium; assembly: GCA_025929425.1. Taxonomy (GTDB): domain Bacteria; phylum Actinomycetota; class Thermoleophilia; order Gaiellales; family Gaiellaceae; genus Palsa-739. The sequence goes on along the minus strand of JAICME010000126.1, from coordinate 4,296 downwards.
GGCCGCCGCCATCCTCGTGGCGCGTGTCTCGCTCAGCGGGGCCACGAAGCGCCGCCTCCGTTCTCGACGAGCGCGCTGAGAACCTCGCCGTAGCGGTCCGACATCGCGGCGAGGGTGAAGCGTTCGCCGAAGTCGGCGGCCCCGGCCTCTCCCATCTTTCGGCGCAGGGCGCGGTCTCGCGCGAGCCGGACGAGGGCTTCTGCGAACGCGTCCGTGTCGCCCGCCGGAACGAGCGTACCCGTGCGACCGTCCGTGACGGCGTCGGGTATCCCGCCGACACGCGTGGCCACGACGGGACGGGAGAGCGCCATGGCCTCGAGGATCGTCAGCGGGAGCCCTTCGGCGGTGCTGGTGAGGCAGACGAGGTCGGCGGCGGCGATCAGATCGGGGACGTCGCGACGCTCACCGAGCACGCGTACGACCCCCGGCGTCTCCGCCGCGAGCGATCGCATCCCCTCGAGCCGAGGCCCGCCTCCGGCGATCGCGCCGCGCAGCCGAGGCTCACGTGAGTGCGCACGCCGCACCGCTTCGAGGAAGACCTCTGGTCGCTTCTCGGGGCGCAGGGTCGCCACGAGCAGGGCAAGCACGTCGTCCTCCGCCAGGCCGAGCTCTGCGCGCACCGCATCCCGCGGCCTCGACGGCACGGGAGACGGGATCCCGTTCGGGATCACCGTGATGCGCTCGGCCGGATAGCCGAGCCGCCGGAGCTCGTCGAGCTGCGTTGCGCTGACTGCCACCACACGGTTCACGCGGGGCGCAACGGCGCGGAGGAGCAGACGGCGGTGCCGGGCCCTCGGTAATCCGGCTCCGCCGTGCTCGACCGTGATGTGGGGAACTCGTGCCCGAGCGGCCACGAGCTGACCGATCACCTGGGCGTCGATGCTCGAGGTGAGGACGATGTCGGGCTTCACGAGCCAGAGGCGGTAGGCGCGGACGATGCCCGAGAGATCCAGACGGGAGCGCATCCCGACGAACTGCGTCCGTATGCCCTGGCGTTCGAGGGCCTCGAAATGCGGCCCGCGGTGCCGGAGCGCGGCCACGGAGGGATCGAAGCCGAGTGCCTGCAGCTCGGGCAGCAGCAGGGCGAGCTGACGCTCCCGGCCGCCCACGCCGAGCGTCGAGCAGAGGCACAGGACCCGCGTCACGAGATCGCCTCCTCGTAGACCGCGCGAACCCGCGAGGCCACGGCCGCGATCCGAAACGGCTCGGCCTGCGCGCGGGCGGAGGCCGCGAACGAGCGTCGCGTCGGCTCCTCGGCGAGCAGCCCCGCGATTCGCTGCGCGAGCGCGGCGACGTCACCCACGTCGACCAGGTACCCGGTGCGACCCTCCTGGACGAGGTGGCCCACGCCTCCCACACGGGTCGCGACGACCGGAACGCCCGCTGCCATGGCCTCGGCGATGACCATCGGGCTCGTCTCCTGTGCCGACGGGAGGACGAGGATCGCCGCGCGCGTGTACTCGTCCCGCATGGCTCCGGCATCGAGCTGGCCGAGCAGCGCGACCCGATCCTCGAGCCTGAGCTTCCGGATGCGCTCGGTGACCGCTTTGGCGTACTCGGGATCGGACGCACCGCCCGCGAGCCGAAGCGAGGCGGCGGGTACGCGCGCGATCGCCTCGACGAGATCGAGCACGCGCTTCCCCGGCGTCAGGCCCCCGGCGTAGAGGACACGGCCCTGTTCGGGGGCGGGGTCGAGCTCGAACAGCGCGTCCGGGACGGCGTTTCCCACCTCGACGATCCGCCCGCGGATCTCCCTGCCGAAGTACTCCTCCGGGTACCGGGTCGGCTGCAGCAGGTATTCCGCATGGCGGACGCAGTAGCGCTCCACGGCGACGCCCGCCAGCGACGCCTGCAGCCGGTCCCGCCGACCCGGGAGGAGCTTGCTCGTCTCGCGCACGATCCCGTGGACGGAGACCACGACGGGGGCCTGCCGTGCGGTCTTCAGGCAGACGTAGCCGTGGCCGAGCGCGTCCTGTGCGTGAACGACCTCGGGGCGGAGCCTCTCGAGGGCCCGGGAGAGCACCCGCCGTGTGCCGCGATAGAAGGTCACGTTGTTGAACCGCTCCGGCGCGACGAGCCGATGGATGCGAACGCCGTCGGGGGCGTCGTTTTCCTCGGCCGTTCGCGCGCGCGCGAAGGTGAGCACGTCGAGCTCGAGATCTCCGAACGAGGAGAGACCGGCAAGCAGGTTCTGAAAGGACGACTCGACGCCTCCTACGGCCTGGCCGGAGTTCGAGTAGGGGCCGACGAGGGCTACGCGCAACGTGCGACTCGTGCGCTCAGGCCGGTGCCGGCTCGGCGAGACGCCGGCGGATCAGCGCCAGCGCGAGCCATCCCAGCATGGGGACGAATGAGTAGAAGCGATAGTCGAGCGTGGCCGCGTTGACCGCGAGGAGGACGACGCCTCCCAGCATCGCGACGAGGAACCATCGATCGGGGGCAGCCCCGCGCACGCGGCCGAGCCCGCGGATGAAGATCGCGATCCAGGGGACGACGAAGATGGCGAAGCCGACCGCCCCGTACTCGACGAGGATCGTCAGGTAGGTGTCGTGGCTCGTGGACTGCAGCGCCTGGGAAAGAGGGAGCTGCGGAGAGGGAACGTCGACGCCGTACTTGACTCGATCGAAGGAGTCGTAGCCCCAGCCGAGCAGGGGCTTCTGCTCGATGAGCTTGATCGAGACTTCCTGCAGCACGAGGCGCGCCTCGATGTTCTGCTGTTGGGTGAAACGCGACTGGTAGACCGACGAGTTCCGGATCTGCGGCCAGAACACCACGAGCAGAAGGGCGACGAGCGCGACCGCGCCGGCGCCCACCAGCCGCGAGCGCGCGCTGAAGAGCAGGATGAGCAGCGCTGCGACGAGCGTGGCGAGGATCGGGCCGCGCGTCTTCGTCAGATACAGGGCGGGGAAGCCGCAGAGGAGCATCAGGATCGCCAACCGGCGCAGCTCGAGCGGGCCCCGCCAGCAGAGTACGGCCAGCCCGACCACGATGCCGACCCCGATCACGGCTCCGGTCACCGCGGGATTCCCGAGCGTCGCGATCGAGCGGAAATCGCCCCCCCGCTGCCAGGTCGTGTCGTGCCACAGATTCCAGTGCGTCGGCGCTTCGACGATGGCCATCGCCGCCTGGATCACCGCAACTGCCATCAGGACTCGCGCAATCGAGACGAGCGACGGCCCCCGTCCGCGCCAGAACGCCACGACGTAATAGACGATGATCCCGATCGCGACGGACTGGTAGAGCGTCCGCAGGGTGCTGAACGTGCCCGTGGTCCGAAGCTCTGCGGCTCCGGTCCCCGCGAGAGAGATGACCAGGAAGAGAAGGTAGAGCGCGGGGAAGAAGTCGAACCACTCGGCCCGAGGCCGGCTCCCTTGGGCGGCCAGATGCTTGACGAGGATCGCGAGCGGCGGCGCCGTGTAGACCGCGAGCGCGAGCGAGTGTCCAATGTGGCTGTTCGACGCGGACTCCTGGAACAGCGGCGCCAGGAAGAGCCAGCCGAGGAAGAGCTGAACCGTGTCGACCGACAGGAGAACCGCGGCCCCGGCAAGCGCAAGCACAGCCACGAGCGGCTTCGGGACCTTCGTATCCATCCCGGCTATCGACTCGGCGGCCGCGACGCTCACGACTGCGACCGCGGCGATCGGAATCAGGCGCTCCCGAGCCACGCCGAAGCGGACGACAGTCTCCGCGCTCATTCCACCCTCGCCACAGTCGGAAACGTTGTTCCCAGTCGGGCTACCCCGGCAAACGCTCAGGCGCTCCCGGTCTTTCGATGGGGGACAGGCTCCGCGCCCCGATTTAGGAAGCGTATGAGGATGGAGGCTGAGACGGGGTCGTACGAGGCAGCGGAGCCGCGGGCAGAGCAAGCCGGTGGCCCGATCCGGCTGCGGCTGGCCTTCTTCTATTCGCCGACGTCAGGTCGGTGCCGGCGGACCGAAGCTCACCTGGCCCAGACACTGCAGCGTCGAAAGAATCGGGCACGGTTCGAGTTGGTGCGGGTGAACGTCGAGGAGCGCCCGGATCTCGCACAGCGCTTCCGGATCGAGGTCGTGCCCACCCTGGTGGTGATCGAAGGCCGCCGGGTCGTCGCGCGGATCGTCTCTCCGGGCACTGCGGGCGAGCTGGCCCAGGGCCTCAGGACCTGGCTGCCCTGACGGCGGCGCCGGCGACGACGTCGCGGACGCGCACCACCCGCGCGGCTCGGGCGACGAGCCAGTCGAGCAGCTCTGCGAACTGCGACGGATCGGTGGTGTACGTCGACGTCACCCGACCCTCCGCCTCGACGTGATGGAAGGG
>JAICME010000165.1 GCA_025929425.1 Thermoleophilia bacterium | reverse complement strand
CGCGCCTCGCGTTCGTAGGGGTTGTTCGCATAACCCCGACGCACATAGCTGAACGGCATCGCGATCGGGTGGTGCTGCATCTGCCAGACGTGGCAGAGCTCGTGCACGACGAGGTCCTCGGGAGGATCTTCGTCGCGCACCAGGATCGTTCCGTGCAGCGCGAATCCGTCGAAGCGGCGGAGCCACGGCAGGCGGAAGAACCAGGGAGTGCAGAGCAGTCGCACCTTAGTCCACGCGGACGGGCCGCGGGTACCGGTCGAGCCGGTCGAGCCGCGCCTTGGCGCGGACGACCAGGGAATCGGTCACCCGCCGATCTGGGGCGTCAGCTCCAGGGCCGCGGTGCCGTTGCCCGGCAACGTCTGGTAGTCCGTGGTGTAGAGCCGCGCCCGGGTCAGCGACGCGACGTGGCCGCCGTCCGGCACTCCGCCGCCGAGCAGGATCTTCTGCGGCTTGAGCGTCCGGACGAGCGGGAGATGGAGGTTCGCCTTCAGATCCTTGCGGGAGAGGAACACGGCCGTTGCGGCCGCATTCGGGTCGGCGGGCGGCGGGAGGAACGTGACCACCGCGTCCGTCCCGGGGACGTACTTGAGCGTGTAGAGAGCGAGCTCGAGCGCCTCCCGGTGGAACAGGGCGGTCGGGTTGCTGCTCGTGACCGCCGCCACGCCGCAGTTCTGCTGCGAGTCGACGAAGCCGCACATGCTGTAGGCGACGGTCGATTCGGGGTGGTAGAAGGTGAAGTCCCCCTGCTCGTGCCGGCCTGTCGAGGAGTCGGGCTGCACGGCGATCAGCGAGATCGGGATCTGGACGGCCTGTTGCTGGCCGGCGCTCGTCTGGACGAGCTGCGGCGCGAAGAGGGCGCTGGGGAAGACGGTGATGAGCTTGCTCGCCGTGGAGGCCTTGTACTCGGCGGAGACCTGTGTCGCGATCTGGCGCTTCATCGCAAGCGGCGAGCCCGTGGGCACGAACGTCGACCAGGGCGCCGGCTTTGCCGTATGCACGTGCACCAGGATCAGCACCAGCGCCCCGGCGCTTCCGACGGCGAGCATGACGAGGACTGCGTAGGCGACCGAGAACCGGGTGAAGTACGCCGAGGCGTGCGCCCGCTCGGCGCGAGTCGTGGGCGCCGGCTCGGCCGCGGGCGCAGGCGCAGCGGCCGGGCCCGCAACTACATCGTCGGCCACGTCTCCTCCTTCGTGTAGTCGAGATCCGGCTCCACCAGCTGCTGCTCGTCGAGGAGGTCCACGAGCTCGTCACCGTAGAGCTCACGCTTCTCCGCCAGGCGGGTCGCGATCGTCTCGACTCCATTCCTGTTCGCGGCGATGAGGTTCACGGCCATGACGTACGCCTGCCCGAGGATCTGGGCGGCCACCGCGTTCTTGAACGGGTCGCGGAGGATCGCCGCGATCGGGTCGGCGTGGAAATCGGCGCTGCCGCGGGTGCGGTTCATCAACGTGCGGCCGATCCGCTCGAGGCGCTTCAAGATCTGCTCCCGCACCTCGTCGGGATCCTCGCCCTTCGGCACGTTGCCGTTGAGCTCGATGTGGAGCGGCCGCATGCCCGCCGTCCCGACCATCCAGGCCGCCGTGTCCGTTGCGGTCTGCAGGTCACCGCCGACGCCGCCGCTGTTCTCGCCGTAGAACACGTTCTCGGCCGCCATTGCTCCGAGCACGTGGACGAGTGAGCCCATCTCCTCGTGCTGCCAGCGGCTGAAGCGCTCCTCACGCTCGAACGTCTGGTGGTGGCCGAGAGACCCACCGCGCATGCGCGTCGAGAGGCGGCTCGACTCCAGGTCCGGCCGGTAGACGTGCGCCGTCACCGCATGCCCGGCCTCGTGGATCGCGACGGCGCGCAGTTCGTGTTCGGGATACGTGACGTTGACCGCCGTGCCCGATTCGAGCGTCGTCATCGCCTGGACGAGATCGGACCAGCCGAACGAGATCTTTCCCTCGTGCTGCGCGTTCGTCAGGGCCATCGAGCAGACCTGGTCGATCATCGCGGGCGAGTAGCCGTTCGTGATCCGTGCGATCTCGTCGCGACGCTTCGGCTCGTCGAGGTCGGCGTCGTGGGTCACCTTGCCGAGGTAGAGGTCGAAGACGTCCTTCCGGTCGTCCTTCGTCGGCGTGCGGAACGAGACATGCCGTCCCATGCGGCCCGGACGCGTCAGCGCCGGATCGAGCCGGTCGAGCGGCACGTTGGTCGCGCCGATGAAGTAGATCTGCTCGCCGCCGGGACGGGCGCGCGGGATCCGCAGGGGCACCTTTCCGATCCGGCGCGGGACGAGGTACGAGGCATCGAGCAGCGTGTTGATGCGGTTCGTCAGGACGCGGCGGACGAACGGCGGGCTGTCGATCCCGTCCATCACCACGAGCAGCTGGTTGAGAGCCAGCTGGCCTCCGCCGCCCATGCCGCCGAAGATCCCGCCGGGGAACTGGTTCACGATCCGGTCGACGATCGGGTTCGTCCAGCGCGACGGCGCCCGCTGCTCGAACAGCCGCTCGCGCCATCTCGTCGTCTCGACGACGATGTCACCGGACGGGTTCTGCGCGCCCCACGGCCCGTAGAAGGAGAAGTCGCTGACGTCACGCCAGGAGTACGGGTCGGTCGCGGGCGCCATCTGCTGCACGGCCTGACGCCGCATGCCGACGGCGTCGATCTCGTCGATGAAGACGATGCACTGGCCGCCCCACTTGCGCGCGAGCTTCTTCGCCCGGCGTGCGAGCACGCGCACGACGATCGCGTCGATCCCGATGAAGGTCGCAGCGAAGCCCGAGCCGGGCATGGAGACGAACGGCGAGTTGAACCCGGTCGCGAGCGCCTTGGCCAGCATCGTCTTGCCCGTTCCCGGAGCGCCGAGGAAGAGCAGGCCGCGTTCGCGCTTGCCCCCGGCCCGCTCGAACGCCTCGCCCGACTGCCAGATCGAGACGACGCGTCGCACCTCCTCCTTCGCCTCGGCCTGGCCGCGGACGTCCTCCATCTTCACGCCCCACTCGGCGTCACCCGGCTCGAAGGCGCGCATCTGCGTCAGGTTCATGAGCAGCAGCGGGCCGATGAGGATGGCGAAGTTCGCGATGAAGAGGAAGAAGACGGAGAGAACCTGGATCCAGAAGAGCGTGTTGCCGAAGACGCGGCTCGCGCCGTGACCCATCGAGTCCAGCGCTCCGATCCACGAACCGCCGCGGAAGAGCCAGACGACGGTGATGATCACGACCGCGGCGATGCCGGCCCGTAGCCAGAAGTGCCAGAACCACGCGCGCCGTCGTCCGAGCACGTCGTCCTCGCGATGCTGCTGGGTCTCGAGCCCGAACAGGCTCGGCCACGGGATGAACCTCCGGAACAGGAGGTCGACGAGCCCGCGGAACACCACGACGAGCAGCAGCGTGACGAGGAGCGCCTTCCACAGCGGCCAGTGGTCCTGCCGCATGAAGAGGGCGACGAGCGCCGGGCTCGTGAGCAGGGCGACGAGGGTCGCGGCGCGCGTCAGCTTCCGCCAGCTCGACGCGAGCTCGCGGTGGATCGCGCTCGACGCGAACGCGCCGTCTCCCACGGGCTGAAGGGAGCCGGGTGCGATCGCTGGGTCGAGGCCCGTCACGGCTCTCGGCGAAGGAGAACGTTCATTTCAGAACTTGTGACGAGATTCGAGGCCCATCGGTTTGCAGACGCCTTGTCATAGCGGACGCTCCTCTCGATCGTGCGCCGGAGTTGGTCCTCGCGGAACGAGTGGCGTCGGACTAGTCGACGACGGCGTGCTGCGTCAGTGCGAGGGCCTCACCAACACCGCTCGAACGGTGAGGTAGTCGTTACGCGTGTACCGGGGCCAGCAGCACCTGAAGTAGACGGTCTCGACTCCAAAGCTCCTGATGGGCTTGTTGACTTCGCTTTGCGGCCTTTGTGGATACGGCGTCGGAGTCGCAACGAACCGGTACGTCCGCCACACACCGTTCCACTTGATCTTTGCCACGTATCCCGGCTTGATCAGGTAGAGGCGGTAGAACGGGCCGTGGGCGCCGTAGCCCGGCACAGGGGTCACATCGTGTGCGTCGATGACCATCGTCAAGCCCATTCCGGGCCGTGTCGCGTAGGCCGCATCCCAGATAGGTCCGCGCGCCAGATCGCAAGCTCTCGTGCGGATCGGCTGGTTGACGATGTGCAGGAACTTGATGGTCAGCCGAGCCGTGTGTCGTGTCACGGGGCTCTCCGGGCAACCCGGGCCGGCGGTACCGCTCGGCGTCGCCACGACGAGCGATGCCAGTCCGACAGCGACGGTGAGCAGGACCGCTTTAACGCCGAGTCTCACACTTCAGAGGATAGATTCATAAGGCCGCGACGATGTCGGCGGCTAAACCATCTCACGCCGAACCCATCCTTCTCGGCTAGATGTGTTCGGGAAGACCGAAGCGGCGGGGCAGCGCGGGGTCGGCGAAGAGCGTGATCTCGTCAACCTTGCTGCCGCTCAGGGTGAGGACCATCATGCCCCAGGGCTGCGAGCGCAGGTAGCAGCCGAAGGCCGGCTGGCCGTTGGCGCGGGTCGGGCGTACCTCTAGCGGGGCGCCGCGGACCTCGGCGCCGTGCTCGAGGTATACGCCGATCGCTTCGTGTCCGATGAGCTCGCCCGGTTGCGGCGGCATGGTCACACGAGCGTCGGAGCTCAGCAGAGTTAGGAGGCGTGCCGTGTCGCCGGCTTCGACGGCGTCGCTGAAGGTGGCGAGAAGGTTCCGTTCGGTCGGCGAGTCGGGCAGCGGCGCCTGCTCGCGTTCGAGGGTGTACGAGTCGAGCGTTGCGCGTGCGCGTTGGAGCGCGGCCTTGACCGACTGCGGGGTCGTCTCGAGGACCGAGGCGGCTTCGTCGGTGTGGAAGCCGAGCACGTCGCGCAGAACGAGCGCTGCGCGCTGCTTCGCGGGCAGCTGCTGCAACGCGACGATGAACGAGAGCTGGATCGCTTCGCGCTGCTCGTAGCGTGCTTCAGGTCCGGGGGCGGGATCCGGAAGTGCGCTGTCCGGGTACGGCTCGAGCCAGCTGGGCTCGACGACGCGGCGGGTCTTT
>JAICME010000183.1 GCA_025929425.1 Thermoleophilia bacterium | reverse complement strand
GCGCTGCGCAGCCGGGTTGTCGACGACCCAGGAGACTGACCGGTGGAAGGCATCGCTCTTGCTCAGCGCACTTCCAGTCCGCTCTAGTCCGGAGGCGAGTTCAGGTGCTGTCTTTGCGGCGTCAAACGTCTTGAAGCCCAGTGCGGCCTCGGGGCCAATGAACTTTGCGGCAACACGCCTCGAACCGAGCGACGAAATCTCGCCGTCGCATCGACGAGCTTGATCCTGCGTCGTAGCCGGAGCCCGAGCAACCTGCACAAGCGGCGTAGGGCGGTCGTAGGTGATCGCGGTAGCGCGTGGTGCCGTGGCCGGGCGCTCCGAAGCGCCGCGCGACCAACGGTCGACGGCGTCGACAGAGGCGACGGTGTCGCTGTCGGCAGGCCGTCCGCGGTCGGTGGCGGTGTACGTCGCCGGCGAGGTGTGTTGGTGGCCGTCGTAGACATAACCGGACTCAATGTGGGCCGGCGTTAACGTGGCCGCGTCGGCGGAGGCGGCGAAGAGCCAACCGAGCAGCGCGGAGATGAGCGCGACCAGCAGGGGGAGCAAGCGTCTCATCGGTCGAGAACCTCGACAGTGACCTCCCCGCCCAGGACACGCGCACCAACGACTTGGGTCTCGAAGGCGAGGCTGAGCCCCGTGAGTTCACCAACCTCGTTGAGCTCCGGCGCGGCTGAGGTAACAACCTGTCCGACGAGTCGACCCAGCGCGCTCGGAATCGGTGCCTCCTGCCAGAGCCCAACCTCTTGCGCTAGTGCCTTCCGCTCGCTCTCAGACACGCTGGGGTAGGGATCGGTCCATGGCCGGCTGGACAGGTCGAGCGTCCAGTCGGTGTTGGCGTCCATAGTCAGCCGTGTGCCGTCGTCCCACGTGAACTCGATTGGTCCAGTCTCGCTGGGTGGCTGGTCTGCGAGCCGGTGCTGGAAGCGGCGAATACACGTGCAGCGACGACCAGGGAGCGTGTCGATCAATGCGGGAACACCTCCGCGTTCTTGAACCATGCGTTGGTTCTGCCGCCCGGGAACATGGTGACGAACTCGCCGCCGGGTTGTGTGATGAGGAGATCGTCGCCCTGGCGGAAGAAGAAGTAGTTGTCACCACCGCCTCCTACGGGGTTCCAAGCTCCGCGGCGCACCTCATCGGGGTTGAGGTGCACGTCGCGCGCTCGGTTCATGAACCAAGACCGTGACGAGCTGCTTGCGGGGTCCAGCCCGTAGTCGGCTGCGTGCTTCCCCCACTTCGCGCCGAACTGCTTCGATCCGATCGACAGCGGCGGGCGAATGTCCATGGCGCCCTTTGCGGCAACACCGACAAGCAAGATCGAGACAGAGTCCCTCACCGAGGCGGCGGAAGGCTTGATCGGCGGACCACGACGAAGGACTGGCTGACTGTCAATGCGCGCAAGCGGCGCAGGGTGGTCGTAGCCCGCGGATAGCGCGTCGTAGGTCGTGGTCGCGAGTGATTGCGCGCGCGCTGCGGGCGCCGCGATCGGGGTGCTTAGTAGCCCGACGAATACGGCGATCATCACCGCGCACAGCCGGCGGATTGCCGGCACCGCGACGGGCCAGTTGCTGATGGTGCTAGTCACCGCTGAACCGGAGTTCTGCGTCGGTTTGGCCTTCGACCTGGGTACACAGGTCAGCCAGGCGAGAGAGTAGTTCTGCCGTCCTGCCGGACGTCGTGGCGTTGGCGAGCCGGCGAGCCTCGGCGCCGAGATCGGAGACCCGGTCGAGTGGAACGATCCATTCCCCGTACGGGCTCACGCTTGCGAGGAGGGGGTAGTCATCGGTTGTGCCCGCGAGGGCGGCCTCGACTCCATCCCACCACTCCTCAACGCCACCCGTGAGGCGCCCAGCAACCCAAAGCTCGATCCGGAGGGCCACGGTCAGCTCCGAGGGCTCGTGCCGGGGAACATCGTGAGCACCGAGGCGTCAGGCTTCCGGATGACGGTGTACACGTCCGTTGGCAAAGCCGTCGTTCGGTCGACTCCGACGTCCTGAGTGCCTCGCATGACGTAGCGAGTGTTGCCGTTCTTCTGCAACACGCCAGGAATCCCATCCGTGTTCGACAGGCGGCCGAGGTCTTCACCGTCATAGAACTGACTCTTGCCCGGCTTGATGCCAGGGAACTGGTGAATTCCTGCGTGGCCAACATCGACAGCCTCACGTTCGACGGCTGTGGCGCTCTTTGCGGCAGCGTGTCTCAGCTGGAGCGACAAAAGATCGCCTTCGGCGACCACAGGGCCATCCGTCAGGGTTGTAACGCTGTCCCCCTGCACAAGCAGGGCGTGGTGATCGTAGGCGAAGGCAGGGGAAGGTCTGCTCCCCCCCAGGCGCGCCGAAAGGCCGTGCGACCGGAGGTCGACGGCGTCTTGAGCGTTGTAGTCATAGATGCGCGCTGGCGGGCCGCGCTCTGCGGCGGGCAGGTCGACGTCGGCGGTGAGGTGGAAACCGAAGGAGACGTGGGCATGCACGCCGAAAGCCGGGGCCGCCGCGGCGACCTCCGACGCCGGCACGGCCAACCAGCCGAGAACCACGCCGATGAGCAGCAACAGAAGTCGCTTCACTGACCGCGCTCCCGCTGCCAGACCGATTCGCCGATCGCCTGGCCCCTCGGCGTTGTGTTCAGCCAGACGATGGAGCCCGGCATGACGAAGGGGTCACTCTCGGACGCCCATTCCGTCGCGATTCGAAGGAGAGCTTCAGCCGTCGATAGGGGCCAGGGCCAATGCTCGACCCCTTCGATGTCGCCGGCAGAGACCAGTTGCTCCGCGAGCAGTCGGGCGATCAGTCCGACGGCCAGGTCCCGGCAGTCCGAGGGGTCCGTCACGCCGGATGTGCGGACGAGGTCGATGACCTCGGCGGCCGAGACCCAGTCCTCGGCCGCTCGGGCAAGGAGGTCCTCCGCCAAGGTTCGCTTGGGCGCGTTCACTCGATGTGGACCTTTCCCGTCGTCCCGTCGGGGTAGCGAATATCGATGGTTCGCCCACCGCTCTTGGATGCATCTCGGAGACCCACCCGGACACCGTCGCTGCGCTCAATCCAGCTTCCCTTGTAGCCAGGGACGTCGATAGGAGTGCCCCCTCGCGTGAGGGTCCCGTAGACATCGCCTAGTTCGGCATCGGATCCCACTGTTCGAACGCCGCTGCTACGTCCCTTGGCCAGCCCGCCGAGAACGTCATCAACTCCCGGGAGCGCCTTCGGCACCGTCTTTGCGGCAACACCGGCACGGGCGGCAGACGAGCTTGCGCTGAGGGCTTCGGCGGCTAACGCTCCCACTGCAGCGCCGGCGCCTCCCCAGGCGGCACTTTGTGCCACCTCGATCGGGGTCGTAGGTTGTCCGTCAATGAGGTTCCAGGCGGCGGTATTGGCAACGCCAGCCAACGCACCCGCGGCCACGCAGCCAGTCAGTGCCGTGGCGCCGCACACCACGCCGGCCGCCGCGCTCAGAGCGACGGTGGCAGTTGCCTTCGCGCCCCACTTGAGGGCGGTCGTGTACCAGGCGTCGTCTTGCTGAGGAGGCGTCGCCGGGCGGAGCGCTGGCTTGGGTCGAGGGGCTACCACGGTGAGTTGGCGTTTTTGGGCGATCGCCTGTTGGCTGAGGGTCGCTGCGACGGCTGTGTGGCGTTTGACGTCGAGGCCGCGTTCCCAGGGTGACTGTCGCATGACGGCGTCGGGGGTGCCGCCGCCGTCGGAGACGCGCATCAGGCCGGTGGGGTCGGAGTGGTTGAGCGGGTCGTTGCCGCCGTACTGGTAGGCGGGAAGCTGGGAGGGGTCGCTGGGTGCGAGGAGGGGGTCGGGGGTCAGGAAGCGGCCCAGGTTGGGGTCGTAGT
>JAICME010000116.1 GCA_025929425.1 Thermoleophilia bacterium | reverse complement strand
GCAGACCACCGAGGGCGCTCGCCTGAAGGTAGTCGAGCGCGAGACGAGCGCGGCGTCGCACGTCGTCATCCCGGCCGAGCTCCTCGCGTCGCCGGTCTACGCGAACCTGCGCAAGGCCTACGCGCGACTGCGCGAGATCGTCGGCCCACCGTCCTTCGATCTCGCGCTCGGCAAGAAGACGCGCCATGCGGAGACGTACGAGGAGCTGCGCGACCAGGTTCTCGACCTCGCGAAGGAAGGGATCACGCTCAGCCGCTTCAAGGGGCTCGGCGAGATGGACGCGCAGGAGCTGGCCGACACGACCATGGATCCGGCGAACCGCATGCTGGTTCGTGTCGACGTCGACGATGCGGCCGCCGCCGATCGCCTCTTCTCCATGCTGATGGGCGACCAGGTCGAGCCACGCCGCTTGTTCATCGAGGAGAACGCGAAGGACGTTCGTTTCCTCGATGTCTAGTACGCCGATGGAACCGCTGAACCCCGGCCGCATCGAGTCTCGCGAGCTCGAGCAGGAGATGCGCTCGAGCTTCCTCGACTACGCGATGAGCGTGATCGTCTCGCGCGCGCTGCCCGACGTGCGGGACGGCCTCAAGCCGGTGCACCGTCGCATCCTCTACGCGATGCACGAAGCAGGCCTGCAGCCGAACCGGCCCCGGCTCAAGTGCGCGCGCGTCGTCGGCGACGTGATGGGCTCGTATCACCCGCACGGCGACTCGGCGATCTACGACACCCTCGTGCGCCTCGCGCAGCCGTTCTCGCTGCGCTATCCCCTGATCGACGGTCAGGGGAACTTCGGCAACATCGACGGGTACCCGGCTGCCGCGATGCGGTACACGGAGTGCCGGCTCGCGAAGCTCGCCACCGAGCTGCTCGAGGACATCGACGCCGACACCGTCGACTTCAAGCCCAACTACGACGAGTCGCGCCGTGAGCCCACGGTCTTGCCGTCGCGGTTCCCGAACCTGCTCGTCAACGGCTCGTCGGGCATCGCGGTCGGCATGGCCACGAACATGCCGCCGCACCACCTCGGCGAGGTCACCGATGCCCTCGTCGCACTGATCGACGAACCCTCGATCGACGTCGACCGGCTGATGAAGCACATCAAGGGCCCGGATTTCCCGACCGGCGGCATCATCCTCGGTCGCGAGGGAATCCGCGAGGCATATCGGTCCGGCCGTGGCCGAATCGTCGTGCGTGCACGCGCCCATGCCGAGGAGCTGCGCGGCGGCAAGTCGGCGATCGTCGTCACCGAGCTGCCCTACACGGTCAAGAAGGGCGGCGACGACGGCGTTATCACCAAGATCGCGGAGCTGGTCAAGACGGGCACGCTGAGCGAGGTCTCGAACGTACGGGACCTCTCCGACCGCAGCGGGATGCGGTTCGTGATCGAACTCAAGCGTGACGCCATCCCGCAGGTCGTGCTCAACAAGCTCTGGAAGCACACACCGCTCCAGTCGACCTTCGGCTACAACGCCGTCGCGCTCGTGGACGGCGTGCCGCGCACGCTCGCGCTCCGCGACCTGCTCCAGCACTACCTCGACTTCCAGCGCGAGATCGTCACCCGCCGCTCGAAGTACGAGCTGCGGAAGCTCGAGGCGCGCGTCCACATCCTCGAGGGGTACCTCAAGGCGCTCGATGTCCTCGACGAGGTCATCGCGCTGATTCGGGCTGCCGCCGACACGGACACTGCGCGGACAGGGCTGATGGAGCAGTTCGGCTTCACGGAGATCCAGGCGCAGGCGATCCTCGAGCTTCGCCTCCGGCAGCTGACCGCTCTCGAGCGCGCCGAGCTCGACCGCGAGTTCAAGGACAAGACCGAGCGGATCGCAGAGCTGCGCGAGATCCTCGGCGACGAGTCGCGCATCGACGGCCTGATCCGCGACGAGCTGCTCGAGCTGAGGCAGATCTACACCAAGAACGACGACCGGCGTACCGAGATCATGGCCGCGGAAGGCGATCTCGAGCTCGAGGATCTGATCGCCGAGGAGGACATGGTCATCGCGATCACGCGCTCGGGCTACATCAAGCGGCTACCAGTGACGACGTACCGCGAGCAGCGGCGCGGTGGCATCGGCGTGATGGGGATGGACCTGAAGGACGAGGACTACATCGAGCACCTCTTCGTCGCGTCCACGCACGACTACATCCTCTTCTTCACGAACGTCGGCAAGGTCTACCGGCTCAAGGTGCACGAGCTGCCGCTCGGCTCCCGCCAGTCGAAGGGCCGCGCGATCGTGAACCTGCTTCCATTCAGGCAGGACGAGCAGGTGCGGGCCGTGATCCAGACGCGCGACTTCGAGGAGGCGAAGTACCTCGTCTTCGCGACGAAGAACGGCATCGTCAAGAAGACCGAGCTCGCCGCGTACAACACGCCGCTCAAGGCCGACGGGATCATCGCCATCAAGATGCGCGAGGGTGACGAGCTCGTCGGCGTCCGCCACTCGACCGGGAACAACGACATCCTGATGGTCTCGAAGAAGGGTCAGGCGATTCGCTTCAAGGAGACCGACGCCCGGCCGATGGGCCGGGACACCTCCGGCGTCGTCGGAATGAAGCTCCGCAAGGACGACGAGGTGATCTCGATCAACATCGCGGAGGACGACGCCGACCTTCTCGTCGTCACCGAGAACGGCTTCGGCAAGCGGACGCGCGTTTCCGAATACCCGGTCAAGGGCCGCGGTGGCATGGGAGTCAAGACCGTCCAGCTGACCGAGGCGCGCGGCTATCTCGTCGGTTCGCGCGTCGTTCGCGACGGCTACCAGGTGATGCTCATCTCCACCGCCGGCACCGTGATCAAGATCCCGGTCGAGGATGTCAAGCGGCTGGGCCGCTCGACACAGGGCGTGATCGTGATGCGTCTTCGCGGGGACGACGAGCGAGTCTCGGCTCTCGCGCCCGTCGTCGAGTCCGACGACGACACCAACGGCAGCGGCGAACCGGCCGAGCAAGAGCCGAGCGACGGCTAACCCGGCGCTGGTTTCCCCCAGCACGCCCTTCCATTCGCGGCCTGCGGGCTTTATAACTCCCGGGCGGGGGCAGAATCGAACGCGCGAGGGCGGAGTGGCGGTCAGCCGGCAGGTCGACCTTCTCGAACCCATCAATCTGGCGGAGCATCTCGACAAGATCGAGCTCTACCTCGGGCAGGTCTGCCAGATCGCCGGGATCTCGAAGATGCAGCTCGACTACTGGACCAACAAGGCCCAGATTCCGACCAAGGGCAAGAAGCAGCGGATCTACGACATCGATGCCCTCGAGACCGTGATGCTGATCAAGCAGGCGAAGGACAAGGGTCTGAACCTCGGTGCCGCAATCGAAGCTGCACGGAGCTTCCGCGAGCTCCGCACCAACGGCGGCGCCCAGATTCCCGTGCCTTCCTAGCGGGTCGTGTGCAGGCGCTGCCAGGCGTCGTAACCGCGTTCGAGCTCCAGCAGGATCGCTGCGAGTAGCGGCGCGCGCATTCGCTCCAGGGCGGTCTCGATGCGGAGTGAGGTCGGCGGCTTGGGCGTCTCTGCCGGCAGCTCGTCGGCTGTCTGGTTGACGTTGACCCCGATCCCGAGCACGACCCTCCCGACGCTCGCCTCGGGCAGGATCCCCGCGACCTTGCGGCCGCCGATGAGGACGTCGTTCGGATGGCTCAGCTCGGCTGCGACCCCAACCTCCTCGCGCAGCGCGGCGGCGACGGCATCGCCCGCGACGAGCGATAGCTCCGGCCACAGCGCCATCGGCGGTGTCGGGTGGAGCAGGACCGAGAAGAGGAGAGCACGGCCTCGCGGTGCTTCCCAACGGCGGCCGAGACGCCCGCGTCCATGGGTCTGGAGATCGGTGGCCACGGTCGTTCCCTCGGGCTCGGCGTCCTCGATCAGACGCTGCGTCGAAGTGCACTCCTCGACGAAGCGGTACGGGTGCCCGAGACGGCCGCGCAGCAATGGCTCGACCGAGCCGGGAGATAGATCCGCCACCCGCATTTAGACTACTGCGGCTGTGAGGGCCATCAAGCAGCCGTTGCGGGAGCGCGGCCTCGACTACGCGAGTCTCAGCGACCCCGTTCTCGTGACCCGCGCGAAGGCCGGCGACGCCGAAGCGCTCGAAGCTCTCTGCATTCGCCATGCACCACGGGTCGAGCGCCTCGCCAAGCACCTTCTGCGCGACCCCGAGGACGCGCGCGACGCGGCACAGGAGGCGCTGGCAAAGCTCTGCGTCCGCCTCCGGCAGTTCCGCGGCGAGTCGCAGTTCTCGACCTGGTTGCACCGCCTCGTCGTCAACACCAGCCGCGACGTGGCCGAGCGGCAGCGCACGCGGACGCACGACGCGCTGCCGGAGGAGCTGGGAGCCGACACCGAGCACGATCCGACGCGTGGCGTCCGGATTTCCGAGCTGCGGCGCGAGCTGTGCGACTCCCTCGCCGACATCTCGCCCGAGCAGGCGCGGGTCGTAGTGCTCAAGGACGCGCTGGGCTACACCTTCGAAGAGATCGCGGAGGCCGCCGGCATGCCCGTCGGAACCGCCAAGTGTCACGCGCACCGCGGCCGTAATCGGCTGCGCGAGCGGCTCGAGCGTCGAGACGTCGCTTGACACTCCCGCCTCCGCCTTTCGGCCGGGAGACGATCGAGTCGATCATCCCGCACCGGCCGCCCTTCCTGCTCGTGGACGAGGTGCTCGAGATCGAGCCGGGACGCCGCGTGCTCGGTCGCTACGTCGTGCCCGTGGACGGGTGGTGGTTCCAGGGGCATTTCCCCGAGCGACCGGTGATGCCCGGAGTCCTCACGGTCGAAGCGATCGCGCAGTGCGGGGCGGTTGCCGTCCTCGCTGACGAAGCGAACCACGGCAAGATCCCATTCTTCGCCGGAATCGACGACTGTCGCTTCAAGCGGGTCGTGGAACCGGGCGACGTGCTCGATCTCGAATGCGAGTTCCTCCGGGTGCGCGGCCCGATTGCGAAAGGACAGGGTCGAGCGAGCGTCGGCGATGACGTCGCCGTCGAGGCGATGCTGACGGTCTACGTGGGGAGCGAATGATCACCAGCGCCCGCAGCGACGTCCACGCCACGATCACCGGTCTCGGTGCCTACGCGCCGGAGCGGGTGATCACGAACGAGGAGCTCTCGCAGCTCGTGGAGACGTCGGACGAGTGGATCATCGAGCGTACGGGCATCCGAGAGCGGCGGATAGCCGCCGACGAGCAGGCGCTTTCGGACATCTGCCTCCCCGCCGCCCGGACAGCGCTGAGCCAGGCCGGTCTCGACGGCAAGGACCTCGATCTCATCGTCGTGGCCACGGTGACGCCGGACATGATGTTCCCCTCGACCTCGGCGCTCCTCGCCGACCGGCTCGGCGCGGCGGACGCAGCGGCGTACGACCTGTCCGCCGGCTGCACGGGGTTCATGTACGCGGTTGCGCAGGCGTACGGGATGGTTGCGGCGGGGCTCGTCCAGCGCGTGCTCGTGGTCGGCGGCGACGTGCTGTCGCGCATCCTCGACTGGAGCGACCGTTCGACCGTCGTCCTCTTCGGGGACGGAGCGGGCGCCGTCGTGCTCGAGCCGTCCGCCGAGCCGGGCTTCCTCGCCTTCGAGCTCGGTGCCGACGGGGGTGGGGGCGAGCATCTCTGGCTGCCCGGCAGCGGCTCCCGTCTCTTCGCCGAGCCCGACCGGTTCGTGAAGATGAACGGGCGCGAGGTGTTCAAATTTGCGACACGCGTTCTCGTCGACTCTGCTCGGGCCGTGCTCGACCAGCAGGGGATGCGTGTCGAAGACGTCGACGTCTACGTTCCTCACCAGGCGAATGTTCGTATCATCGATCACGCAACCAAGAAGCTCGGGATCCCGTCGGATCGAGTGGTGATCAACGTCGACCGTTATGGGAATACGTCCTCGGGCTCGATCCCGCTCGCGCTCGCCGACGCGCAAGTAGACGGCAGGCTTCGGGCCGGCCGTCTCGTACTGATGACAGGAATGGGCGCGGGCCTCACGTGGGGTAGTGCGCTGATGCGATGGACGATCGGAGGCGCGGCATGAGCGTAGGCTCGACGGAGCTCATCGAGGAGCGGAGGCGCCGACCTGCGCGGCGGCGGAGCGGAACATGAACAAGGTGGCGTTCTGCTTCCCCGGCCAGGGCTCGTTCGAAGCCGGGATGGGGCGCGACTTCGCCGAGGCGGTGCCTGCCGCGAGGGACGTGTTCGTGCGCGGTAGCGCGGCGAGCGGCCTCGACCTCGAGCGCCTCTGCTTCCACGCCGAGGCGGAGGAGCTGTTCGACACGGCGGTGCAGCAGCCGGCGCTCGTCGCGACCTCGCTCGCGGTGCTCGCAGCGTTGCGCGACCGCGGTGTGAAGGCGGACTTCGTGATCGGCCATTCCGTGGGTGAGTTCGCGGCGCTCGCGGCAGCCGAGGCGATGACCCTGGAGGAGGCGATGGCGCTCGTGCGCGAGCGCGGCCTCGCCATGGCCGACGCAGCAGCCCGCAATCCCGGTTCCATGGCGGCGATCCTCGGTCTCGCCGACGACGTGGTCGAGGGCCTTTGCCGTCGGATCCTCGGCGTCTGGCCTGCGAACTACAACTGCCCCGGGCAGATCGTCGTCTCCGGCGAGAACCTCGCGGTCGACGAGTGCATCGAGCAGGCGCAGAATCACGGAGCGCGCCGTGCGGTCAAGCTGAAGGTCTCGGGCGCGTTCCACTCGCCGCTCGTCGCCCGTGCGGCCGACCGGTTGCGGCCCGCGATCGAGAAGGTGCGTTTCCAGGAGCCGTCGGCGCCGTTCATGTCGACCGTCACGGCCCGCGTCGAGTCGGCGCAACGCATGGGTCCGCTTCTCGTCGACCAGCTCACCGCGCCGGTTCGCTTCACCCAGGCCGCGTCGGAGCTCATGCGCGACGGCGTCCGCACCTTCGTCGAGGTCGGGCCGGGCAACGTCCTCTCCGGGCTCGTCAAACGGATCGATCGCAGCGCGAAGGCGGTCTCGATCAACAGCGTCGAGGCACTCGACCGGTTGCCCGAGCTTCTTTCGGAAGCGTGAGCTTCGCGAGCCTCGAGGGCAAGCGTGCCCTCGTCACCGGCGCCTCGAAGGGCATCGGCCGGGCGATTGCGGAAGAACTCGCGCGCGGTGGAGCCGAGGTCGTCGTCGGCTACCGCACCGGGGTGGACGAGGCCGAGGCGCTCGCGCGTGAGATCGAAGGACGCGCCGTGCAGGCGGACGTCTCCAGCCCGGAGGATGCGGCCAGGCTCGTCGAGGAGGCCGGAGATCTCGACATCCTCGTCAACAACGCGGGGCTGACGCGCGACGGCCTTCTGGCCCGGATGCCGGACGACGACTGGCGCACGGTGATCGAGACGAACCTCTCGTCCGTCTTCTACACGTGCCGCGCCGTTTGCCGGCCCATGATGAAGAAGCGCGCCGGGTCGATCGTGAACATCTCCTCGATCGTCGGCGTCCACGGCAACTGGGGCCAGACGAACTACGGCGCCTCGAAGGCCGGGATCATCGGCTTCACGAAGTCGCTCGCCCGCGAGCTCGGCAGCCGGGGCGTGCGCGCGAACGTCGTCGCGCCCGGGTATGTGCGGACGCAGCTGACGGACGTCCTACCGGAGGAAGCAACCGCGGCGATGCTCACCAACACGCCTCTGGGCCGCCTCGGAGAGCCGAGCGACGTTGCGGGCGCTGTACGCTTCCTCTGCTCCGACGAGGCATCGTTCATCACGGGCGATGTGCTCCTCGTCGACGGCGGACTCGGGATGTAAGTGACTACGGGGAACGGTTCTCTCAACGGACGCAGACGCGTCGTCGTCACCGGGCTGGGCGCGGTGACGCCACTCGGGCTCGATGTCGAGTCCACGTGGTCGAGCCTGCTCGCGGGCGAGTCCGGTGCGGCCGAGATCACGCAGTTCGACCATTCGGACTACAAGGTGCATTTCGCGTGCGAGGTGAAGGGCCTCGACCCGACCGATTGGGTCGACCGCAAGGACGCCCGACGCATGGATCGCTTCACCCATCTGATCCTCGCCGCCGCTCGGCAGGCGGAGGCGGATTCCGGCATCGACATCTCGAAGGAGGCCGATCGCACAGGCGCGTCCATCGCGACGGGCATCGGGGGCATCCGCTCGTTCCAGGAGTGCTACGACACGCTGATCACGCGTGGGCCTGACCGGGTCAACCCGTTCGCCATCCCCGCGATCATCCCCAACCTCGGCGCCGGCTGGGTCTCGATCGAGCTTGGCACACGGGGGCCGCTTGGCTCCCAGTGCACGGCGTGCGCCGCGTCGAACATGGCGATCGGGGACGGGCTCGATTCGATTCGCCTCGGCCGCGCGGACGTGATGCTCTGCGGCGGTACCGAAGCGGCGGTGAACGAGGTCGGGATC
>JAICME010000143.1 GCA_025929425.1 Thermoleophilia bacterium | reverse complement strand
CATCGCGGAGCTGGGGGAGGAGCTGCAGGACGTCGCCGCGCGGATCGGGTCGTTGTCGCGCCGCGGCGGCCGTGTGAGCGGCTATCTGCGGGACTGGTACGCGCCGCGAGCGGCGGGCGAGCTCCTCGCCTTTCACGGGCTGATCCCGGAGTACCGGCATCGCGACGTGCTGTGCGTGATCCTCTCCCGGGCCGCGCGCTCCGCGAGGCTGACGGCGCACTTCGATCTCGAGGCGCCGAAGGCGCCGCAGCGCGGGGAGTACTGGTGCCACAAGCATCGGCGCGAGTGTCGCCCCGTCGACTCCGCGGCCGGATTCCTCCGCCGCTACACCCTCGACACGCTGGCGCGGATCGAGCGATTTGCCCAGTTACGGGACTCGGAGCGGGAGGCGGCGGTGCTGTACGGAGACGCTCGCGAGCTCACGCTCGCGGGTCGGTTCGACGGCATTCTCACGTCGCCGCCGTATCCGGGGCTGATCGACTACCACGAGCAGCATCGCTACGCGTACGAGCTGCTCCAGCTCGACGACCAGCGCGAGCGGGAGATCGGAGCAGCCGCCTCGGGAACGTCGCTCGCGGCGCTCGAGGCGTATCGCGCGGGCATCGCCGCCGTGCTCGCACGGGCGGCTGCGGCCCTGCGGCCGGATGCTCCCGTGCTCGTCGTGGTCAATGACCGGCGCGATCTCTATCCGGAGATCCTCGCCCGAGCCGGATTGCAGCTCGAAGCGCGGCTGCGAAGGCACGTCAACCGTCGCACGGGCCGGCGGGCAGGCGAGTACTTCGAAGACGTGCTCGTCGCGCGCGCAGCCTGAATCTCTTCACGTAGCTGCGACGCCGTCGTCACGGCTTGGCTCGTAGCTTCGAGGCGTGCTCGCACGCGCAGTCACCCATGCGCTCGTCGGCCTCGAGCCTCGTCGTGTGGATGTCGAGGCGCACGTTCGCGACGGCATCCCCGGGTTCGCGATCGTCGGCCTTGCCGACCGTGCGTGCCAGGAGGCGCGGGAGCGCGTACGCAGCGGGATCTCAGCCGCGGAGCTGAAGTTTCCCGAAGGGCGCATCACCGTCAACCTCGCGCCGGCCGAGCTGCGGAAGGAGGGATCAGGGTTCGACCTTCCGATCGCGCTCGCCTTGCTCGCGGCGTCCCAGCAGCTCCCGCGTGGCGCACTCGAGCGGACCGCCGCCGTCGGCGAGCTCGCGCTCGACGGGCGCCTGCGCCGCGTCGGAGGTGTTCTTGCCGTCGCGGAAGGTGCGCGGCGACTGGGCTCCGAACGACTTCTGTGTCCGGCCGACTCCGCGCGGGAGGCTGCCCTCGCCGGTGTCGCCGCCATTCCGGTCCGGCACCTCGCCGAGGCGGTCGCCTACCTTCGGGGCGAGCGTGAGCTGCAGCCCGAGCCGCCGCTGCTGCCGGCGGCGAACGGCCACGGTGCTGCGTCGGCGCCCGACCTCGCCGACGTTCGCGGGCAGGAACGCGCGCGCCGCGCACTCGAGCTCGCCGCTGCGGGCGGACACAACGTCCTCCTCGGCGGCCCGCCCGGGACGGGGAAGACGATGCTCGCGCGCCGGCTGCCGGGGATCCTGCCGCCGCTCGAGCCCGAGGCCGCGCTCGAGGTGACGCGGATCCACTCGGTCGCGGGGCTGGTGGACGGCGAGTGTCCGCTCGTCTCGCGAGCACCCTTCCGCGCGCCGCACCACAGCGCCTCGACTGCCGCGATCGTCGGCGGCGGGCCGCACCTGCGACCGGGGGAGGCGAGCCTCGCGCATCGCGGCGTGCTTCTGCTCGACGAGCTCGCGGAGTTCCAGCGGCCGGCGCTCGAGGCCCTGCGGCAGCCGCTCGAGGACGGCTTCGTCTCGGTCTCGCGCGCTGCGGGTCGTGTCGTCTTCCCGGCTCGGTTCCAGCTCGTCGCGACCATGAATCTCTGCCCGTGCGGGGGCCGCGGCGACCCGGCTGCGCAATGCAGCTGCTCGGCGCAGCGGCTCGCACGGTACCGGGACAAGCTTTCGCGGGCCCTCCTCGACCGCTTCGACCTCGTCCTCGCGATGCCGCGCGTACGCGGGGAGGAGCTCGCCGCGGCTCCGAGCGAAGCCTCGGCGGCGGTCTCCGCGCGGGTCACCGCTGCCCGTGAACGGCTCGCTGCGAAGGCGCCGAGCCGTGATCGCGAAGCCGACGCGCTCCTGCGCCGGGCGGCAGACCGTCTCCACCTCTCGGGTCGAGGCTACGCGCGCGTCGGCCGCGTCGCCCGCACGATCGCGGCGCTCGCGGAGTCGGACGCCGTGCGGCCGGAGCACGTGGCCGAGGCTCTGTCGTATCGCTCCCCGGACGAACTGTCGAATGTCTGAGCTCGCCCTCGCGGCGTTCGCCTCCGAGACCGGGACGCATCACGTCCGACCGCCGCGCGGCGAGCGTTGGCGCACGTTCGAGCGGCGCTTCGATGAGCGCGCGTACCTCGAAAGGCTTGCGGCGGGGGGCCACCGCTTCCTCGCGCGCTCGGCGCCGAGCTTTCCGCCGCTCCTGCGCGCGATCCACGACCCGCCTCCGGGGCTCTTCCTGCGGGGCGAAGCGGAGCCCGAGCTCCTATCCCGACCTGCGGTCGCGATCGTGGGAGCCCGCGCCTGCTCCGGCTACGGCGCCCCGGTCGCCCGGAAGCTGGGACGCGAACTCGCCGCTGCGGGGCTCGTCGTCGTGAGCGGGCTCGCCCGCGGGATCGATGCCGAGGCGCACCGTGGGGCGCTCGAAGCGGAGGGTACGACCGTCGCCGTTCTCGGCTGTGGCATCGACCGCGACTATCCCGCGGCGCATGCCGAGCTCGCACGGCGCGTCGCAACGAACGGTCTCATCGTCGCCGAGTACGCGCCGGGGGTCGAGCCGGCACCATGGCGGTTCCCGGCACGCAACCGCATCGTCGCCGGGCTGTGCGCGGCGACGGTGGTCGTCGAGGCGCGCGAGCGGAGCGGCGCGCTCATCACGGCCGATCTGGCCCTGGAGGAGGGACGGGAGGTCTTCGCGGTGCCGGGCGAGATCACGAGCTCGCTCTCCGCGGGCACGAACGCACTGCTCAAGCTCGGCGCGTCGCCGCTGACGAGCGAAGCCGACGTCTTCGCTTCGTTCGGCATCGAGCCCGAGGAGCCCGACCCGGGTGAGCGGTCACCGCTCCTCGCGCTCCTGCCCGCGAGTGCCGACGAGCTCGTCCGCAGCACCGGCCTCGGCGCCGCCGAGATCGGGCGCACGCTCGTCGAGCTCGAGATCGACGGGCGAGTCGCCGTCCACGACGGCGTCTACCGTTCCACGTCCTGAACCCGTACTGGCTCGAAGATCCTGTACCGCCGCGTGAAGACCGGGCGTTCGACGGCCGCGTCGACGTCGCAATCGTCGGCGGTGGGGTCACCGGATGCTCCGCCGCGCTGCGCCTCGCGGAGGCGGGACTCAGCGTGCGGATCCACGACGCGCGAGCGATTGCGGAGGGCGCGAGCGGCCGCAACGGCGGCTTCGCCCTGTCCGGCGGCGCGGCCCGCTACGACATCGCCCGCGAGACGTACGGCGCGGAGCAGGCAGCCGCACTCTGGCGCTGGACGGAGGAGGCGCTCGACCGGATGGAAGAGCTCGCCGGAGACGCGTTGCGTCGCCCGGGCAGCTACCGGCTCGCGGCCGACGAGGAGGAGCGTGACGAGATCCGGCTCGAGTACGAGGCGTTGCGCGAGGACGGCTTCGAAGCCGAGTGGCTCGACGACGTCCCCGGGGGCGCAGCCGGTCGGTTCCGCGGCGCCATCTCCCGTCCCGGCGGCGGCTCGATCCAGCCTGCGCGCTTCGTCCGCCGTCTGGCGGCGCGCGCCGCCGCAGCGGGGGCCGAGATCCGGGAGCACGACACAGTCGAGGACGTCGAAGCGCTCGACGCCGATCGCGTCCTCGTCGCGACCGACGGCTACGGACGCGGCCTCACCCCCGAGCTTGACGGCCTGATCTGGCCCACGCGGGGCCAGGTGATCGCGAGCGCGCCGCTCGACCGCATCTTCTACGACCGCCCGCACTACGCGCGGCAGGGCTTCGACTACTGGCAGCAGCTCCCGGACGGGCGGATCGTGCTCGGCGGCTTCCGCGACGTCTCGATCCTCGACGAGCTCACCGACGTCGAGGAGACGACGCCTGCGATCCAGTCCTCCCTCGAATCGTTCCTCCACGAGCTCGCCGGCGAGAGGGTGCAGATCACGCACCGCTGGGCCGGCATCTTCGGGCTGACGCAGGACATGCTCCCGCTCGTGGGCCCGATCCCGGGCCGCGACGGACGCGTCTGGGTGGCAGGTGGCTACTCGGGCCACGGCAACGTTCCCGGCTTCGCGTGCGGAGAGCTGGTCGCCGACGCGCTGCTCGGCAACACGTCGTCGCCCCAGCTCGAGCTGTTCGATCCGGCCCGCTTCGCGGGCTAGAGGGGCTTGACGTCGGCGATGAGCTGGTCGATCGACGCCTTCGCATCGCCGAACAGCATCACCGTCTTGGGGTTGTAGAAGAGCGGGTTCTCGATGCCCGCGAACCCCGGGTTCATCGACCGCTTGAGGACGACGACGGCCTGCGCGTCGTCGACGTTCAGGATCGGCATGCCGTAGATCGGTGAGCCCTGATTCGAGCGTGCGTCGGGGTTGACGACGTCGTTCGCTCCGACGACGACCGCGACGTCCGTGCGCGAGAACTCCGGATTCGCGTCGTCCATCTCCTTCAGCTGCGGGTAGGGCACGTTCGCCTCGGCGAGGAGGACGTTCATGTGGCCGGGCATCCGGCCCGCGACCGGGTGGATGGCGTACGAGACCTCGACGCCCTTCGCCTCGAGGAGGTCCGCGAGCTGGCGCACGTCGTGCTGCGCCTGCGCGACCGCAAGGCCGTAGCCCGGCACGAAGACGACCTTGTGCGCATACGCGAGCATCACGGCGACGTCCTCCGCACTGGCGCTTCTCACGGTTCCACCGTCGCCGGCGGCGACCGCGGCCGCTTCCACCGTGACCTTGCCGAACGCTCCGAAGAGGAGGTTGCCGAGCGAGCGGTTCATCGCCCTCCCCATCAGCAGCGTCAGCAAGGTGCCCGAGGCGCCGACGAGCATGCCGGCCACGATGAGCACGTTGTTCTCGAGCTCGAAGCCGCCGATCGCTACCGCGAGGCCGGTGAACGCATTGAGGAGCGAGATCACGACCGGCATGTCGGCGCCGCCGATCGGGAGCACGAAGAGGACGCCGAAGAGAGCGCCGCCACCGACGACGAGCCAGAGGAGCCACTGATCCTGCACGCCCGCCGACAGCGCGACTGCGAACGCGACGAGCACGACGAGCGCGACGATGTTCCCGATGTTCTGGCCGGGATACGTGATCGGCCGACCGCCGATGAGCTCCTGCAGCTTCGCGAACGCGACCATCGAGCCCGCGAACGAGATCGCGCCGATCAGCCCCGAGAGGGCGATCGCGATGAGCACGTCGATGTGGGGTCGGCCCGGTGGCGGAAGGAGCCGGTGGAGCTCGGCGAGGGCGATGAGCGCCGCAGCGCCGCCGCCGACGCCGTTGAAGAGCGCCACCATCTGCGGCATCGCGGTCATCTTCACCTTGCGTGCCGCGACCGCTCCGAAGCCGCCGCCGATCAGCATCCCGATCACGAGCACCCACCAGCTCCCGCCGCCGGCCCGGATCCAGGTGACGACGATCGCGACGAGCATCCCCGCCGCGCCGATCTGGTTGCCGCGTCGGGCGTGCGCCGGATTGGAGAGGAAGCGCAGCGCGAGGATGAACGTGACGATCGGGATCAGGTAGAGGACGTTGGCGGTGTTCGAGCTCACGGCTCGTCCCGCTTGGGGGGTTCGCGCTTCTTGAACATCTCAAGCATCCGGTCCGTGACGACGAAGCCGCCCACCACGTTGGCCGCGCCGAGCACGACCGCCAGGAAGCCGATGACCCAGATGAAGGGACCCTTGTGGCCCGCGGCGAGCACGATCATCGCGCCCGCCACGACGATGCCGTGAATCGCGTTCGTGCCGGACATGAGCGGCGTGTGGAGGAGCGTCGGCACCTTCGAGATCACCTCGAAGCCGAGGAAGATCGCGAGCACGAGGATCGTCACCTCGAAGACGAGCAGCCTGTCGTGGCTCATGTCCGCCCCCGTCGCCGGCAGAGCCGGCGACT
>JAICME010000021.1 GCA_025929425.1 Thermoleophilia bacterium | reverse complement strand
GGAGCGCACGTCCGACGGCCGGTGGCAGCCACCGTCACCGAACGTCTACGTCGGCGTCACGAATCCGCACGACGACGCACAATCAAGCCGTCGGTGCCGTTACGAAGTCGTGAGGGTGGCTGCTACCGGCCTCGCGCGCGGTAGAGCTGGAGCACCGCATCGATGGGCAGCGCACGCACGAGCCGGTCTTCGCGTCCGACGGTGTCCACCGCTGCCCAGAGTGAGCAGAGCACCGCCTCCTCCGTCGCGTCGACGGCGGCCTGGAAGAGCGGGTCGAGTTCGCGGTCGGGAAACGAGCGCTCGCCGGACGTGGCGAAGGCGACGAAGATCTCGCCGCTCCCGTGATGCGCGACCGAGCCGGCGCGCGCGAGGCCGAGCCCGGCGCGCCGCGCGAGCCGTTCGAGCTGCGACGGCGTGAGCGGCGCGTCGGTCGCGAGGACGGCGATGCAGCTGCCGCCGGGGGCGGGCGCCTCGTCCGGCATTTCGTCGAGCAGCCGTCCGATGGGAACTCCGTCGACGCGAAGCTGCTCGCTCGAGCCGAAGTTCGTCAGGAGGAGCACGCCCACCGTGTGCTCGCCGGCGCGGCGGCTCGACGAGCCGATCCCGCCCTTCCAGTCGAAGCAGCTCATCCCGGCTCCCGCGCCGACCGCGCCCTGCTCGAAGTCGGCCGCCGCATCGGCCACCGCGCGGGCGACATCCTCGGGCTGCACGTGCTTGATCCGTGCGTCGGAGAGCCAGCTGTCGTCGCACTCCCCCACGACCGGGATCACGACATCGTCGACGCCGACCCGCGGATCCGCCGCCATCGCGACCGAGACCGCGCCGTCGTAGACCCGGCCGACCGCGTGGGTCGACGTGAGGTAGACCGGCGTGTCGAGTCTGCCCCACTCGCGGATCTCGAGCGAGCCGGTCAGCTCGCCTGCGCCGTTCAGCACCGCCGTCCCGGCCGGAACCGGCAGCACGGGCGGAACGATCGCGGTCACCCCCGTTCGCTCGACGGTGACGTGTCCGACGGTGACGCCGACGTCGGCGATCGAGTTCCGGGGGCCGGGCTCGAGCGTGCCGATGATGACGCCGTCCTCGCGCGGCCGTGACATGGTGCGACCCTAATGCTGCCGTTCGTCTGGAGCGACGATTGCCTCCGCCACGAGCCGGAAGCGGAGGTCTGGGTCGGGACCCGGACGCCTGCGACGGAGGTGCCTGCCCGCCTGGTCGCCATCCGCGGCGAGCTCCTCTCCAGCGGCGCGCGAGAGGTCGCCGCCCAGGCCCATGACGACTCGGCTCTGCTCGCCGTCCACGATCCGGCCCTGGTCGAGTTCCTGCGCACGACCTGGGACGAGTGGGAGTCCGCGCGGCTTCCCTCCGACCGCGTCGTTCCGTACGTCTTCGCCCGGAAGGAGCTGACGAGCGGCCGCGAGCCGGCGACTCCCGCGGCGGTGTGGGCGCGGCCGGGCCTCTTCGCCTACGACACGATGACGCTGATCGGCCCCGGCACCTGGGAGGCAGCGCGGGCGGCGGTCGACGTCGCGCTGACCACGGTCGACCTCGTCGCCGGCGGCGAGCGGCTCGCCTACGCCTGCTGCCGTCCTCCCGGCCACCACGTCACGCGCTCCCTCTACGGCGGCTCGTGCTACCTCAACAACACGGCGATCGCCGCGACCGCCCTGCTGGCCCAGGTCGGCGGGCCGGTGGCCGTCGTCGACATCGACGCCCACCACGGGAACGGGACGCAGGAGCTGTTCCTCGGCAACGCCGCTGTCCGGACGGCGTCGGTGCACGTCGACCCGGGCGCGGGCTGGTTCCCGCATTTCCTCGGCTTCGCGGAAGAGAGCGACGACACGAACCTCAACCTCCCTCTCGCGCCCGGCACCAGCGACCTCGGCTGGCTCGCCGCCGTCACTCGCGCCGCGGAGTTCGCCGCCGGTGCGCGGGCGCTCGTCATCGCGCTCGGCCTCGACGCCGCAACCGGCGACCCCGAGAGCCCGCTCGAGGTGACGGCTGCGGGCTATCGCCAGGCGGGGCGGATCCTGGCCGAACTCGACCTCCCCATCGTCGTCGTGCAGGAGGGAGGCTACGACCTCGAGACGATCGGCCCGCTCGCGGTCGAAACCCTTCGCGGGCTCGCGACGGTGTAGAAAGCGCCGGTGAGACCGCTTCCTGCAGGGGGCACGATCGGCGTCGGCGCCTTCGCCAGCTCGTACGACATGCGCTCGGAGGTCGAGCGCGGCGTCGAGTGGTGGGAGAGCCGCGGTTACCGGGTCAAGCTCGCGCCCGGGGTCTACGCGCGCGACGACTACGTCGCCGGCGACCCGAAAGACCGTGCCGCCGATCTCCATGCGCTCTTCAGCGACCCGGAGGTGGACGTCGTCCAGGCGCTGCAGGGCGGATTCGGCTCGAGCGAGATGATCCCCCACCTCGACTTCGACCTGATCGCGGCCCACCCCAAGCCGTTCGTGGGCTACTCCGACATCACGTCGCTGCACATCCCGATCCGGCAGCGCGCCGGCTTCCCCACCTTCTACGGCTACGGGCTGATGGGAATGGGCGACCCCGAGACGAGCACGTTCACCCGTGAGCGGGAGCTTCGCGTGCTCAGCGGCGACGTCACCGGCCCGGTACCGCCCGACCCGGACGACCCGTACGTGCGCGCAATCGCGCCCGGCCGCGCGACCGCTCCGCTCGTCGGCGGCTGTCTCTGGCTCCTCCTGCAGACGCTCGGCACGCCGTGGGAGCTCGACACCGAAGGGACGATCCTCTTCTTCGAGGACACGCATGCGCCGCCGTACTACGTCGACGGCCAGCTGACCCAGCTCCGCCATGCGGGCAAGCTCGACAACCTCGCGGGCGTCGTGGTCGGCGAGATGTGGAAGTGCGACTACGGCGACCTGTCGCGCGACGTCTCCGACTGGCGGGCGACGAGGTCGATCGAGGACGTGCTCGACAGGCATCTACAGCCGCTCGGCGTGCCGGTCCTCTACAAGCTGCCGCTCGGACACGGCAAGCACCAGGCTTCCATTCCGCTCGGGGTCCGTTATACGCTCGACGCGGACGAGCGGACCTTGACTGTGGAAGAAACACCGTTCGAAGGCTGAGGGAGGCGTAATGAGCAAGAAGTGGCTTGCGGCACTACCCCTGTTGGTCGCCGCGCTGATCTTTGCGACGACTGCAACCGGTTCCGGATCGAGCTCGAAGAGCGGAGGCACGTTCAAGCTCGGCACGGCCTCGGGCATCGACTCGCTCAACCCGTACGTCGCCTTCAACCAGGACGCCTACAGCGCGTTCGAATACATCTATCCGATCCTCGTCCAGTACGACGCGAAGCTCCACTACGCACCGTTCTTCGCCACGTCGTGGAAGGCGTCGAACGGCGGCAAGACGTGGACCTTCAAGACGCGCGCCCACGCCAAGTGGAGCGATGGGAAGCCGCTCACCGCAGCAGATGCGGCCTGGACGATCAACACCGACGTCAAGTACAAGAACGGCGCGACGGCGAACGTCGCGGGCCTGGTCTCGCACATCAAGGGCGCGAAGGCCCCGAACGCGACCACCCTCGTCGTCAACTACGACGGCAGGGTGAACCCGAGCTGGGTGCTCGGCCAGTTCCAGCAGTACGCCATCCTGCCGCAGCACATCTGGGCGCAGCATCTCGGCAAGAAGGGCGCCGGCCTGAAGACCTTCCCGAACAGCGCACCCATCGTCGGATCGGGACCATTCAACCTCGTCCGCTTCAAGCAGAACGACATCGCCCTCTTCCAGCGGAACGACTCCTACTGGGGGCCGAAGCCGAAGATCGACGTCTTCGGGCTGCAGCAGTTTTCGAACGACGACGCGATGATCACCGCGCTGAAGGCGCACGATCTCGACGCGGTCGAGAGCGTCCCGGCCACGACGATGAAGACGCTGCGCAAGGCGGGCTTCGTCGTCCAGGACGTCAAGGGGCTCGACCAGACCGACTTCATCATCAACTCGAACCCGAAGAAGAAGAAGCACCGCGAGCTCCTCAACCTCAAGGTCAAGGAAGCCTTCGACCACGCGATCGACCGGAAGAAGATCATCAGCGTCGTCTACCTCGGCGCCGCGCAGCTCCCGAGCTCGATCATCCCGGCGCCCGCCGGAGCCGGCTGGCACAACCCGCATCTGAAGACGCCCACCTTCGACATCGCCCTCGCGAACAAGATCCTCGACAAGCTCGGCTACAAGAAGGGCCCGGGCGGGATCCGCGTCGCTAACGGAAAGAAGATGTCCTACGACGTGATCATCCCGACCGACGTGCAGAGCCTGCCGCGCACGTTCCAGATCATCCAGGCCGACTTCGCGAAGATCGGCGTGCAGTTGAAGGAGGACGCGCTCGATTCGACCGCGGCCTTCGACAAGATGGCGGGCTCGAACTACACGTACCAGGGCTTCGACCTCGCCATGTGGGACTGGACGGCGCTGATCGACCCCGACTTCATGCTCTCGGTCGTGACCTGCGCGCAGTGGGGCGGCTGGAGCGACTCCGCCTTCTGCGACAAGCACTACGACAAGATGTACTCGCAGCAGCAGACGGCCGCGACGCCGGCCAAGCGACGCCAGATCGTCTGGCAGATGCAGGCCTACCTCTACCAGCACCGCCCGTATCTCTGGCTTGCGAACGACGACCAGGTCAGCGCGGTCTCCAAGAACTGGGCCGGCTTCACGAACACGGCACAAGGCCCATTCAACGAGCTGAACATCTCCGTCCTGACGAGCGTGCACCAGAAGTAGGCGCCAGGACGTGCGGGGGACCGACTATGTCCTGAAGAGGATTGCGTTCGCGATCGTCACGATCTTCGTGGCGGTCTCGCTCAACTTCGTCCTCTTCCGGCTTGCGCCCGGCACAGCCGTCACGAACCTCGCGCGGGTTCCGCACGCGACCCCGGCGCTGCGGAACGCTCTCAAGAAGCAGTTCGGGCTCGACAAGTCCAAGAGCGAGCAGTACGTCATCTACCTCGAGCAACTCGTGCACGGGAACCTCGGGGTCTCGTTCGAGAACGAGCAGCCCGTCTCGAAGAACCTGCGCATCGCAGTGATCAACACGCTGCCGATGGTCACGATCGGAACGCTGTTCTCGATCCTGATCGGCACGCTCACGGGGGTGATCGCGGCCTGGCGCCGCGGCACCCCGACCGAGGCTGCGACCGTGTCGAGCGCGCTCGGCTTCTACGCGATGCCGACGCAATGGCTCGGGCTGATGCTGATCATCGCCTTCGCGGGCGTGCTGCCGACCGGCGGGATGACGAACGAGTTCCTGCTCGACCCGGGGTTCTGGCAGCACCTCCGAGACCTCGCGTCGCACATCCTCCTGCCGGCACTGACCCTCGGCCTCACACTCTACGGCGAGTACACGCTGATCGTCCGCTCGGCGATGCTCGAGACGCTCGGCGAGGACTACATCCTGACGGCGCGCGCGAAGGGCTTGAGGCCGTGGACGATCGTGCGCAAGCACGCCCTGCGGAACGCGATGCTGCCGATCACGACCCTCGTCGCGCTCTCGCTCGGGTACATCGTCGCCGGCGCGATCCTGATCGAGATCGTCTTCTCCTGGCCCGGCGTCGGGCGTGCCGTCTATCTCGCCGTCCAGGAGCGCGACTACCCGATGCTGCAGGGAGCGTTCCTGTTGCTCACGATCTCCGTCGTCATCTGCAACCTAATCGCCGACCTCCTCTACTTCAAGCTCGACCCGAGGATCACCGAATGAGTGAAGCGTCCTTGCTGATCGAGGCGCCGCCCGAGGGAGGTCAGAACCGGCGCGGCTTCGTGCTCCACACGCTCCGCCACCGGCCCGCGGCCGTGATCGGGGCGACGATCCTCGTGCTCGTCGCGCTCGGCGCGATCCTCGCGCAGTGGATCGCTCCATACCCTCTCCACCAGCAGGTCGGCCCAGTCTTCGCCCATCCATCGTGGCACCACCTGCTCGGTCTCGACGACGGCGGGATCGACATGGTCACGTTGCTCATGTGGGGCGCTCGCGTCTCGCTCGTGGTCGGCTTCGCAGCGACGCTCGTCTCGATGGCGATCGGCGGCGCCGTGGGCGTGCTCGCGGGCTACTTCGGCGGGTGGGTCGACACGGTGCTGATGCGGATCACGGACTACTTCCTCGTGCTTCCCGACGTACCGCTGATGATCGTCGTCGCAGCGATCTGGGGGCCGAGCCTCTTCCACATCATCATCGTGATCGGGATCCTGCTCTGGACCTCGACGGCACGCGTGATCAGGGCCCAGGTGAAGAGCGTGCGCGAAAGGGTGTACGTCAAGCGCGCGCGGGCACTCGGCGCCGGTCACACACGGATCGTGTTCACGCACGTGCTGCCACAGGTTGCACCGCTCTTGATCGCGAACACAGTGCTCACGGTCGCGGTCGCGATCTTCGACGAGACGGCGCTCTCGTTCCTCGGCCTCGGCGACCCGAGCACCACCTCGCTGGGGAAGGTGATCGAGAACGCCTTCCAGCGGGCCGCGATCTCGGCGGGAGCCTGGTGGGCGATCGTGTGGCCGGGAGTCCTCGTCACGTTGATCATCCTCGGCTGCAGCCTCGTCGGCGGCGCGCTCGAGGACGCTCTCAATCCGCGGCTCAGGGTCGCGCACCTGGGTGCGCGGACGTTCCGGCTGCGGCCGCTCGTCGGCCGCGGACAGGACGCGCTGTGACCGCGCCGCTGCTGGAGGTCGAAAACCTCAACGTCTGGTTCGATCTGGAAGGAGGCGGCGAGCTGCACGCGGTGCAGGGGGTCGACTTCTCCCTCGAGCCGGGCGAGCGGATGGGCCTCGTCGGCGAGTCGGGCTGCGGGAAGACGACGACGGCCCTTGCGATCATGGGACTGCTGCCGCCGAGCGCGAGCGTCGCGGGCCGCGTCCTGATCGACGGCGAGGACATCCTGGCGGGAGGCGAGGCGGCGATGCGGCCGCACCGCTGGGTCGACATCGCGATCGTCTTCCAGGGCGCGATGAACGCGCTCAACCCCGTGCGGACGATCGGACAGCAGATCGTCGAGAGCCTCGAGATCCACGATCGCGGCAAGGGAGCGGCCGCGCGTGCCCGCACCGGTGAGCTGCTCGAGTCGGTCGGGATCCCGGCGGCCCGGGCGAGCCGTTATCCGCACGAGCTGTCGGGAGGAATGCGCCAGCGGGCCGCGATCGCGATGGCGCTCTCGTGCAGTCCGCGCGTCCTGATCGCCGACGAGCCGACGACGGCGCTCGACGTGATGGTGCAGGCGCAGATCCTCGAGCTGCTCGATGGGCTCTGCAACGACTTCGGCCTCGCGCTCGTGCTCGTCACGCACGACCTGCCCGTCGTGGCCCAACTCTGCAACCACTGCTCGGTGATGTACGCGGGCGAGATCGTGGAACGCGGCCCGCTCGACGTCCTCTATCACGCGCCCGGCCATCCGTACACCCGCATGCTGTTCGCCGCCTCGCCGGATCTCGGGATGGGCGACGCGCCGGTTCTCTCGATCCCGGGCGCGCCGCCGCGGCTCGACCGGCCGATCGACGGCTGCCCGTTTCGTCCGCGTTGCGATTCGTCCTTCGCGGCCTGCGTCGAGCGGCCTCACCTCCGTGGAGTCGGAGACGACCACGCCGCGGCCTGTCATCTCAACGAGATGGTGACTGCGTGAGTGTCGACGCGACGGTGCTGGAGGTCGAGGATCTCGTCGTCCGCTACCCGATCCACCGGGGGCTCGTCGGTGCGGTCACGCGGCAGCCGCGCCGCCAGGTGCACGCCGTCGAGGGTGTGTCGCTGTCGCTGCAGAAGGGCGAGATGCTTGCCCTCGTCGGCGAGTCGGGCTGCGGCAAGACGACCACCGCGCAGGCGGTGCTGCGGCTCGTCGATCCCGTGGCGGGTGCGATCCGCTTCGACGGACGCGACCTCGTCCCCCTCGGCTCGCGCGATCTGCGCCCGGTGCGACGCCGGATCCAGGTCGTCTACCAGGACCCGTACGAGTCGCTCGACCCGCGGTTCCGGGTCAAGGCGGTGGTCGAGGAGCCGCTCCTGATCCACGGTCTCGGCGGATCGAAGGCCGAGCGGATGGAGCGCGTGCGTGACGCGCTGGCACGCGTCGAGCTCTCGCCACCGGAGCTCTTCCTGGAGCGGTTCCCGCACGAGCTCTCGGGAGGGCAGCGGCAGCGCGTCGCGATCGCGGCAGCGCTCGCGCTCGAGCCGGACGTGCTCGTCGCCGACGAGCCGGTCTCGATGCTCGACGTCTCGGTGCGGGCGGGCGTCCTCAACGTGCTGGACGGGCTGCGCCGCAACGGCCTCGCGATCCTGATGATCACCCACGACCTGTCCACCGCGGCCCGTTTCGCGCAGCGCATCGCGGTGATGTACCTCGGCCGCATCGTGGAGGAGGGGCCGGCGGCGGCGGTCGTCCGGAACCCGCAGCACCCGTACACGAAGGCGCTGCTCTCGGTCGTGCCGCGACGCGACCCGCGCGACCGGCAGCGGCCGCAGATCCTGCAGGGCGAGACGCCGGACGCGGTCTTCATCCCGAGCGGCTGCCGTTTCCATCCGCGCTGTCCGGTCGCGATCGAGCGGTGCTCGATCGAGGATCCGGCGCTCGCCCGGCCGGCGTCCGCTGAGGACGGTCATCGGGCCGCGTGTCTGTTGCTACCCGCTCGGTCGTAGCCGAGCGATGAATCGCGCGCCGACGGTGGGGATCTCTCCGCCGGAGATCGCGGCTACCTCGTCGTCCCGAAGCGACTCGGCCAGGTTCCAGCGGTAGAGGTAGGGGCCGTAGACGGGCGCTTGGAACTCGAACTGTGCCTCGAGAGCAGCAACGATCCGCTCGACCGGATGGAGATGCGCCCGATGCTCGCTGACGAGCTCTGCTGCGCTCTTCTCCGGCGCACCTCCGAGGGCCCGGCGCTGGCGCAGCCACCACTCCGCCGCGTCCTCGTCGAAGGTGCCGACGTCGAACTCGTCAACGACCAGGGAGGCGCCCGGTTCGAGCACTTCGGCCAGCCTCGCGATGGATGGCTCGAGCGGCTCGACATGGTGGAGCGAGGTCACCGCGAGCGCCGCGTCGAACGGTGCGATCGAGGCGTCGAGCTCGATCAGCGCGAGGGGCTGGACGTCTTCTCCGCGCGGCTCGGGGTCGATCGCCAGCACCTCGTACCCGTCGTCGCGAAGCACCCGGGCGAGCTCGCCCTCCCCCGCTCCGATCTCGAGCACCCGCGCGGGCGGCGGCGGGAGACTCGCACGAACGAAGGCCAGAAGGTCCGTCAAGCCTCCGTGCTCACCGTTGCGAGGTACGCCTCCGCCTTGTCCGGGAACATGAACCAGTCGAAGTAGTCCACCGGATCGTCGAAGCCGTTGACGAAGCGGTGCGCGAGATCCGCGCTCCCGTTGCCAGCTGCGAGCAGCTTGAGCACGTGCTCGGGCGGCGGGGAGAGAAGGGCGTTCGTCCAGGTGGTGACGTACTGGCCGTAGCTCTCCCAGAAGTTCTCGAACGCGGCTTCCATGAACGCGCGGTCGTACGGCGCCTCGGCATGGCGGCGAATCGCCTCGAGATAGGCGGTCGCCATCTTCGCGGCGTTGTTGGAGCCCTGTCCGGTGATCGGGTCGTTGAGCATGATCGCGTCGGCGAGCCCGAGCACGAGCCGGCCCGAGGGCAGCTCGCCGACGGGGCCGCGGACGGTCGGCGGGAAGCGGCCGGCGAGGATTCCGTTGTGGTCGGTCAGCTCGATGTCGCGACAGCGTTCGGCTTCCCACGGCAGGAAGGTCTCGAGGATCCACTGCGACTTCGCCAGGTGCTCCTGCGGCATCGTCACGTCGCCCCAGCAGTCCATCGGCCCGCCGGGGACGCCCTCGAAGACCATGATCTCGCACGCGCCGGTGGTCGTCAGCGCCGGGAAGACGAAGTACTCGCCGACGGTCGGGATGAGGTTGAAGCAGACCGCCGAGTACTCGGGCCGCGGCGTCATCCCGGTCACATAGGTGAGCGCGAGGGCGCGCATCGGCTGCTCGTAGGGCGACCGCTCGGGGCTGCGCTCGAACAGCTGCACGATCTCCCCCTTGCCGGCTGCGACGACCACGAGGTCGTGCTCCTGCGTGTAGCGCTCGAGGTCGTCGACGCCGACGTCGTGGATCTCGAGCCGGCCTCCGTCGCGCTCGAGGCGCTCCATCCAGCCGGGCATCTTCACGCGCTGGTCGACCGACTGGGCGTAGCGGTCGAGCCGTGAGGCGAAGTCGATTGCCTTGCCGCCGCTCCCGTCCGGCGCCGGGACGGCGAGGGAGATGCCCTCGACCGGCGGGCAGTCCGCCTCCCAGTCGTTCAAGCCGAGGTCGCGCTCGGTCTTGAGCGCGGCGTCGAACATGCACTGGCTCGACATGACCCGGCCGGTGCGGATGTCGTCCGGCGTCCGGTTCGAGACGACGGTGACGTCGTGGCCGTCCCGGCGGAGACCGAGCGCGAGCTGGAGCCCGGCCTGGCCGGCACCGACGATCAGGATGCTGCTCATTCGGTCACCTCATTCCATCAGCTTGGGGATTGCGGGCACCGCCTGCTCGGGGCCCATTGCGGAGTAGCCCCCGTCGACCGCCCAGTCGGCTCCGGTGACGAACGACGCCTCGTCGCTGCAGAGGAAGACGACGACGTTGGCCACCTCCTCCGGGTCGCCGACCCGGCCGAGCAGGTGGAACGGCGCCGCGACCCGGTTCGTCTTCTCGCGGTCGTCGCCGCTCAGCTCGACCATGACCCGAGACCACGTCCAGCCGGGCGAGACCGAGTTGACGCGGATCCCGTCCGTCGCGAAGTCCAGCGCCATGTTGCGGGTGAGCTGGACGAGCGCGGCCTTGCCGACCGGGTAGAGCCAGCGGCCGGTCTGCGCGACCTTCGAGGAGATCGACGTGAAGTTGACGATGACGCCCCGGCCGCTCGCCTTCAGATGCGGATGGGCAGCGCGTGCGCACATCACCGCCGCGACGACGTTGACGTTCAGCGATTCGAGCCAGTCGCCGCGCGGCGAGGCGAGCCCCTCGTCGACGTAGCTCGTCGCGAGGTTGACGAGGACGTCGAGCCCGCCGAAGCGCTCCACCGTCCGGGTGATGAGCGCTTCGATCTGCGGGTCGTCGCGGAGGTCGGTGGAGACGAAGAGAACACGCTCGCCGAGCTCCTCGGCAAGGGATCGGCCTCCGTCCTCGTCGATGTCCGCGACCGCTACCGAGGCGCCGGCGGCGTGGAGCGCGCGCACGACGGCCCGCCCGATCAGCGTGGCGCCGCCGGTGACGATCGCCGTCCTGCCGTCGAGCGCGGGCATCGCCGAGATCCTACGACGGTCAGTGCGACACTGCGGCGGCGGCAAGCTCGGAGACGAGCGTGTCCGTGTGGAACCGCTCGAGCGCGAACGGCGCGATCAACGCCGGCGTCTTGCCGGTCGAGACGAGCTCCGCGAGCGTCGTGCCCACGATCGGCGCCGCCTTGAAGCCGTACGTCCCCCAGCCCGCGGAGAGGTGGAAGTTGTCGAGCTCGGTCCTGCCGAGGATCGGGCTGTAGTCGGGCGAGAGGTCGCAGAGACCCGTCCAGGTGCGCAGCACCTTGAGCCGCTCGAGCTGCGGGAAGAGCTCGAGCACGTGGCGCGAGCAGATCTCGAGGAAGGAGAACGTCCCGATCGACTTGTACGTCGTGTAGGGCTCGATCTCGGCGCCGATCAGGAACTCGCCGCGGTCGGTCTGCGACACGTAGACGTGCATCTGCGCCGAGACGATGATCACGTCGAGGAACGGCTTGACCGGCTCCGTCACGAACGCCTGCAGGATGTGTGTCGTGATCGGGAGGCGCACGCCGGCCATCCCGGTCGTGAGTGTCGACCAGCCCGCCGTGGCGCTGATGAAGACGTCGGCCTCGACGCGGCCGCGGTTCGTCTGCACGGCCGTGACGTGACCGGCGTCCGTCTCGATCGCGGTGACGGCGGTGTTCTGGTGGAGCTCGATCCCGGCGCGGTCGGCGCCGCGGGCGAAACCCCAGACGACGGCGTCGTGCCGGATGATCCCGCCGGGCGCGTGGTACAGCGCGCCCATGATCGGCCAGGTCGGCTTGTCGCTGAGGTCGATCTGCGGGCATAGCCTCCCGATCTCCTCCGGGTGGACGACGCGGGAATCGATGCCGAGGATCTGGTTGACCTCGGCGCGCTCCTGCATCACGCGCAGCGAGCTGTCGGTGTGCGCGAGCGTGAGGTGCCCGTGCTGCGAGAACATGAGGTTGAAGTCGAGCTCTCCCGAAAGCCGCTCGTACAGCTCCACGCTCCGTTTGTAGAACTCGGCTCCTTCCGGCGTGCGGTAGTTCGAGCGGATGATCGTCGTGTTGCGGCCGGACGCGCCGGAGCCGATGTAGGACTGCTCGAGCACGGCGACGTTCGTGATGCCGTGGTTCTTGGCGAGGTAGTACGCAGTCGCGAGCCCGTGCGAGCCGCCGCCGATGATCACCACGTCGTAGCGATCCTTCAGCTCGGCGCGCGGGCGCCACATCCGGCGGACGCGGAAGATGTCCTTCACAGCGCACCTCGGAGCCGGTCGATCGTCTCGCCCACGTAGGTCGAGAGCTCCTGCGGGACGAGGAGGCGGTAGCCGTTGCCGCGGCGCTCGATCACGGCGGGGACCCCACGGAGGATCGAGCCGACCGCGGGGAACTCCGTCAGCTCGGTGACACGGCTGAGGAGCGCGTCGTTCTCGACCTCGATCGCGACGAGTGCGGCGCTCATGTCGTAGACGCGGTAGCCGTCGAGCTCGGCTTCCGTGTCGCCGACGACGAGCGCCCGCTCCGGTCCGATCTCGATCGAGCCGGCGGGAACTCCGCCGCGCACCTCGAGGATCCGCAGCGGCGGCGAGACCGGCGAGAGGAAGGAAAGGCGCGTCACGACCGGAGCAGCGCTCCTTCCGGGTCGTAGAACGGCGCCAGCGTCACGGTCGCCGGACGCAGCGTGCCGTCGACGCGGATCGAGATCACCGAGCCCTCCTCCGCACAGTCGGGGTCGACCCAGGCGAGCCCGATGGCACCGCCGACGCGTTCGCTCAGGCGCGAGCTTGTCACGCGTCCGGCGATGCGGCCGTCGCGCACGATCTGCGCACCCTCGGGCGGGAGGACGTCGCTCGTGAAGCCGACGAGCTTCTCGCGCACCTCGAGGTGCGGCACGGCCGGCTTGCCGACGTAATCAGGCTTGTCGTCCTTGATCGTCCAGCCCATGCGGGCCGAGAGGAGGTTCGACTCGGAGTCGGTGTCCTGGCCGACGATGACATGCCCCTTCTCGAGACGGAGCACGCGCTGCGCCTCGAGCCCGAAGGGCGTGGCGCCGGCCGTGACGAGCGCGTCCCACAGCGAGCCCGCGTCGGTCGCCGGGCAGTGCAGCTCGTAGCCGA
Source organism: Thermoleophilia bacterium (assembly GCA_025929425.1). GTDB lineage: Bacteria > Actinomycetota > Thermoleophilia > Gaiellales > Gaiellaceae > Palsa-739. The sequence goes on along the minus strand of JAICME010000021.1, from coordinate 16,674 downwards.
GCTCGCCGACGAACCCGATCCGCAGGGCGAGGCATGGGACTCCGGCGACGGCGATCTCCTTCGCGTCGAGGTAGCGGAAGGACTCGTTGTCGAGCGGGGCATCCGTCAGCGGCGCGAGCGCCTCGCGCGCCAGCGGCCCGGCGAGGTTCATTGCGGCGAGTGCGCCGGTGACGTTGACGATCTCGACGTCGTAGCCCCAGATCGCGTTCCACCACTCGAACCACTCGACCACGCCCTCCGAGCCGGTCGAGGTCGTCGTCACGTAGAAGAGCTCGTCGTCGAGCCGTGCGACCGTGCCGTCGTCCATGATCCGACCGCCGTCGCTCGTGAGGACGCCGTAGCGGATCCGGCCCGTCTTGAGGTCGGAGAAGCGGTTCGGGTAGAGGCGGTCGAGGAGCTCGGCGGCGCCGGGGCCCTCGACGATCACCTTGCCGAGCGTCGAGACGTCGATCACCCCGAGCGACTCGTGGACGGCGCGCACCTCGGCCGCCGGGTCGCCGTAGTGGAAGGCGCGCCGCCACGCTCCGGTCCAGATCACCTCGGCGCCGAGCGCCTCGTGACGCTGGTGAAGCGGCGTGAGCTTCGCGGGCTCGTGGTGCGGGCCGGCAAGCAGGCCGAGCTCGATCGGTCGCCAGGGCGGGCGCGCGGTCGTGGTGCCGATCGCGGACTCGTCGGTGTCCGTCTCGTGGGCGAGGAGCCGGGTCGAGGCGAGCTGGCAGAGCTTGCCCTGGCATGGGCCCATGGTCACCGTCGTGTAGCGCTTCGCGAGCTCGATCGAGTCGAAGCCCTCGCGGAGCGCGCGCTTGACGTCCTTCGTCGTGACGTCCTCGCAGATGCAGACGAAGCACTTGTCGCCGCGGCCGTCGAGCACGGCGGGAGCCGGGACTTGCTCGATGTCCCCGGCTGCCGCGCCCACGACCTCGACGCCGGCGGGCAGCTCGGTCGGGACGAAGATGCCGCGTCGCGGCTCGTAATCGATCCGCGCCCCCGCCTGCGCGAGCAGCGAGTAGGCCGGCTGGAGTCCGCCGGAGACGACGAGCAGGTCGCAGTCGATCCGCTCGCCGTCCAGGTCGATCGACGCGAGCCGGCCACGCCGGCCGTGTGCCGAGAGACTCTCCGGGCGGAGCGAGACGGCCACGATCTCGACTCCCGCCCGCGCGAGCTGGAGCTTGAGGTCGACCGCAGCCTCGCCGACGAGAACCGCGCGCTCGCCGGGTTGCAGCGCCCACTCGTCGACCATCCGCCGCACCGCGTCGGGGAGCATGACCCCGACGAGGTCGTTGCCCGGGAAGAGCAGCGGTTGCTCGAGCGCTCCGGTGGCGACGACGATCCGGCCGGCGCGAATCCTGTGCAGAGTGTTGCCCGCGGCGACCGGGACGAGACCGCCCTCGTAGATCGCGAGCGCGGTCGCCGGCGAGAGCACCTCGTACGACGCGTCGTATGCGGCGCGGTCGTCCACGAGGAGCACCTTCCCTTCGGCCGCTTCGGCCGCGGCCCGGCCGGCGGGCCCGCCGCCGATCACGAGCACGTCGACACGCCGGTGCACGGTGACGTACGGACCGTGTCCGTTCGCCTTCTCGTCCACGCGGCCGAGCCCGGCGAGATTGCGCAGCACCTTCTCGTACAGGGGCCACGCGCGTCGCGGTCGGATCATCGTGCGGTAGTAGAACCCGACCGGCGTGAACGGGCCCCCGATCTTGTCGACGACGCCGAGCAGATCGCGATCCGCCGAGCCGCGGACGTTCTGATCACGCACGTCGACGTCGGGCCGCAGCGGCTCGACGCAGACGCGCACGTTCGGGACGCCGTCCACGGTCATCATGCAATTCGGGCAGTGGCCGGAGCAGCAGAGAAGCCCGCGCGGTCGGTGGTACTTGAAGCTGCGCGAAAAGACCCGGCGACCGGCGGCGTAGAGCGCCGAGCCGATCGTGTCTCCGGCGAAGCCGGTGTGCTCTTCGCCGGCGTACGTGAACGTGATCGGGTGGTTGCGGTCGATCCGCTCCGCCGGCTGAGAGCGGAGCCTCATTGCGGGGTCGCCACCCCCGTCGGCGCCGGTATCAGCGTGCGCAGCACCTCGTTCGTCCGCGTGTCGCGCTCCGCGACGAACCAGGTCTTGCAGCCCGTGCGGTGGTACCACCACTCACGCTGCACGCCGGCGACGTTGTCCCTGAAATAGACGTAGTCGGTGAGCTCGCGCAGCGTCGCAACAGGGCCCGGTCGGCGCGTGACCTCGCCCTGATAGCGGAACTCGTCGACGGGACGCGACCCGCAGTGCGGGCATGTGAGCAGGAACGACACTATTTCGTTCTCCGCAATAGCATCCTGTAAGGTGAAACGCTACGCCAATGGCGAAGACGGGTCAACCCTCGACGGCGCGCGTCGCCTCTGCCCAGCGGTCGCTTGCGATCCTCGACGTCCTCGCCGACGAGCCGACCCTCGGGACGAACGAGCTCGCACGGCGGCTGGGGACGAGCGCGAGCACGACGTCGCGTCAGCTCGCCACCCTCGTCGAAGCCGGGCTCGTCGAGCATGTCCCGGCCACCGGGCGGTATCGGCTCGGGATCCGGCTCGTGGCGCTCGCGACTTCGGTGCTCGCGCGGCTGGACGTGCGTGCGATCGCTCACCCCCACCTCGAGGCGCTCGCGGCCGACCTCGGCGAGACCGCAACGCTCTCGGTGCCGGCCGACCCGGACGCGATCACCGTCGACGTCGTGCGCTCGCCGCGCTACATCGCCGACGGATCGCGACTCGGACGGCCGTCGATCGCGCATGCCAGCGCGGCCGGCAAGGTGATGCTTGCGTTCGACGGCATGCGGCCGCCGCGCGAGCTCCAGGCGTATACACCGCGGACGATCACCGACCCGGGCGAGCTCGAGGCGGAGGTGGAACGCGTGCGCAAGCGCGGTTGGGCGGACGCGTTCGAGGAACGCGAGCTCGGCCTCAACGCGATCGCGGCGCCGGTCTGGTCGAGTGACGGAGCGCTCGCCGGGATCGTCGCGCTGCAAGGGCCGATCCCGCGCTTCGGCAAGGCGGCGGCACGCGCAGCGCTTCCGTCGCTACGCGAGCACGCCGCTGCAATTTCCTCCGAGCTCGGTTCAGAATCCCGCTGATGGAACCGCCGAGCGAGTTCGCGATGGCCAGCGCTCCCGAGGGAATCGGAGAGTCGTTGTGGGAAGAGGTGCCGCTGCCGGAGCTGTTGGAGGTTGCGGCCGGCGCCGACTCCGACGCGGCGCTCGAGTTCCGGAAGACGCTCGGCATGTTCGCGACAGGCGTGACCGTGATCACGACGCTGGTCGACGAGCAGATCCACGGCATGACGGCGAACGCGTTCATGTCGGTGTCGCTGCAGCCGCCGCTGATCGTGATCTCGGTCGACCGGCGGGCGAGGATGAACAACCTGCTGCGCGAGGGTGTGCGATTCGGCGTGAGCGTCCTCGAGGAACGACAGAGCGTGCTCTCGGATCGCTTCGCCGGTCGCGGCGGGGATGGGCCGGATCCGGACTTCGAGCTCGTCCACGACACGCCGCTCGTCGAAGGTGCGCTGGCGCATCTCGTCGCCGGCGTGGTTCGCTCGTACTGGGGTGGCGACCACTCGCTCTTCCTCGGCCGGGTCGAATACGTGCGCTACGGGGAGGGGACGCCGCTCCTCTTCCACGGCGGGAGCTACGGCCGTGTCGCCGGCAACCCGCGTGTGTTCTCGGAGCTGCCACCCGAGCTGCTGCAGCCGATCCTGGACGTGGGCGTGGAGCGCGAGTACGAGGACGGCGAGGCGATCATGCGCGTCGGCGAGCCCGGCGATGCGATGGCACTCGTCGTGGAGGGCAACGCGGTGATCGAGCGCGGCGGCCGGAAGATTCCGGTCGCGCCCGGCGAGCTCGTGGGCGAGATCGCGGTGCTGGACGGCGGACCGCGAACGGCGACGGTCGTCGCCGAAGGCCGGGCGCGCGTCCTCGAGATCAGCCGCACAGCCCTGATGGGAGTGCTCGAAGCCGACCCGAAAGCAACGAGCGCGCTAATCGCGGTTCTTGCCTCGCGCTTCCGCGAATCCACCTAGACACGTCCCCACGCGCCACGTCCGGTGCCAGGCACCGGTCATGTCCCAAAGGGACTAGTCGCCCGCTGCGAGGTATGCGAGCAACGCGCGGGCTGCATCCGGGGGACGGCCAAACTGATGAAGCACGCGCGTCGCATCGACGAACGGGTAGTCGTTCGTGAGCCCGCACGATGTTGCGACGCTGCTGTAACGCCACTCTTCACAACGCGCGCACTCGCCGGCACGCACCGGATTACGGGCGCCGTAGCGATACGTCAGAAGGAGCTGGGCATCGCTTCGGATCGGCTTCGACCAATACCGCGCTCGAATCAGATAGCCGCGCCTACCGTGGTCGGCGTTGAAATCCCTGCTGTAGACCGAATTCAGCGCGTGCATTCCTCGCGGAAGCGAGTTGTCCGGGATGTCGACGATGAGATGGACGTGCGTAGTCAACTGGCACATCAGCACACATGTCCAGCGATACCGATCGAGCACGAGTACCAAGCGGCGAAGCCACAACATCCGATCGTTCGCGTCGCCGAAGTAGGCCTCGTAACCGGTGGCGCCGACTGTCACGTGATGGACGCCAGGGGAGGCGTCGCGCAGCGGTCGAGGCATCGCGGCAGCGTGCCCGCCGACGTACCGCGCCGCAAGATGGCCGGAAAAGACTCGTGTCTGGGCCGGCCACGTCCGGTGCCTGGCACCGGACGTGGCGGCACGAGACGTGTTCGTTAGCTACGCGGCCGCGTCTTGTCCGGGTCGTAGAACGGGAAGCGGACGACCGTCGCGGGGATTCGCTTCTGGAAGCCGTCCAGCTTGCCGACTTCGACCTCGGTTCCCTCCTCCGCGTAGCGCACGTTCATCCTGCAAAGCGCGATGTTCTTCTTCAGGATCGGCGACCGCATGCCGCTCGTGATCACGCCGACCTGGTGCCGGTCGACGTGGACGCACTCCCCGTGCGCAGCGGGCTCGTTCCCCTCGAGCTCGAGCCCCACCAGCCGCCGCTGGGGATGCTCGCGCCGCTCCGCGAGCGCTTCCTTGCCGACGTAGTCGTCCTCCTTTGCCTTCGGGACGGTGAAGCCGATGCCGGCCTCGAACGGATCGACCTGGTCGTCGAACTCCGCTCCCGCGAAGACGAGCCCGGATTCGATGCGCAACATGTCGAGCGCCTCGAGCCCGAGCGGGGTCACGTCGCCGGCATCCATCACTGCATCCCACAACGCCGGCGCGTCCTTCGGATGACAGAAGAGCTCGTAGCCGAGCTCGCCCGTGTAGCCGGTCCGCGACACGATGAGTGGCAGCCCCTGCGGGCCGCCGAGCCGCGCCACCGAGAACCGGAACCACCCGAGCTCCGTGAAGGGCGTCTGCGTCGGCGCCGTCCAGATCAGCGGCGTGAGGAGGTCGCGACTCGCCGGCCCCTGGACGGCGACGTTGTGCAGCTCGTCGGTCGACTCCTTGATCCAAACGTGGAGCCCGCGGCACTCCGCCTGCTCCCGCAGCCACACGCCGTCCCACTCCGAGCCGCCGACGAAACGGAAGTTCGTCGCCTGGAGCCGGAACACGGTGCCGTCGTCGATCATCCCGCCGGTGTCGTTGCAGACCGCGGTGTAGACGACCTGTCCGTCCGCGAGCCGCCGGATGTCGCGGGTCATCGTCGACTGGAGGAGCTCCTCGGCGTCCGGCCCGAGCACCTCCCACTTGCGCAGCGGCGAGAGATCCATCATGGCGGCGCGCTCGCGGCAGGCCCAGTACTCGTCGACGGCTCCGTGGTTGTCGTACGCCGTCGGCAGCCAGTAGCCGTTGAAGTCGGTGAAGCGGCCGGTCAGGTCGCCGGTGCGGGGCCGGAACCCGGTGTCCTTCGTCAGCTTCGGCTCGGCGTCGGGCGTGACCCGGTGCGCGATCGCCGTGGTGAACCGCTCCTTTGCCGGATAGACGCGGACGTGGATCTCGGTCGGGTTCCAGGCATTCGCGGGATCGATGTCGTCGGGGCACGCGCTCGAGAGGCAGACGAGGTCGGTCATGGCCCGGAACAGCACGTAGTCGCCCGGCCGTGACCACGGCTCGTCGCTGATCAGGAGGTTGTCCGAGTCGAAGGACGTGTTGTAGAAGAGGTTGAGCGCGGGCCAGCCCTTGCGCGGCGCGATCGTGTACGGCAGCAGCTCCGTGTTGAAGTTGTCCGTGCAGTTCACGTGCCCGAAGTAGCCGAGGTCCTCGTAGTACTTCGCGTAGCACGCGAGCCCGAATGTGTCGTGGCGGCCGACGGTGTCCCGCACCACCTCGACGAGCGGCTCCTGATCCTGGTCGTAGAACTTCCCGTACAGACCCGGCTGCGGATACGCATTCCCCATCAGCGAATGCGTCGTCGTCGAGTCGAGGCCGCGCTCGTTGCCGTCCTGGAGCTTGCCCCAGTGGAACGCGAGCAGGTCGGAGCACTGGCGGCCCCGGACGTCGATCACCTGGATGTACTCGCCGGCCTTGACCTCGTACGCGAGCGCCGATGCGCGGGGCACCTCGAAGTCGAGCCGCGGCTCCGCGAGCGGCTGCGGGAGCACCGGTTCGCCGTCTTCGCGCGGCGTCGCTCGCAGCACCTCGACCAGAAGATCCGAGGCCGGCACGCCGCCCTCGACCACCGGCGTTGCCTCCGGGGGAGCGCTGACGGTGAGCGCCGCGCGCCGGTCGGCGTCGAAGCGCTCCTCCGCGCCCGGCGCCGACTCCGGCCCGAAGAGGTCGGCCGAGATCCCGAGCTCGGACGAGGCTGCCGCGGCAGACTGCGCGCCGTGCACGTCCCGCACGACCACCTGGTCGCCCGGCTCGAGCGCGAGGATCACCTGAGCGCCCGGGCGGACGCGGTAGGTCTCCCGCGACGGGTCTCGCGGGATCAGCCCCGGAACGAGAACGCGAGGCCGGGTCGCGCTCACGTGGCCGCTTTCGCCGGCTCCTTTGCCGCCTGCTCGTCGGCCTCGGCAATGAGCTGCTCGCCGAGCTCGCGCTTGCTCTTCGAGTCGAGCTTCTTCAGCTCGTTCTCGACCGCGCGGCGGTTGTAGGTCTGGTTCCAGTAGTCGAGCGACTCGAAGCCGAGGAGGACGGCCTTGCCGACGAACTGGCGCAGAACCTCGTTGGTCGGGCCCATGACCCACCCGGCCTTCGCGTCGCGGAGGTAGCGCTCGAGCTCCATGTCGCGCTTGTAGCCCGACCCGCCGCACGCGTGCAGCATCTTGTCGACCACGTGGGCGACGTTCTTGGCCGCCTCGAACTTGATCTGCCACGCCCAGTGCAGGAACTCGCCCCGGGCGAGCACACCGGGCTCGAGCACGCGCGTGTTGTTGTCCGTCGCCTGGTCGAACGCCTGCGCCACGGAGAGCGCGAAGATCCGGCACGCGTTCGTGTCCATGACCGCCTCGCCGACGTAGTCCTGGATCGTCGGGTAGTCGGCGACGCGCATGCCGACGTCGACGTGCCGCTTGCGCGTCGTGTGACGCTTCGCGATGTCGATCGCGCCGAGCGCGATCCCGTTCCAGACGGACGAAGAACCGAGGAGGAACCAGGGATCGACCGACTCGTCGTTCGAGACGGCGCCGTCGCCGACCGGACCGACGAGCTGGTCGCCGGGAATCTCGACGTTGTCGATCTCGATCGGCCCGGACTGGTTTCCTCGCAGGCCGAGCGCGTCCCAGAGCGACGGCTGCGACTGCGCGTGCTCGCCGTCGATCACGAACACCGAGAGGTCGTCGTAGCCGGAGAAGTCCGGGCTCGTCGTTTGCACGACGTAGAAGTCGGCGAACCCGCCGGACGTCGTCCAGGACGCCTTCTTACGCACCTTGAAGCCGCCGTTCGAGCGCTCGGCGCCGGACGAGATCGGATACCAGAAATGCGAGCCCGTCTCCGGGTCGGAGTACGACAGCGTCCCGATCTTGCCGCTGTTGAGGGGCCGGATGTACTTGTCGATCAGCTCCGGTGTGGCGCGCAGCATGATCGCGTTCACCGCACCCATGTGCATCACGTAACACATGGCCGTCGACGCGCAGCCGTAGCGCGAGATGGTCTCACAGACCATCGAGTACGCGACGTGGTTCTCGCCGAGGCCGCCGTACTCCTCGGGCACGGTCAGCGCGAGGAAGCCGTGCTCGCCGAGCAGCTCGAGGTTACGGCGCGGGAAGAGAAGCTCGTCGTCCGAGCGCTTCGCGTTCGCGCGCATCTCCTTCTCGCAGAGCTCGATCAGCTCCGCACGCAGCTCTTTCTGGCGGTCGGTGTAGACCCAGTCCGGATCCCACTCGTAGCCGAGCCCCCAGAACGGCTCGCCGCCCCACATCTTCTCGGACATCAGGCCTCCAATCGTACGGCGTTGAAGGGAGAGGTTCTCACGACGAAGTCGAGCCAGCGCTCGAAGAGCGCACGGCCGTGGTCCAGCATCTCGTCTACGCGCTCGTCCACCGCTCGCAGCATGGTCTCGCTGCCGATCGTCTGCTCGAGCGCGGTCGCATACTCGGGCACGTCCATCCACTCGCGCGCCATCCCGCTCGACACCTCGAGGTGGAACTGGACGCCGTAGGCGTGGTCGAACCGGAACGCCTGGTTCGGGTACGCGGGCGAACCGGCGAGGCGCACCGCTCCCGGCGGCAGGTCGAATGTGTCGCCGTGCCACTGCAGCGCCGGAACCGACGGCGGCAGCGCGGAGAAGACGGGATCGCGTCTCCCCTCCTCCGTCAGCTCGACCGGCAGCACGCCGACCTCGGGCTCGGCGCCGGCGTAGACGCGAGCGCCGAGGCTCGCCGCCAGGAGCTGCACGCCGAGGCAGACGCCCCAGAACGGCATGCTCGCGCGCACCGCGTCCGCGATCAGTTCCTTCTCTCCCCGCAGCCACGGGTGCGCGGAGTCGTCGTTGGCGCTCATCGGCCCGCCCATCGCGACGATCGCGCTGAATTCCCGCCAATCGGGCAGCTCGTCACCGGCGTCGACCTCGACCCGGGTCAGCGTCGCACCGCGCTCGCGCAGCACGTCTTCGTAGACGCCCGGCGGCTCGCACGCGATGTGCTGGAGAACGAGGACGTCCACGATCAGTGCGCCGGAGGCTCCCAGCCTTCGAGCACCGGCGGATGCCAGTCCGTCCCGACGGTCTTCGACTCCGGCACCCACGAACCGAGCTCGGGCTGTGGGAACTTCGCGTGCTTCTCCTTGAGCAGGATCCCGTAGGAGTTGCCGCTCTGCAGGTGCTTGACGAGCACCTTGCGGGCGATCTCGTTGTCGCGGCCCTCGGGAATCGGGAAGTAGATCTTGAGGAACGAGTTCGAGTAGCGGTCGAACACCGCCGGCACGCCGTCCTCCTCGAGCAGCTCGATGTCCTCGAGCCAGTTGATGTCCTCGCCCGGCGTCGCCGCGAGAAGGTCGACGTCCTCGATCAGGGCCATGTCTTCCTGGTACGGGAAGCGGTGTCCGGCGAGGTACTCGGCGTCGAGGGAGCGCTTCTTCTCGGGCTCGTGTGTCGACATCAGTCACCCGCCTCGGCGAGCTCTGCCGGAGACTCCGGCAGGTAGTCGACCGGATACGCGACGTGCCGTTCGAGCAGCTGCTTGATCTCGGCGAGCGTCTTCTCCTCGCTGAGGCCGGGGATGTAGTCGGTGCCGGCGAGCGGAACCCGTGCCATCGCCGCGGCCTCCGTCGTGAGCGCGCAGAGGTCCTCGGGCTCGAGCGAGTGGACGTTCGTCTTGCCGCACGCGCGGGCGAGCATCTGCACCTCGAGCGTCAGCGTGTGGAGGAAGTTGTAGACGCGCTCCGCCGCCTCCTCGACGACGAGCCGCTTGCGCAGCTCGGGATCCTGGGTCGTGATCCCGACCGGGCAGCGGCCGGTGTGGCAGTGGTAGCACTGGCCGGCCGGGACGCCGATCGTGCCCTCGTAGTCGGTGACGCCCGGGATCTCCTTGTTGCAGTTGAGCGCCATCAGCGCGGAGTGACCGATCGCGACCGCCTTGGCCCCGAGCGCGAGGCACTTGGCGACGTCGCCGCCGTTGCGGATCCCGCCCGCGACGACGAGGTCGATCTCGTCGGCGAGGCTGACGTCCTCGAGGGCGCGGCGCGCCTCGGGAATCGCCGCCATCAGCGGGATCCCGGTCTCCTCGGTGGCAATGTGCGGGCCGGCGCCCGTGCCGCCCTCGGCGCCGTCGAGGTAGATGACGTCCGGACCGCACTTCGCCGCCATCCGTACGTCGTCGTAGACACGCGCGGCGCCGAGCTTGAGCTGGATCGGGATCCGGTAGTCGGTCGCCTCGCGGATCTCCTGGATCTTCAGCGAGAGATCGTCGGGGCCGAGCCAGTCGGGATGCCGCGCGGGTGAGCGCTGGTCGATCCCGGGCGGGAGCGAGCGCATCTCCGCGACCTGCTCGGTCACCTTCTGCCCCATGAGGTGCCCGCCGAGCCCGACCTTGCAGCCCTGGCCGATGAAGAACTCGCAGCCGTCGGCGAGCATCAGGTGGTGCGGGTTGAACCCGTACCGGCTCTGAATGCACTGGTAGTACCACTTCGTCGAGAGATCGCGCTCAGGCGGGATCATCCCGCCCTCGCCCGAGCACGTCGCCGTGCCCGCCATCGACGCGCCCTTCGCGAGCGCCATCTTCGCCTCGATCGAGAGCGCGCCGAAGCTCATCCCGGTGATGTAGATCGGGATGTCGAGCTCGAGCGGGTGCTTCGCGAACCGCGCGCCCAGCACGGTCTTCGTCTCGCATTTCTCGCGGTAGCCCTCGATCACGAAGCGCGTGAGCGTCCCGGGCATGAACATCAGCTCGTCCCAGTGCGGGATCGGCTTGAACATCGAGAACCCGCGCATGCGGTAGCGCCCGAGCTCCGCCTTGACGTGGATGTCGTTGATGACGTCCGGGGTGAAGATCCGGCTGTGGCCGAGGACGTGCTCGTCGGAGGACATCAGAGCACCAGCTTTCGTTCCGAGGGCTCGAGGTTGTCGTAGTTGTAGAGCTTCTTGCCGCAGACGAACTTCTGCAGCTCGGGCGGCGAGCCGAGCCCGTGGATCCGGAACTTGCGCTCGACGAACTCCGTGTCCGCCTCGGTCCACTCGCCGGGGACGCAGTCGATGCCGAGGGAGGCGACCTTGCCGGCGACGTAGATCGTTCCGTCGTACATCGAGTCGCCGAGCCCGTGGCCGACGTCGCCGCAGAGGATCATGCGGCCGCGCTGCATCATGAAGCCGGTCATCATCCCGGCGTCGCCGCCGACGATGATCGTGCCGCCCTTCTGGTCGATTCCGGTGCGGGCGCCGACGCGGCCGTGGACGACCAGGTCACCGCCCCGCAGCGCCGCGCCCGTCAACGAGCCTGCGTTGCCGGCGACCGTGACGACGCCGGACATCATGTTCTCGCAGGCCGACCAGCCGACCCGGCCGGTGATCTTGATCTCGGGCCCGTCGATGAGCCCGCAGCCGAAGTAGCCGAGGCTTCCCTCGAAGGTGATGCGGCAGCGCGTGAGGATCCCGACGCCGATCGAGTGCTTCGCGCCCGGGTTCTGAACCGTTACGTCGCCGATGCCCTCTTCGTAGAGGAGGCGCCGCAGCTCGAGGTTGATCAGCCGCGTCGAGAGGTCGTGCGCGTCGAAGGTCGCGCGGTCGCCGTCGATCTCGGCGATGCGCGGCGCCTCGGCGGCCGGCTCGGCGAGCCCGCGTGCGTCGTAGGTGATCCGGCCCTCGCCTACCGCTGCCACACCATCACCTCGCCTTCGAACGGGTCGTAGGTGTCGATCTCGCGGTCGAGGACGGCGCGGATCGCGATCTCCTCGGAGGCGAGCGCGACCATGTCGTCGCCTTCGTAGAGGACGAGCGGCTTCGCGGCCATCTCGTCCTTCGCGACGCCGAGCGCGTCCTCGGTGACGGCGATGTAGGTGAAGACGCCGTCGAGCTCTGTGAGGCTGTCTCGCATTGCGTCCTCGAGCGAGGCGCCGTCGCTCATCTTCTCGGCGAGATAGACGGCGATGATCTCGGAGTCGCACTCCGAGTTGAAGCGATGGCCCGAGCGCTCGAGCCGGCGCTTCCACTGGAAGTAGTTCGTCAGCTGGCCGTTGTGCACGACCGCGACGTCGCTGAACGGATACGCCCAGTACGGGTGCGCACCCGAGATGTCGACGTCGGACTCGGTCGCCATCCGGACGTGCCCGATCCCGTGCGTGCCGCGGAACCCGTCGAGGTCGTACTGCGTCGCGACGCTCTCGGCGTCGCCGAGGTCCTTGATGATCTCGAGTGCGTGGCCGAGCGAGAGCACCTCGGCTCCCGGCACGTCCTCGACGAGGTCGGCGAGCTGCTTGAGGTCGCCGTCATAGTCGAAGGTCACGCGGTACGCGTACTCCGTCTCCTCGTCGATCTCGTGGATGTGGGCTCCGAACCGTCGCAGCCGCTGCTCGACGAGGAAGCGGTGGCGCTGGATCCGGTCGGCGAACTCGTAGTCGCGAGGGTCGTTCGCGTCCGCGAGGGTGAACCGCATCACGTACGAGCTCGTCCGGGGGCCGAAGAGCGCGTAGCCCGTCGAGTCGGGGCCGCGGTGCTTCATCGACTGGAGCATCCGCGTGATGTCGGTCCCGACCTCGCGGCCGCCGTTCGCGTCGGCATAGATCAGTCCGGCGATCCCGCACATGTCAGCGGCCTACGGGAGCACGTCGAGGTACTCCTCGACGTCCCAGTCGGACACGGTCGCGCAATAGCGCTCCCACTCGTCGCGCTTGTAGTGCATGAAGACGCGGTACATGTCGCCGGGCAGCGCCTTTTGCACGACCTCGTCCGCCTCGAGTGCGTCGAGCGCGTCGCCGAACGTCATGGGGATCTTCCGCACCTCTTTGCCCGCCTCCATCGCCTCGTAGATGTTCCGTTCCTCCGGCTCGCCCGGATCGAGCTTGCGGTCGATGCCGTCCTTCATTGCGACGATGAGCGCCGCGAGGGAGAGGTACGGATTCACCGCCGAGTCGACGCTGCGGTACTCGAAGCGGCCCGGCGCGGACACGCGCAGAGCGGTGGTGCGGTTCTGGTAGCCCCAGTCGGCGAAGACGGGAGCCCAGAAGCCGGTGTCCCACAGGCGTCGGTACGAGTTCACGGTCGAGGCCGTGATCGCGGTCAGCGCGCCGAGGTGCTCGATGATCCCCCCGATCGCGTACAGGCCGAGCTGGCTCGGCTTCTGCGCATCCTCGCCGTCGGGCATGAACGTGTTCTCACCGTCCCGCCAGAGCGAGATGTTGTGGTGGCAGCCGTTCGCCGAGACGCCCATGAAGGGCTTCGGCATGAAGCAGGGGAAGACGCCGAGCTCGCGGCCCACCTGCTTGCAGATCTGCCGGAACGTCGAGAGGTTGTCGGCGGTCTTCTCCGCGCGGTCGAAGCCGAAGTTGAGCTCGATCTGGCCGGGAGCGTCCTCGTGGTCGCCCTGAATCATGTCGAGGCCGAGCGCCTGCCCGTACTCGATCACCTTGTGGATGACCGGCTGGAGCTCCGAGAACTGGTCGATGTGGTAGCAGAACGGCTTCGTGACGCCTTGCACGTCTGGCGTGCCGTCCTCCTTCAACTTCAGCCACATCATCTCCGGCTCGGTTCCGGCGCGGAGATGCAGTCCCGTCTCGGCCTCGAAGGCCGCCTGGATCCGGTTCAGGTTCCCGCGCGAGTCGGAGGTGAGGAAGCCGCCGGGATCGTCGCGCTCCTCGCGGTTCCGGAAGCAGGTGCACCACACGCGCGCCACGCGCCGGTCCCACGGCAGCACGGCGAACGTGTCCGGCTCGGGGACGCCGACGAGCTCGGCCGCCTCGGGGCCGTACCCGATGTAGTTCCCGTGCCGGTCGGTGAAGAGGTTGGCCGTCGAGCCGTAGACGAGCTGGAAGCCCTTCTCCGCCATCGACTCCCAGTGGTTCGCCGGAACGCCCTTGCCCATGATCCGGCCGGTGACCGAGGGGAACTGGTAGTAGATGTACTGAACCTTCTCGAGCGCGATCAGTTCTTTCACGCGCGCAACCTGCTCGTCCCGGCCGTCCTGCCCGACGAAATGCTCGATGTCGGTGACCGCCGTGCCCTCGGCGACTGCCATCCGCGTGACTCCTTTCGGGGGACTGACTAACCTCTGATCCTAGAGGAATGGCGACGAAGGTGGAAATCGGGGCCGAGGGCAGGGCGGACAGCCTCGCGCTCGCCCGCGACGTGGTCTTCTCCCCCGTCGCCGAGGGGCCGGTCGTCGAGCAGACGGTGCGCCGCCTCGGCGAGGCGATCGGGCTCGGCCTGATCGAGGTCGGGGAGCGACTGCCGCCCGAGGCCGAGCTCTCCACCCGGCTCGCGATCGCGCCCATGACGCTGCGCGAGGCGCTGAGGATCCTCCGTGAGGCCGGCTTCCTCGAGACGCGCCGCGGGCGTGGCGGCGGGACGTTCGTGCGCCGCTCGCTCCCCCAGCAGCCCGCGCGCGAGGCCCGCCGCAATCTCGCGCGCCTGACGGTCGAGGAGCTCTCGGACCTGATGGACTACCGCGTGGCCGTGTCGGGAGCGGCCGTCGCGCTTGCAGCCGAGCGCCGCACGGACGCCGACCTCGTCGCGCTCGAAAGCCTCGTCGAGCGGATGGCGGAGCTCGACTCGTTCCCTCCCTACCGCAGGCTCGACCACCGCTTCCACCTCGCCGTGGCGTCCGCGGCACGGTCACCGCGCCTCGTCATGGCCGAGACCGCGATCCAGGTCGACCTGGCGAAGCTGCTCCGCCTGATCCCGGAGTCGGCCGAGATGCTGCACGTGTCGAACGAGCAACACCGCGAACTCCTGACGGCGATCCGCGACCGCTCCGCAATGCGGGCGCGGGGCATCATGCAGGCGCACGTCAGCGGCACGGGCGACCTCCTCGTCGGCCTCCGGCTCGGCAAGCTCGGCTAGGCGAGCCGCTTACAGGCCGACCGGAAAATCGTACGAGCTGGGAACCGTCGTCGGCGGCCGCCCGGCTGCGATGACGATCTCCTGGTGCTGTCGCAGGTCGAGGAGTGCCGGGTTCCCGTGCATCCGCCTTCCGTTCACCCACCAGGCGAGCGTCCCGCGGTAGGGGCCGAGACAGCTTGCGTTGAGCTTGACGCCCCACTCGCAGAAGAACTGGCCGAGCGTGAACGATCTCTGCACCGGCGATTCGACGTGGACGATCCCGCTCGCGTCGTGGGTGTGGAGCTCCGTGAGGAAGCCCGCCTCCTGGTCGATGCCGACGAAGGCCGGAACCGTCACGGCACGGCCGTTCACGTAGAGGTCGAGATGCTCGTGGTGGTGGAGAACCGTGCCCTCCATCCTCAGGGCGTCGAGGCCGCTCGGCCGAAGCCGTTGCGGGAGCAAGGCGGACTCGCTGGGCCATGGAGGCGCGCTCGTCTGGAGACGCGGGACCCTGCTCCACGCGATCGCCTGCCCAGGGGCTCCCAGCACGCCACGAGGAGACGCATCGGGCCGGGCGAGGAGCAGCCCTGCGGCCACGGCGCCTGCCACGACAACCGCGGCGGTGACTGCGAGCGCAACCCGCCACGGTCGCCGGGTCGGAGAAGCGTCGACCGCAGGCGACTCGCGCCGGGGTGGCCCGAGCCCCGCGGCCTTCCGTGCCGAGCGACGCGCCATCGGCAGACCGTAGGCCCGTTATGTGAAACGGCCCTAAGAGTTGAGCCGCGCGGCCGGGTCCGGGACAACATCGCCGCGACGATCGTGCTGCCCTCGATCACCGAGGGCAGCACCATCGTCTACTTCGGCTCCTGGATCAGCCCGTCACGAAGTACGCGTTCGACCTACGGGCCGAGGTGATCCGGTACAAGCCCTGCGAGTTCGGAGTGGTCAGGTACGAGCAGGCGTACTCGGGCTGGGCCGTGGTTCCGGCGCGCGCCGTGAACGCCTTGCTGAAGCGCCCGTTCACCGAGAGCGTGATGAACGCGTGTCCGGTGCTCTTGAATGTGGACTGTCCGGCGCTGTACGAGGTGAAGCGCTTCGCCTCGGTCGCCCACGACCACGAGCACGCCTGCCGATCGAGGTAGACGCGCAGGAGCGCCTTCTGCGGAGCGGTCCCGTGAGAGAGGACGGTGAACAACGAGCCCGTGGGGGGCCGGTGCCAAGCCGTGCCCCAAACCTTGTAGCCGTTCGCGGCCAGCGCCGTCGCGCTCAGGCCGAGCGCGAGCGCCACGACCGTGACCGCAAGACCCGACTTCACGTGCACCGCACGATTGTGCGTCCTGTTCATTGCGAACCTCCTTCCGGTGTTCGCAGCGTACGTCTGCCCGCTAACGGCTGACCAACGGATTCCTAGTGCACGATCAGGACGTCGCAGTGGGCGTGCCGTGAAACCGCTCCGCTGACGCTCGTGCCGAGCAGCCGCTCGAGGATGCTGGGTTGGCGGGTGCCGACCACGATGAGGGTTGCGCCGTTCTGATCTGCGACCTCGACGATCGTGTCCGCCGGGTCGCCGATGGCCGGCTGGAGCTCGGCGGAAAGGTTCCGGCCGGTCAGGTACGCCTGCGCGTGCTCGAGCTCGACCTCGTGTTGCTTCGGCGGATCGGTCGGGTCGACTCCCGCCGAGCCGTGTCCCGACGGGATCATCACCGGCGCAACGCTGGTGATCAGGAGACGGGAGCCGAACTTCTCGGCGAGGTCCGCGGCGCGCTCGAGCGCCCTCTTCGACGGT
>JAICME010000129.1 GCA_025929425.1 Thermoleophilia bacterium | reverse complement strand
TACGATGCCGTGCTCGCCGCCCAGCTGGCCGGGCTGGACGCGATCAGGGCCGGCGTGACCGGCGTCGACGCAGACGCGGCGGCGCGCGACGTGATCGAGGCGAGCGCCTTCGCGGGCATGTTCGGCCACGGCCTCGGTCACGGCCTGGGCCTCGACGTCCACGAGGCGCCGCGGCTCTCGACCGAGAGCCCCGACACGCTCGCCGCAGGCAATGTCGTGACCGTCGAGCCGGGCGTCTATCTCCCGGGACGCTTCGGGATCCGGATCGAGGACGACGTGATCGTGACGGAGGACGGCATCGAGAACCCGGTGCGGTTCACCAAGGAGCTCACCACGGTCTCGTAGTTACCATCCGCCGCCGTGGCCGAGCAGGTCGACACCAACAGCTTCAAGAACGGGATGCACATCGAGCTCGACGGCAAGGTGTGGCGGATCGTCGAGTTCCAGCACGTGAAGCCGGGCAAGGGCGGCGCGTTCGTCCGCACGAAGCTCAAGAGCCTCGACGCGGGAGCCGTCGTCGACCGCACGTTCCGGGCCGGCGAGAAGTTCCCGCGCATCCGCACCGAGACGAAGAGCGTCCAGTACCTCTACGACGACGGCTCGGACGTGCACTTCATGGACGAGGAGACCTACGAGCAGTTCTCGCTCCCGCACGCCGACGTCGCCGACGAGTTGCCGTACATGCAGCCGAACGCTTCGGTGCAGATCCTGAGCGTGGGCGGGAAGCCGTCGAGCCTGCAGCTTCCGGCATCGGTCGAGCTCGCGGTCGTCGACACGGAGCCGGGCATCAAGGGCGACACGGTCTCGAACGTGACGAAGCCGGCCACGCTCGAGACGGGTGCGGTGATCAACGTGCCGCTGTTCGTGAACGTGGGCGACACGCTGAAGGTCGACCCCCGCGAAGGCCGCTACATCTCCCGCGCCTAGCCCGGTCCCGAGAGGACAGGGCGCGAGGTCGTGGGCGGTAAGGTCTCGCCGTGCCGTCGCTCGCCGACACGACGATTCGCCTGCTCGGACAGGAGCCGCTCGCGGGCCGCATTCCCGCGGCGGAGCAGCTGCGGCTGGCGGAGATCCTCGACAGGGCAGGCTTCGCCTACCTCGAGGTGTCGGGCGGCGGCTGCTTCGATGCGGCTGTCAAGCGCGGCGTCGAGAGCCCGTGGGAACGGATCCGCGCGCTCAAGGCGCGCGTCAAGACGCCGCTGGGGCTGGCGCTGCGCGGACGCTTCCTCGTCGGCTCGCGTCCGGTCGACGCGGACTTTGCCCGCCGTTTCGTCGCGTCGGCCGCCGAGAACGGTATCGACGTCTTCCGGCTCCACGACCCGCTCAACGACGTCTCCAACCTGCGCGAGGCCGCGGAAGCCATCGTCGCCGCGGAGCGCGACTTCGAGGCCGGGCTCGTCTACAGCCCGGGGCGCACCGTCGACACGCTGATCGAGCGCGCCCGGATGCTCCCCGAGCTCGGCGCGGTGCGCGTCCTTCTCCATGACCCCACGGGCTCGCTCCAGCCGCACGCCGCGGAGGAGCTCGTGCGAGCGCTCGCCGAGGCGAGCGGCCTCCCTGTCGGGATCTACGCGCAGGGAGCCGGTGGCAGCGCGCTTGCCGCCGCGCTCGCAGCGGCCCAGGCCGGCGCACAGCTCATCGCCTGCGCGATCTACCCGCTGGCGCTGACGCTGCATCGGGTCTCGGGCGAGGCGCTCACGGAGGCGCTCAGCGGCACCGGCCTCAATCCCGGCATCGACATCGACGCGCTCTGGGAGGCGACCGACCTCGTCGACGAGCACATCGGCGACGAGCTCGTGACGCCGCTCGTACCCCGGATCGCCGTGCTCGCGGCACGTCACGACGTGCCTGCGAGCGTCGTCGCCGGGATCGACCGCTCGCTGCGCGCGGAGGGCGCGGACGACCGGCTCGACGAAGTGCTCGAAGAGCTCGACCGGATCCGGGCCGAGACGGGCTGGCCGCCGCTCGCCTCGCCGATCGGGCAGGTGCTCGCCTCGCAGGCGCTGATCAACGTCCTCTCCGCGAGCCGCTACCTCACCCTCGTCGACGAGGTGCGCAGCCTCGTCACCGGCGCCTTCGGGACGCCGCCGGCCCCGTTCGACCCCGCGCTGGAGCGGGTCGTCCAGCTCACGGCCGATCCCGACAGCGAGGAGGACGTCACGCCGCCGCTCGACGAGGTGCGCGAGCGCGCGGGGGACATCGCGGCCAGCGAGGAAGAGCTGCTCCTGCTCGGCCTGTTCGGCGACGACGCCGAGCGGCTGCTTCGCGGGATCCGCGGCCGCGGTCGCCGCGGCGACGACCTCTCTCGCATGGACGACAACCGAGCCAAGCGCGTCCGGGAGATCGTCGAGATCGTGCAGGAGTCGGGGATCGGCGAGGTGACGATCGAGGAGGACGGGATGCGGATCTCCGTCCGCGCGACGCCCGACCTGGCCGACGCCGCGACCGGAGAGGCTCCGCTCGCTGTGCCGGGGGAGCCGGATCAGCCGCTGACGACGGCGGTGAGCGGCACGCTGCTCCGCGTCGAGTCGCCCATGGTCGGCACCTTCTACCGCGCCGGCCAGCCGGGAGCGCCGCCCTTCGTCGAGGTCGGCGACGTCGTGGCGCCCGGCCAGACGCTGTGCATCCTCGAGGCGATGAAGCTCATGAACGAGGTGAAGGCCGAGGTCGAGGGTGTCGTGCGCGGCATTCATGCCGAGAACGCGGCGCCCGTGGAGTTCGGGCAGCTCCTGTTCGAGCTCGAGCCGCTCGCCGGCCGGCCGACGCTCTAGGTGAGCCAGCCGCCGTAGCGTACGAAGCGCCGTGGCGGGAAACGGGAGTACGCCTCGTTCTGCGGCGTTCCCGGCTCGATCCCGGCGCCATACTCGATCGCCGTCTCGTCGACGGTGTACTCGCTCTCGCCCTCCTTGCCCCGGCGGGTGCCGTCCGGGCCGATCTCGGTGTGCCGCTCGCGGGAGCCGACACCGAAGACGACGCATCCCTGAGGGCCGCCGACGATCGCGTGCTCCGTGTACGGCGGGCAGTGGACGAAGTCCCAGCGCCTCAGCGGTCGCTCCTGGCCTTCGACGATGAGGGTGGCCGTGCCCGAGAGGACGAGGAAGTCCTCCTCGTCACTCTCCCAGTGGTACATCGACATCGGTTCGCCCGGAGCGAGCACGTCGATGCCGATTCCGATCTGGTCGAAGAGGACCTCTCCGCCGAAATTCGTCGAGCGTCCGCAACCCTCCGACTCCCGCCAGCGAACTTCCTCGGCGTTGACGACGAACCAGCCGTCGCCTTTGTAGACCAGTCCGTGCTCGGTCTCCTCGAGCTGCGCCTCGGGGACGTCCACAGGCCGGACCATAGACTCTCGCCGTGTTCACCCGAGTCCTAGTCGCGAACCGGGGCGAGATCGCCGTTCGTGTGATCCGCGCACTCCACGAGCTCGGCGTCGAGGCCGTCGCCGTCTACTCCACCGCCGACGAGGAGTCGCTCCACGTCCGGCTCGCCGACCGCGCGGTGCGGATCGGTCCTCCCGCCGCCGCCGACAGTTACCTCAACATCTCGGCCATCGTCGCCGCCGCCGAGACGACCGGCTGTGAAGCGGTTCACCCCGGCTACGGCTTCCTCTCGGAGAACGCCGAGTTCGTGCGCATGTGCGAGGACAACGACCTCGTCTTCATCGGGCCCTCGGCGGAGACGATGGAGCGAATGGGCGACAAGGCGCGCGCGAAGGCGGAGATGCGCGCGGCCGGGGTTCCGCTCGTCCCCGGAAACGAGGGCGTCGCGGGTCCGGACGAGGCCCGCGCCGCAGCCGAGGAGCTCGGCTTCCCCGTGCTGCTGAAGGCCGCTGCGGGCGGCGGGGGAAAGGGGATGCGGATCGTCGCAGAGCCCGGCGAGCTCCACGACGCGTTCCAGCGCGCGGCCGCCGAGGCGCATGCCGCGTTCGGAGACGGCTCGATGTACGTCGAGAAGGTGATCACGCCGGCGCGCCACGTCGAGATCCAGGTGCTGTGCGACAACCACGGCACCGTCCTCACCTGCGGCGAGCGCGAGTGCTCGATCCAGCGCCGCCACCAGAAGCTGATCGAGGAGTCGCCCTCGCCTGCGCTCGACGACGCGCTCCGCGAGGAGATGGAGGCCGCCGCCGAACGTGCGTGCCGGCACATCGGCTACCGCAACGCCGGCACGATCGAGTTCCTCGTCGGGCCCGACGGCGCGTTCTCCTTCATCGAGATGAACACACGGTTGCAGGTCGAGCATCCGGTGACCGAGCTCGTCACGTCGCTCGACCTCGTGCGCGAGCAGGTGCGCATTGCGGCCGGCGAGCAGCTGGCTCACGGCGGCCGTGCCGGACCGCGCTCGGGGCACGCGATCGAGCTGCGGATCAATGCCGAGGATCCGTCCCGTGACTTCGCACCGGGCCCGGGAAAGGTCACGCACTTCCGGCCACCGCTCGGTCCCGGCGTGCGTGTGGACACGTTCGTCGAGGAGGGGACGACCATCTCGCCGTACTACGACTCGCTCATCGCGAAGGTGATCGTCCACGACCAGAGCCGAGAGCTGGCGATCGACCGTGCGCGGCGCGCGCTCGGCGAGTTCGAGATCGAGGGCGTCCCGACTACCCGGGCCGTTCTCTTCGACATCCTCGGCAGTGACGAGTTCCGGAGCGGCGAGTACTCGACGTCGTTCCTCGAGACGGCCGGCGCGCGTCTCCCGGCTCTGGCCGGTTCGTCGTGAGCCGCGTCCTCGTTCAGGAAAGCGGCGGCTCGGTGCGCGTGAGCGAGGTGGCGCTGACGGAGATCGTGCGGCGCGCCGTGTCCTCGGTCGAGGGTGCACGGCTCCGCAAGGGACGGCGACGGCTCGGGGTCGAGCTCGAGGGCGGCCGTGCCCGCGCCGAGCTGCAGCTCGCCGTCGAGTACGGCCGCGTCCTGCCGGAGGTGTCGGCCGCCGTGCAGGAGCGGGTCGCCGACGCGCTCGCCCGCATGTGCGACGTGGAGGTCGAGGCAGTCCATGTCACGGTCGAGGAGCTCGATCGGCCGTGAGCACGATCAGCCGCCGCGAGGCCCGGCGCGCCGCGGTGTTCATGCTCTTCCAGTGGGACGTGACCGGCCGTCCGCTCGGCTCTCTCTACGAGGGCGAGGTCGACGACTACACGCAGCAGCTCGCGGGCGCCGTGACGGAGCACGCGGAGGCGCTCGACGCGCGGATCACGTCGGCGTCCGACGACTGGACGGCCGATCGCCTCGGCGCGGTCGAGCGCAACGTCCTGCGCGTCGCCCTCGAGGAGCTCGACGAGGGAGTCGTGCCGCTCGAGGTCGTCCTCGACGAAGCGGTGACGCTTGCGAAGCGGTATGCATCAGAGGATGCTGCGAGGCTGGTGAACGGGATCCTGGGCAAGCTCGTGCGGGAGGGCGAGGCAAGTGAGCACTGACGAGGCGTTGACGCGAGCGGAGGAGCTCCTGAAGCGCGTGGAGGACGTGCGCGCCGAGCTCGAGGGGATCTCGGCGACGGACGAGGGCTCGCCCGACCGCGCGATCGAGCTGCTCGGTCAGCTGTCGGAGCTCGCGAAAGCCGTCGAGGAAGAGCTGACGCGCGCGCAGCGGGAGGCCGATGCACAGTCCTGAGGAACTGAGAGCTCTCGCCGAGGAGGCGCTCGAGCGGCTCGACCTCTGGCCCGAACTGCACGGGCAGGCGACGTCGGTGCGCTACTCGCTCGAGGTCGGAGGCAAGCGCGTCCGTCCCGTGATCGCGCTCGCGGTCGGCGAGGCTCTCGGCGCTCCCGTCGCGCAGGTCATGCCCGCGGCGCTCGCGATCGAGCTCGTCCACACCTTCTCGCTCGTCCACGACGACCTCCCTGCGATGGACGACGACGAGGAGCGGCGTGGCCAGCCCTCGACGTGGAAGAAGTTCGGCGAGGGAGTCGGAGTGCTCGCCGGGGATGCGCTCCTCGCGGAGGCGGTCAGGCTCGCGGCGCGCTACGAATCGTCCGCGGTCGCACGGGAGCTCGCCGAGGCCACGCTCGGGATGATCGGCGGTCAGTACCTCGACACGATGGTCGAGGGCTATGACCTCGCCGCGGTGCACCGGCTGAAGACGGGCCGGCTCTTCTACGCGTCCGTGACGATGGCGCTCTGGGCGGCAGAGCTGCCGGAAGCAGAGCAGGCGCCGTGGCGAGCGTTCGCCGAAGAGCTCGGGCTCCTCTTCCAGATCGTCGACGACATCCTCGACGAGGACGGCTACGTGCGAGAGCACGGAACCGAGGGCGCCAGGCGTTACGCGGACGAGGCTGCCGAGCGAGCGCGGGCGCGGCTCGGCGAGGTCGACGCGGACATCACGGTCCTGCGTGACATCGTCGACAGCCTCGCCGTGCGCACGGCTTGAGCTCGCCGGGCTGGTACCTCGACGAGCGGGCGCACGCGGGCCCGGAGCACCTCGATCCGGCCTATGTCGCGAGCTATGACGCGAAGACGGGTCTCGACCTCGCTCCCGCACTCGACCTCCTCCGCCGGCACGGGCTCGGTTCGGACACAACGCTCGTCGACTTCGGTTGCGGCACGGGCCTGTTGGCCGCCGCAGCTGCAGCAGAGGCTCGGCGTGTCGTCGGCGTCGACGTCTCGCAGGCGATGCTCGAGGTCGCCCGTCGCCGGAGTGGTGCCGTTGAGTGGGTCGAGGCGGGCTTCCTCACGTATCAGCACTCAGGAGCTGCGCCGCAGCTCGTGCACTCGCGGAACGCGCTCCACCACCTGCCGGACTTCTGGAAGGGCGTCGCCCTCGCTCGCATCCGCGACCTGCTCGCGCCGGGCGGCGTGCTGGTTCTTCGCGACCTGGTCTACGACTTCGAGCCGGCCCAGACCGACCGCCGGATCGAGGATTGGCTCGCCGGTGCGGCGCCGACCCCCGAGGAGGGCTGGACCCGCGTCGAGCTCGAGAACCACGTCCAAGGCGAGCACTCCTCGTTCTCGTGGCTGCTCGAGCCCCTGCTCGAGCACTCGGGCTTCGAGATCCTCGACCGCCACGTCGCCGGCGGGATCTACGCGACGTACGTCTGCCGGCCGCAGTG
>JAICME010000127.1 GCA_025929425.1 Thermoleophilia bacterium | reverse complement strand
TGCCCACGGAGCTCGGGCTCGACCCGCCGCTACGGGGCGCGGTTCACACGAGCCTCGCCGGGCTGCTCGCCCTACGCGGCGACATCGACGGCGCACGCCGCCTGTTCCGCGACGCCGCGGCGACGTACGAGGAGTTCGGCCTGCGCTTCCGTCGCGCGTCTCAGTCCTTCGTCGGCGCGCAGATCGAGCTGCTCGCCGGGGACGTCACCGCCGCCGAACAACAGCTGCGCGCCTCCTCCGGCGCGTTCGACGAGATCGGAGCGGCCACGTCGGCCACAACTCATCGCGCGTTCCTCGCCGAGGTCGTGGTGAGGCTCGGACGCCTCGAGGAAGCGGAGACACTCGCCCAGCAGGTTGCGGCCGAGGCAGCTCGGGACGAGGTGATCACGCAGGTGCTGTGGCGTTGCGCGCTCGCGCGCATCCGCGCACGCGAGGGGTCGCCGAATGAGGCCCTTGAGCTCGCGGCCGAGGCTCGGAGTCTCCTGCCGCACGCCGAGTTCCCCCAGCTCTCGATCCACACGCTCACGGCCGCAGCCGAGGCTTCGGCGGCCGCGGATGACGGCGCCGAGGTCGAGCGGCTGCTCGCCGAGGCGCGGAAGATCGCCGAGACGAAAGGCGCCGTCGCGAGTCTTGCGCAGCTTGAAGCCGTTCGCGTCGCCGGTTAGATTCGGCGGGAAGCTGCGGACAGGAGGGAGAAATGAGCGAAGAAACACACGGCGGCGACGGGCCTGAGGAGCACGGACTCGAAGAACACGGACTCGAAGAACACGGACTGGAAGAGCACGGCCTCGAGGAACACGGCCTCGAAGAGCACGGCTTGGAAGAACACGGGCTCGAAGAGCACGGCGAAGAGGAGTCCGGCGGCGAAGACGCCTAGGAAGAAGGTCGGCGGCAGCGCCCGCAAGCCGCTCCCGGGGGCGCGGCGGGTCGGCGCGGTCGCCGCCGAAGAGCCAATCGAGGTCACGGTGCTCGTGCGACCGCGCGCGCCGCTGCCCGAGCCGGAGGAGCTCGGACACCAACCGCTGCGGGAGCGTCGCCACCTCACCCGGCGCGAGTTCGCGGCCCGCTACGGGGCCAGCCGGAAGGACCTGGCTGCGATTGCCGACTTCGCGATCGAGCACGGCTTGCGTGTGCGGCAGGCGAGCTCGGGCCGCCGCAGCGTCGTGCTCGCGGGGCCCGCCCGGCGGATGGAGTCGGCGTTCTCGACCCGGCTCTCCCATTACCGCTCGCCGCACGGCGACTACCGCGGCCGGAGCGGCCATCTCCATGTCCCGGCCACCGTCGCGCCGGCGGTCGAGGCCGTCCTCGGCCTCGACGACCGGCCGCAGGCGGCACCGGCGTGTCGCGCCGTTCCGCACGCGCACGCGGAGGAGGCCCGGAAGACCTCCTTCACGCCGTCCCGGGTCGCCGAGCTCTACGACTTTCCGAACCACCTCGACGGCAGCGGCCAGCGGATCGCCGTGATCGAGCTCGGGGGCGGTTTCCGGCGTTCGCAGTTGCGCCGCTACTTCGAGCAGCTCGGCAAGCCGATGCCGAAGCTCACGGCCGTGGCGGTCGACGGCGTCCGCAACCGGCCGGGAATCAGGCACAGCGCCGACGGCGAGGTCGTCCTCGACGTGGAGGTGATCGGCGCGATCGTCCCCGGCGCCGAGCAGCTCGTCTACTTCGCGCCGACGAGCGACCGGGGGTTCGTCGACGCTGTGACGACCGCGCTCTTCGATCCTCGTGGCCCGTCGGTGATGTCGATCAGCTGGGGACAGGCCGAGGCCGAGTGGACAGAGCAGGGCCGGCATGCGCTCGACCAGGCATTCCGTACCGCCGCCGCTCTCGGGGTCACGGTCTGCGCCGCTGCGGGCGACAACGGCTGGACGGACGGCCTCACAGGCCGCGTGGCCCATGTCGATTACCCCGCGTCGAGCCCGCACGTTCTCGCCTGCGGCGGCACCCGCCTCGAGGAGCTCGACGGCGGGATCGCGGAGAGGGTCTGGAACGACCACGACGGCAACTCGACCGGCGGGGGCGTGAGCTCGTGCTACGAGCTGCCCTCGTGGCAGAAGACCGCGCGCGTGCCTGCCTCGGTCAACGCGGGCGGCGGAGTCGGCCGGGGTGTTCCGGATGTGGCCGGGAACGCCGATCCGCACACGGGTTGGCTCGTCGGCGACGGCGTGACCGATCACCCCTTCGGCGGCACGAGCGCCGTCGCTCCCCTTTGGGCCGCGCTCGTCGCGCAGCTCAACCAGCACCTCGGCGCACGGGCCGGGTTCATCAACCCGCTCCTCTACGAGCACCTCGATCGCTCGGTCTTCAACGACGTGCCGAGAGGCGGGAACGGCGCCTACCGCGCGCGGCGAGGCGCCTGGGACGCGTGCACCGGCCATGGCACACCCCGCGGCCGCGCCCTGCTCGAAGCTCTCAGCGGCTGAGGCTGAGCGGCAGGACCTGCCGGTGCCCGGCGAGCCGGAACTCCAGTTTGCCGTGTGTGCTCGCTGGTCCACGGTACGAGATCCGGAGCGAAAGCGTCTGCTTCGGCAGGATCGCGCGGACAGGGCACGTGAATCGAACGCCCTTCACGCGACAGACGGCAGCAGTCCCGAAAACGAGCGGACGCGCGCGCTTCCCCAGCCTCGCTGCCAGCGAAGCCCCCACGATCACGTGCTTCGACTTGCTGACGAACCTGACGACCGCGGACCCGGTCCCCGGGGTGTGCACGACGTGGATGACGAGCTGTCCGAGCTTCCGCGTGCGAGTCACCGGCCCGGCCGTCGTGTCGGTCGCGGGCAGATGGATTGGGCTCAAACCGTTCACGAAAGCCGAGCGCGAAGATGGCAGCGTCCCCGGCCTGAACGAAAGCTGCGTCAGCGCCGACTCGGAAACGGTGTAGAGCTGTCCGAACGAGGGCCTCCAGTTGGCCGGCAGCAGAAACAGCGTTCCGTTGGCCACGGTGAGCAGGCGAAGGTTGGAGTACGAGTACGAACCTGCGCCGCGCCGGCCGCCGCCCGGGATCCCGAGGTCGGACGTGCTGGTGATCGAGACTCCGGGTAGCTCGTTCAGATCCCTTGCCAGGCTCGCCGCCTCGTCGCGACCGACGGTGCCGGCGTAGAGGCCCGCCGCCCAGAAGAGGCAGACCCCGACGAAGAGCGCCACGAAGACACGCCCGCCGACGCCGAGCGGCGGATCGCCGCGCAGCCGGGTACGTAGGTCGACAGCGTAGGCGATGAGCAGCACGCCTCCGGCCGGAAAGAGCGTCGAGATGAGGTAAGGCGTGTGAAAGGGAAAGGCGCCGAACGCGCCGAGGCCCCCGACTAGAAGAAGGAGCAGGCCACCGATCAGACCGATCACGCTCAGCCGCCGCAGCTTCTCTGGCTTCTTCCCGAAGCGATGCAAGCGGCCTACGTACGCGTGTCCCACGGCGAGCGCCATCAAGCCGAACAACACGACGATCACAGGAAGGAAGAGCGGGTCGAGGCTGTCGAGAACGTAGTCGCGTGTCGAGTAGCTGACGGCAGCCGGGTTGAGACCGAAGTAGAGGTCGAACGCCCGAACGCGGGTCCAGCCGAAGTAGAACGCGATTGCGGTCAGCAGCGTCGCCGGAGTGACTATCGCGAAGACGCCCTGCAATACATGCCCGTAGCCGGGTGCCCGCGCCTCATCAGCCCCAGCGCCTACTCCAACGTGGGCCTCGTCCACGCCGCCGATCGTATGCCGATCCGTGGCGGCCTCCAAGACCGCCGGTTTACCGGCTCCTTATACGGGACCGGGGAAACGCTGACACCGGGACGAAAGGCTGGCACCGGATGAAAGGAGAAGGCACCAGATGAGGAAGACTCTCGCGCTCGTACTCGTGGCCCTGGCTCTCCCGAGCATCGCCCTGGCCGCGAAGCCAAGCCCGTCGAACGGCAACGAGGTGAGACGGTGCGGTACGTCCTCCGCGGAAGGCTCTGGAACTACACCGCAGCGTCGACGATGGGGAACGGCTCCGTCACGATCCACATGACGGGCTCGAACCACCGCGGCAGGCTGCTGACGGGCACGGACCTCACCTTCGCGGTCACCGCGAAGACGAAGTTCGCGCTCTCTTCGAAGTCGGGGCTGATCCCCAAGCGCCACGTGGTGTCGATCACGGACGGCACCCGGGGCATGGTCGAGTTCCGCGGCGCGCTGAAGCTCTCGAACAGCGAGCTCATGTCGGCGCTCGCGCCGACCAACATGACGGCGCTGGCAGTGTTCATCCGCACGGGCTGAGCAAGACAGGCTGAACAGTGTGAAGGGAAGCGGTCGCCGCGAGGCGGCCGCTTCTCCGTTCCGGCCGGGCCATCCGCAGAAAACCGCCGCCGGGCCGCACGATTCCCCGATGCGGCGCGAGCCCCGCGGGCGGACGATCGAGTCATGCAAGAGATGCTCCTCACCGGCCGCGGCGGGGAAGGAGTCGTGCTCGCGTCGCAGATCCTCGCGGACACGTTCGCTCGGGCCGGCTACTGGGTGCAGAGCTTTC
Organism: Thermoleophilia bacterium; assembly: GCA_025929425.1. Classification (GTDB taxonomy): domain Bacteria; phylum Actinomycetota; class Thermoleophilia; order Gaiellales; family Gaiellaceae; genus Palsa-739. Next base: position 2,889 of record JAICME010000127.1, on the reverse strand, counting down.
CCGAGTTCAAGGCCGAGCGGCGCGGCGCGCCGATCTCGGCGTTCCTCCGCTGGGACGCCGACGAGCCGATCCGCCGCCGCTACAAGGTGCGCGAGTGCGACGTGCTCGTCGCGATCTCGGCCTCGCCGCCGTCTGCCCGGTCGGTGGCGATGCTGCGTCCCGGCGGTCTTCTCCTCGTCAATCGCGAGACACGCTTTCCGCATCGCGGCGACTACCGCGTCGCGCGCGTGCCCGGCTCGCAGGTCGCGCGCCGCAACCGGATCCTGTCGGCGGAAGGACGGCCGATGGGAAACGTCGCTGTGCTCGGCGCTGCGGTGCGGCTCCTGCTTCCCGACGGGCTCGACTTCCTCGAGGAGGCCGTCCGCGCCCGCATGGGCACGCTCGCGGAGCCGAACGTTCTCGCCGCCCGCGAGGGCTATCGCCTCTGCACGACGCAGCACACGATCGGGTCCGACACGCCGTACGAGCCGGCCGAAGCCCCGCCGCCACGGCCGCCTCTCCCCCCGTTCGCGGTGAGCCTGACCGACTCGCGGGTCAACCACACCGGCGCGTGGTCGGTCGAACGACCCGTCCTGCTCGAGGCCTGCAACGTCTGCGGCCTCTGCGCGCTCTTCTGCCCGGAAGGAGCGATGCGGCGTGTGAACGGCGCGATGGAGATCGACTTCGACTACTGCAAGGGCTGCGGGATCTGCGAGGCCGTCTGTCCGGTGCGCAACGCGATCGCGATGGAGGAGGTGCCGGCATGACCCCTGAGCTACCGCGCGGACGCACCGTTCTGACCGGGAACGAGGCCGCGGCTGTGGCCGCCGTGCTCGCTCGCGCCCAGCAGATCGCCTGCTATCCGATCACGCCGCAGACGCTGATCGTGGAGCGCCTCGCCGAGCTCGTCGCCGGCCGCGACGACGTCGTATTCGCGAATCTCGACAGCGAGCACTCGATGTTCGGCTACGCGCTCGCCGCCGAGCGCGCCGGCTCGCGCTGCTTCACCGCGACCTCGTCGCAGGGCCTCCTCTACTCGCACGAGCAGCTCCACCGCGCCTCCCGCGAGCGCATACCCCTCGTCGCGGTGAACGTCAACCGCTCGATCGTCGCGCCGTGGAGCCTCGAGCCGGACCTCGCCGACTCGATCAGCCAGCGCGACACCGGCTGGGTGCAGCTCTATTGCTCGTCCGGACAGGAGCTGCTCGACAGCGTGCTCTGCGCCTACCGGATCGCGGAGGAGGCGATGCTGCCGGTGCTCGTCTGCGCCGAGGGATTCCTCATCTCGCACACGGCCGAGGTCGTCGACGTTCCGAGCCAGGAACAGGTGGACGCCTTCCTGCCCCCGTTCCGGCCGCCGGAGGACTGGCTGCTCGACCCGCGCAGGCCACGGGCGTTCAGCGGCCTGCCCGAGCCGAATGACTACGCGACGTATCAGCACAACGTCGCCGAGGCACACGACCGGACGCGAGAGCTGCTCGCGGAGGTCGCCCACGACTTCGCCGCTGCGTTCGGGCGCGAGAAGGTCGCATCCCTCGAGATCACCGGCGACCGGGCGGCCGAAACCGCGATCGTCACGATCGGGACGATCGGCGAGACGGCGCGCGAGCTGCTCACCGACGACGAGCCCCCGCTCGTCGTCCGCGTCCACGCGTACCGGCCCTTCCCGGCCGACGAGCTGGCCGCTGCGCTCGAGCACGTCTCCCATGTCTGTGTCATCGACCGGGCGCCGGCCTTCGGCGCGCCCGGCGCGCTCGGCGAGGACGTCCGCTCCTGCGGCATCCCAGCGACCGACATCGTCTGTGGGCTGGGCGGCAGCGACGTGACGCCCGAGACGCTGCGTGCCGCCCTGGCGCGGTCGCGTGTCGAGTCGCCCGAACGGGCGGCCGTCTATCTCGTGGGAGGTGCGTAGCCGTGGCCGTCTGGCTCGACGAGGTCATCCAGGAGGAGTCGCTCCTCTATCCCGGCCACGCCGCCTGTGCCGGCTGCGGCCCTGCGGTGAACATGCGTCACTTTCTCGGCGCGCTCAGGGCCGCGACGCCGGGCCGCGAGGTCGTGCTCGTCATCCCCGCCTCCTGCTGGACGATCATCGCCGGCGCCTGGCCGGTGAGCGCCTTCGGCGTCTCCGTCTACCTCACGCCGTTCGCGTCCGCCGCTGCCGAGGCCTCGGGAATCAAGTCCGCGCTGGGGCAACGCGGCCTCGGCGACGCGCACGTGGTCGTCTGGGGCGGCGACGGCTCGACGAACGACATCGGCTTCGCGACCGTCTCCGCTGCCGCGGAGCGGAACGAGGACCTGATCTACGTCCTCAACGACAACGAGGCGTACATGAACACCGGCGTCCAGAAGTCCGGCGGCACGCCCGAGGGCGCCTGGACGACCACCACCCCCGTCGCCGCGCCGCGCAAAGGGATGAAGAAGGACATCGACCGGATCATGGCCGCGCATGGGATCCCCTACCTTGCGACGCTTGCCGCGGGGTCCGTGCCGGAGCTGAAGGACTTCCGCGCGAAGGTCACACGAGCCGCCGGGCTGCACGGCTTCCGGTTCCTGCACGCGCTCGGCGCATGCCCGCCCGGCTGGCGTTACCCGACCGGGCAATCGGTCGAGATCGTGCGCCGCGCCGTCGAGTCCCGGTACTTCCCCCTGCTCGAGGTCGACGCCGGCACCTGGCGGATCACGTACCGCCCGAAGCACCCGCTACCCGTGAGTGAGTTCCTCGGCACTCAGGGCCGCTTCTCGCATCTATCCGGCGAGCGGCTGGCGCTTGTGCAGCAGCACATCGATGAGCGTTGGGACCTGCTCGAGCGGCTCGAGGCCGCAACAGCCTCGGAAGGAGTGACGAAATGACAGCAGCCGTGACGAGCATCGCCTCGGTGCGCCCGAAGGAGTTCCATTTCCCGGTCGCGA
>JAICME010000175.1 GCA_025929425.1 Thermoleophilia bacterium | reverse complement strand
CGCATTCGCGGACGCGGAGCACGTCCTCGACGTCGCGTCCCGGCGGCTTCTCGCAGAAGACGTGTAGACCGCGCTCGAGCGCGGCGATCGTCACCTCTGCGGCGAGGTAGTTGGGGAGCGAGACGAAGAGCGCGTCGAGCTCCTCCTGCAGGAGCTGCTCGTAGCCGGGCCAGCAGCGCAGACCGGAATCGAGCGTGGTCGGAGCGTCGAAATCCTGGTCGCAAACGGCGACGACGTCCAGCCGGGGATGGGCGGCCGCCACCTCGTGACGGACCTTGCCCACCATGCCGTAACCGGCGATGCCGAGCCGCAGCGCCGAACGCTCAAGGGACTGCCCTCCGGCCACGGCGACCCAGCATATCCGCGGCGGTCGCGCCGCCTACGGGCTCACGGCTGCGGCGCACCGGGCGGCGAACACCTCGGCGAGGCTGTCGTCGAGGGAGCGCTGCGGCTCCCACCCGGTCACCGCGCGTAGCCGTTCGGAGCTGCCCGCGTATCCGCGCACGTTGAGCGCGGCCGGCTCGGGTACCGACTCGACGGCGACATCGAGATCTGCGAGGGCGAGGAGCTTCTCGACGACCGTCCCGATCCGCGTGGCCACTTCCGAGCAGACGTTGTACACGGCTCCCCTCTCGCCGCGAGTTGCAGCGAGGCGAAGCGCACGGACCGCGTCGCGAACGTCGACGAAGTCCCTTCTGGTCTCCAGGTCGCCCGTCCGGAGCGGCGGCCGTGCGGATCCCGACTGGATCGCGACGATGCGCCCTGCGATGGCGGAGACGACGAACGACGTCGGCTCGCCGGGTCCGACGAGGTTGAAGAGGCGGATGCGCGTGACGTCGGTCCCGCGGCGTGCGGCCGCGGCGGTTGCGGCGAGCTCCTGGGCGGCCTTGGCGACGCCGTAGTCCGTGACGGGACGGAGTGGCTGGTCCTCGCCGACCGGCTCGTGCGTCGCTTCTCCGTACCCGGCCGCGGAGCCCACGACGACGACGTGCGCGGCCGGAGCTTCCTCCGCCACGGCTTCGAGCAGGTTCGCGGTGCCGTGCACGTTGACCCGCAGAAGCTCGTCGAGGTGCGCGTCGCGGACGCCCGCCAGATGGAAGACGTGCGTAGGCGCGGCGCCGGCGACGAGCCGACGCATCGCCTCCGGGTCGGTGACGTCCCCGCTCGAGCGAGTGGCGGCCGTCACCTGGAACCCGTGCTGGGAAAGCTCGCGGACGAGATGCGGGCCGATGAAGCCGCCCGCACCTGTGACGAGCGCGCTCTCAACTCCCATCCGCGAGGAGCTCGTCCCGGTGGCGCTCGAAGTGCTCTGACGCCGCCGCATAATCGTCGGGACGGCCGATGTCGAACCACGTGCCGGAGAAGCGGTAGGCCTGGACGTCGGCGCCGGCGGCGATCAGACGCAGGACGAGGTCCGGCAGGTCGAGCGGCCGCCCCCGCTCGATGTGCTCGAGCACGGCCGGCTGCATCGCGTAGATCCCGACGCTCACGTCGTACGTGAGAGTCGGCTTCTCGATGTAGTCGGTCACTCGTCCGTCCTCGCCGGTTTCCACGATGCCGAGATCGAGCGGCACCTGCTTCTCGAACAGCCCGACCGTGACCGCCGACCCGCGGGCTCGATGCGCCCGGATCAGATCCTCGAAGTCGATGCTCGTCAGGAGGTCGCCGTTCATGACGAGGAACGTGTCGTCGAGGCCGTCGACGAGGGCCAGGGGCCCGGCCGTCCCGACCGGCTCATCCTCGTACGAGTAGTCGAGCGAGATCCCGAACCGGGCGCCGTCGCCGAAATACGCCTCGAGCAGTGCGGCCAGGTGGCCGACGGCGAGGGTGACGCGCAGGATTCCGGCGCGCCGGAGCTGGCGCAGGAGGATCTCCAGGATCGGCATATCGCCGATCGGCATCAGTGGCTTCGGCAGCACGGTCGTGTACGGCGCGAGCCGCGTACCGCGCCCGCCGGCGAGAACGATTGCCCGCGTGTCGTCGGGGTCGTTCAAATCGCGTAGGCGTGTGGAGAGCCCGCACTCGAGTTCGCACCGATCCACTCGACCGTGCGGCACAGCCCGTCGCGGAGCGCCACCGTCGGCTCCCAGCCCAGCACCTCGCGCGCCCGGCTGTTGTCGGAGACGAGACGTTCGACTTCGCTGGCCTTCGGACGATCGCGCCCCGCGTCGTGCTCGACCTGCAGCTCCTTGTCGAGGATCTCGCCCACGAGCTCGACGAGGCCGCCGATGCTGATCTCCTGCCCCGACCCGAGGTTGAACGTCTGACCGACGGGCGCGACCGCCGCCGCGCGCACGAATCCCTCGATGGTGTCGGCGACGTAGGTGAAGTCGCGCGTGGGAGCGAGGTGACCGAGCTTCACCGTCGTGCCACGGAGCGCCTGCGACGCGATCACCGGGATCACGGCGCGAGGGGACTGACGCGGCCCATACGTGTTGAACGGTCTCACGGTCGTCACGGGCAGCCCGTAGCTGTCGTGGAAGCTCTGGGCCAGCTTGTCCGCCGCGATCTTCGTCGCGGAGTAGGGCGACTGGGCTTGCAACGGATGGTCTTCGTCGATCGGCACGTAGGTCGCCGTGCCGTATGTCTCGCTCGTCGAGGTATGCACCACGAGCGAGACGTCCTGGTCGCGCGCGGCGGTGATGACGTTGAAGGTGCCCGTCACGTTGGTCTCCATCGTCTCCCGCGGATGGACGTAGGAGTAGGGGATCCCGATCAGAGCGCCAAGGTGGAAGACGATCTCCCTGCCGCTCATCGCGCTCTGCACCGCATCGGCGTCGCGAAGGTCGCCCAGTACCGCGTCGATCGCGTTGCGGATCTCGTCGCTTGCCTGCCCGATCCAGCCGAGGCCGCCGTGCGACGTGTAGCGGAAGAAGGCTCGCACCTCTGCTCCCGCCTCCACGAGCCGCTCGGCGAGGTGGCTTCCGATGAAGCCGCCGGCGCCGGTCACGAGGACGCGTCGCCCGTTCCAGTCGTAGCGCTCGGCGCCGCTCTCGGTCACGGCGGAAGCCTACGCCGAGCGCTGCCGGCTCGCATATGCGGCCGCGGCCGAGAGCAGTGCGGGCAACCTGAACGTTCGCGCGGGGGTCGCGGCCGCGAGCTCGCGCAGCCGCCGCTCGACGCGTGCGGCCTGCTCGTCGAGGTTCGCCTGCTCCTCCACGATTCGCCTCCCCTGCCGTGCGATCCCGGAGCGGAGGGCGTCGTCCTCGAGCAGGCGCGTGATTCCGGCGGCGATCGATTCGGGATCCGGATCGACGAAGTACGCGCTCTCCTCGTGCTGCACCAGCTCCTCGTACCTCGGAAGCCGCGTGAGAATCTGCGGCGTCTCGCAGGCCATGCTCTCGAGCAGAGCTTGCGGCATGCCGTCCGACGGAGGGATGGCGATCGACACCGTCGCCAGGCTGTAGAGGTCAGGCATCTCGTCGTCAGTGAGCACGCCGCCGAAGACGACGTGCTCCGTGAGGTCGAGCTCCGCGACGCGACGCCGAATCTCCTCCCGGTATGCCGGATCGGCGAGGTATTCGGTGACGACCAATACGGCGTCGGGACACGATTCGCGCACCGCCGCCATCGCCTCGACCACGAGATCGATCCGATAGAAGGGCTGCAGGATCTTCGCGCTCAGCACGACGCGGCTCCCGGGCCTCAGCCCGAGCGCGAGGCGCAAGCTCGCTGCATCGCGACGACGGAACGTGTCCAGTGAGACGCCCCAGAGCACGCGCTCGGTCTTAACCGCGAAGTCGCCCAGGCGGTTGACCGTTGCGGTCAGGAAGTCGGATTGCGTCGTGATGTAGTCCGCATGGCGCAGCAGGCGGACGGTCAACCACTTGCCGGCCGCCGTCGGTGATCCCTGCTCTTCGAACAGCACGTCGCCCCCCATCACCGTGACGGCGAGCGGACGGCAGCCGAAAAGGCCTGTCAGCCACGCGTGCTCCCCGTACGCGTAATGGACGTGAACGATCTCCGGCTCGCAGCGGCGGAGCGCGTACAGAAAGTCCAATGCGCTCAGCACGCGGTGGATGCCCTCACGCAAAGGCCTGCGAGAGGACTCCGCAATCGTCGGAGCCTCCGCGATCGTTTGCACTCTCCCGGCCCCTCCACCCCGGCGGAGCCGGGCGGCCCGCCGGCGATACCAGTCTCTGCATCGGCGGCCCGCGCCGAGCAGCGAAGCCTCTGCGGCAACCAGAGGTGCCGCACTCAAGTCCACTTCCGTTACGCCCGGGATCCCGGACGGGCTGGGCGAGGTCGTGAGCAGGAAGACGCGGTGCCCTCGTTCCGCGAACCACCGCACCCGGCTCGCGATGTGCGTGCTCGAGCCGGCGCCGACGGCGCAGATCGTCAGCGGGCGGACGTCGGTGCTGATCACGCGGCGTAGACGGACTCGAGAATCCGTCGCTCCTGTTCCCAGGTGACCTGTTCCGCGAAGGAGCGGACGCGCTCGCGGACTTCGGTGTTGCGCTGCGG
>JAICME010000073.1 GCA_025929425.1 Thermoleophilia bacterium | reverse complement strand
GAGGCGCCGCCGCCCGGCCAGACGGCGCTCTTCAACAGCTGGGAGGACGCCGTCGAGTGCGCCCGCTGCGGCGGCAGGATGGTGCGGACCGGCAGCTGTTACACGTGCCGCGACTGCGGCACGAACACCGGCTGCTCCTAGCGCTCGGGGAAGGATCTGTGCACGGCGCCTCAAAGGAGGCGCCGTGCAGTTTCCAGGGATCAGGCCGACGGCCGGAGCCGCCCTTGCTAGCGCGCTCGTCTTCGGCGGGCTCGTAGCCCAGCCGACGGCGGCGCGTGCCGCGATTACGGGCTCGCAGATCACGAGTCCTTCGGATCCGTCGTTCTTCGTCGCGGACGAGGACGCAGCGACGCAGTTCTTCGCCATCGCGGGCACCACCTCCGGCGGCAACCCGGCGACCGACGCGATCGTCATCCGCTGCTATTTCGGCTCGAAATCGGTGAAGCTCGCCGGGCCCGTGCCGCTCAACCCGGACGGGTCGTTCGCGGTTCTCCTCGCCAACCTGAACAACGTCCTCGATCTGACCTGCCGCCTGCGGGCCGTCCCCTCCGGGACAGCGCCTGCCGACCTGACGCCGTACGCGGGGCCGCTGATCGGCGTCGGGGAGCGGGCGACCTCGCGGGTCAAGGGAGGCACGAACAACAAGAAGGCCTACGACTACGTCTTCGACGCCCAGCAGAAGACGGGCGCCTTCGACTACGCCTCGCTCGGCACGTGCGGCGTCAACGACGGCTACCTCTACGACCCGACCTTCGCGAACACCACGGTCACGTTCGCCTGCAACGCCGGCCTCCTGGGCGGCGACTCAGCCGCCAAGCCCACCCGCTCCGAGCTTCAGATCGACGGCGCGAACGCATATGCGCCCGCCGCGGCTTTCGCCGTCAACTCGGCCGCTACCGGCCTGCCGGCGGTGACGACCACCTACACGCTGGACGCCGCCACGGGTGACGTCGCGATCCGCGAGACCGATCCCCTCGTCGAGTGTCCAAGCGCGGCCTACCCACCGACGGCTGCGTCCTGCTCCAGCTTCACCCCCAGCGGGGTCACGGATACCCGCACGATCACCCAGGACCACGACGGCCGGATCAGCTGGATCACCGACGTCTTCACGAGCACCGACGGCAAGGCACACGCCCTCGACCTACTCTGGGACAACAGCCAGCGGTTCTGGGGGCCGAGCGGCAACTCGACGCAGCTCGAGTACGAGCTCCCGGGCCAGAACGCCTTCGCCAAGCACGTGGCGGGTGACGCGGTCGCGCTGCACGGCGCACCGGGCCGGATCCTCGTCCGGATGAGCGGCGCAGCGGACGGAGAAATGTCCACCGGTCAGGGCGCGATCGTCTTCGACCGTCCGGCGAGCCAGGCGAAGTTCACCTACGTCCAGCCCACCCGCAGCGCATTCACGCTGCACCAGACCGGAACGGTGCCGGCCGGAGCGTCGACGAGATTCCGCTTCGCCTACGTGCAGGACTACCACGCCGGCACAATCGCCTCGCTCGCGCAGACGGCGCGCGCCGCATTCCTGAACCTGGTCGCGGTCGCCCGCTCGGGCAAAGGCAGGGGCAAGGTCACGAGCTCACCCCGAGGGATCTCCTGCGGCAAGGCGTGCTCCCACGGCTACGGCTACGGGACGTCGCTGACCTTGAAGGCGAAGCCGGCGAAGGGCTCGAGGTTCGTGCGCTGGTCCGGCGCCTGCAAGGGGACGGGCAAGTGCAGGCTCGCGGTCGAGGACGCAGTCAAGGTGGGCGCGACGTTCGCGCTGCGCGCCTGTGTGGTGCCAAATGTGGTCGGCAAGCCGCTGAAAGTTGCGAAGATCTCGATCAAGAGGCGGTTCTGTTCGGTCGGGAAGATCACGCCGGCGCCTTCCACGCTCGCCGGGGAACACGTCGTCTCCCAGCGGCCGAAGCCCGGCAAGAAGCTGAGGCAGCGCGCGAGAGTCGACCTCGTCGTCAGCGGGGGCTAGCGCAGGCGATTGAGGGCTGCCAGGATGCAGGGGTGGCCACCTGCAGCACCTGCGGCCAGGAAAACCCCGACATCGCCCGTTTCTGCCTCGCGTGCGGAGCCTCGCTCGCGGCTGAGACGCCGCGTCGGGAGGAGCGGCGCATCGTCAGCGTGGTCTTCGTCGACCTCGTCGGCTTCACGTCCCGCTCGGAGCAGCTCGATCCGGAGGACGTCCGCGCAATCCTCACCCCGTACCACGGAACAGTGCGCGATGAGCTGGAGTCGTTCGGCGGCATCGTGGAGAAGTTCGTCGGCGACGCGGTCATGGCGGTGTTCGGAGCGCCGACATCCCACGGCGACGACCCGGAGCGCGCCGTGCGGGCGGCCCTCGCCGTACGCGACGCCGTCACGGCACTCAACGCGGAGCAACCCGAGCTCGAGCTTCGCATCCGCGGCGCCGTGAACACCGGCGAGGCGGTCGTATCGCTCTCGGCGCGACCGGCCCTCGGCGAGGCAATGGTCGCCGGCGACGTCGTGAACACGGCCTCGCGCCTCCAGGGAAGCGCGCCGGTCGGCGAGATCATCGTCGGGGAGGAGACGTACAGAGCGACCCGGAGCGCAATCGAGTACGAGGCCCTCGAGCCGGTGACCGCAAAAGGGAAGTCCGCACCGATCGAGGCCTGGCGCGCGGTGGCACCGACGACCGCGGGAGGCGAGCGAGACCTCTCGAGTACCCCGTTCGTCGGCCGTGACCGTGAGGTCGGACTGCTCGACGCGACGTGGGAGCGGGTCGAGCTCGAGCGCCGGCCGCACCTGATCACGGTGCTCGGGCCGCCGGGCGTCGGCAAGTCGCGGCTCACAGCGGAGTTCACGGAACGGATCGCGGCGCGCGGCGGGCGCATCGTCCGGGGCCGCTGCCTCCCCTACCGCGAGCGCAGCGCGTACGGCGCGTTCGCGATGCAGATCAAGGAGCTCGCCGGCATCTTCGACAGCGACGACGTCGACGTGGCGACCGGGAAGCTGCGCAGCCTCGTGGAGCGGCTCGTCGGCGAGGAGGAAGCCGCGGCCGTCGCCGGCAACATCGCGATCCTGCTCGGTCTGGAGACGAAGGCGACCGCGCCCGATCGCGACAGCCTCTTCCAGTCAGTGCGCATCTTCATCGAGGCCGGAGCGCGAGACGAGGCGACGGCGTTCGTCTTCGAGGACATCCACTGGGCCGACAAGGCGCTCCTCGACCTGATCGAGCTTCTCGCAGCACGGCTCCACGACCTTCCCGTCCTGCTCCTGACGCTCGCTCGGCCCGAGCTGCTCGACACGCGCCCGGGATGGGGCGGCGGTCTCCTCGCCTACAACGCCCTTCCCCTCGAGCCGCTCGCCGGCTCAGATGCTGCGGCGCTCGCACTGCACCTTCTCGGCGCCGACACCCAGGCGGCCCAGGTCGCCGAGGCGGCGGAGGGCAACCCGCTCTTCATCGAGCAGCTCGCCGCGGTTCTGAGCGAGCGTGGCACCTCTCCGACGGAGAGCCTCCCGACGACGATTCGCGGCCTCGTCTCGGCTCGCCTCGACGCCCTCCCTGCCGAGGAGCGCGAGGTGATCCTCGATGCTTCCATCTGCGGCCGCAGCTTCTGGCTGGGCGCGCTCATGCGGATCGCACGGGACCCTGACTGTCTCAGAGACGCGCTGGCCGCCTTGGAACGTCGCGACCTCGTGCGCCGCGACAACGTGTCGAGGATCGAGGGAGACGAGCAGTGGTCGTTCAAGCACGTCCTCATCCGCGACGTCGCCTACGACCTCCAGCCGCGCGCCCGCCGCCGCGACGGCCATCGGCAGGTTGCCGAGTTCATCGAGGCGTCCACCCCGGAGGTCGGCGAGGCCGGAGCCGCCCTCGCACGCCACTGGCGCAGCGCAGGCGAGCTCGAGCACGCCGTCAAGCACTTCGTCGCCGCGGCCGAGGAGGCGGAGCGCGGCTGGGCGAAGGAGCTCGCCGTCAGCCTCTACAAGGAAGCGCTCGACATGACCCCGGCGGAGGACGCGGAACGTTTTCGCTTCCTCCGCAAGCGACTCGCCGTCGCGCAGTCGGCGTTCTTCCACGTGGAGGACGCGCAGCTGATCTTCGGCGACGGAGGCTAGACGGGCGGGAAGTCGGCCGGCGTGACGTCGCCGGCGATCTCGTGCAACACGTCGAGCGTGTGCCTGCCGAGCCGTGACGAGTGCTCACGCACGATTTCCTCGTTCGGCGCCTCGTAGACGCAGTAGGTGCGCACGAGACCCTCGTCGTCGACGACGACATGACTGTGCTCCCAGGTGATCTCCGGGAACTCGGTCTCGGTGAGCTCACGGGAACGACGGCCGACCGGAGGCATCTGCTCCTCGGTGACCTCGAAGCTGCGAACGATCAGGTATCGGGGCATGGACGCGAGTCTAGCGTCGCGCGTCCGCTTGTAAAAGGCCCCGGAGTTTAGATCGGAATACGTCCATATCCAGGTGTTTCCAGTCGCCGTGGGTCTGGTGCGCCCACGGCGCGTACAGCTCCCGGTGGTACGGGCTCGACAGGCTCTCGCTGTGTCCGATGACGTTGCGGATCCTGATGTGGAACTCGCCGACGAGCCAGGCGGCAAGCGCGAGCGAGGACCGGAGCTGCGCGCGGTCGCGGAGAATCTCGCCGTCGGACGTACCGACGTTCTCGATCCCTACCGCGACGTAGTTGAGCCCGACGGTGTGCCGGCACATCACGGTCAGGCGGACGAGCTGGTAGATCGTGCCGTCCCGGTCGACGATGAAGTGCGCGCAGTCGCCGGGCAGCCCGCCCAGCTCTCCGTCCGGCGTATTCGCCGCGAAGGTGTTCCATGCACTCGAGAAACCGTCGCTGCCGGTGAAGTGCTCGACGACCACCTTCGGGTGAAGCCGCCAGGAGCGGATGCCGTAATGCCTCTGCGCGTACGCGGCCGTCTCGGCCTTGCGTTGCGGGCCGAACGGGATCGGCTTCCAGACGATGTGCGGCCTGAGCGGCGCTGAAAGCGTCGCGGTCTTCTGTCCGCGCGTCACCGGCTTTGCCGGTGACGCTTGCAGACTCGGCGCGACCGCCAACGAGAGCGTCAGAGCGAGCGTCGCAAGCACGGCCGCTCAGGCTAGCCGGTAGATCCGTTCGCCGAGATGCTCGGCGCCGAAACGGTCGAGGAACTCCTTCGCGTACGGGCGACCCGGCTCCGCGAGCAGGACCTCGCCGCCCAGGTTCGGCAGCAGCTCCCCGAGCTGCTCGGCATTGCGCGCCTCGTAGAGGAGGTCGGCGCCGAGGACGAGATCCCACGGGGCGGCGCGAAGGAGGGCCGCCGGTTCGCTCCAACGAACCCGGGCCACGCGAAGGAAGACGCCGTTGCGCTCCGCGTTCTGCCGCAGCAGCTCGATCGCGTCCTCCGCCCAGTCCGTCGCGAGCACCTCGGCGCCCCGCAACGCCGCCGAGAGCGCCGGCAGGCCGAGGCCGCACCCCAGCTCGACGACTCGCAGCCCGCCCAGCTCGCGGGCAGCCACGTTGCGTGCGAGAGCAAGTCCGCTCGGCCAGAGCTCCGCCCAGTACGGCAGGAACTCCTCCTCGTCGAACGCCGCCTCGTCGATCAGCTCCTCCGCGCTCGGCGGCCGCAGGATCGACAGCCGAAGGCCGGAGCCGAGCTCGACGTCCTCTTCGACTAGTTCGTCGATGGAAGCGCGGCGAACAGATCGACCGGGACGCCGTCGGGGTCGGCGAGCTGCGCGTAGCGCTGGCCCCAGAACGCGTCCCACGGCTCCTTCTCGCCGTCGAACCCGGCACCGACGACCCGAGCGTAGAGCTCGTCCACCTCTTCGGGACTGCCGCACTCGAAGGCGAGCGAGAGCTGATTGCCGGCGGCCCTCGTCCAATCCGGCCGGAAGCTGCGGACGACCTCTTCGCTGTCGAGCATCAGGCGCACGCCGTTCGGAAGGGTCGCCTCGATGTGGCCGTTGCCCTCGGGGAACTCGATTCCGAGCTGCCCGTAGAAGGCGACGGAACGCTTCATGTCGGAGCAGACGATCCCGATTGCGTCGAGCTGCGGCACAGGCCGGACGCTAACCGTTAGCGTCGCAGCCATGCGGAAGAGGCGACTCGGCTCGAGCGATCTGATGGTTTCCGAGATCTCGCTCGGCTCGTGGCTGACCTACGGGGGCGGGGTCGGGCGCGAGCGGGCAGAGGCCTGCGTGGCGAAGGCGTTCGAGGTGGGGATCGACTTCATCGACACGGCGAACGTCTACTCGCGCGGCCAGGCGGAGGAGTTTCTCGGCGAGGTTCTCGCCGACCGTCCGCGCGACTCGTACGTCCTCGCCACCAAGCTGTTCTGGCCGATGCCCGACGGCGGCAGGGATCTGTCGCGGGAGCAGGTCTTCACGCAACTCGACGCCTCGCTCGGACGCCTCCGCACCGACTACGTCGACCTCTACCAGTGCCACCGCTACGACTGGAACACCCCGCTCGAGGAGACCATGACCGCGCTGACGGAAGTCGTCCGGCAGGGCAAGGTGCGCTATCTCGGCTTCAGCGAGTGGCCGGAGGAGAAGATCCGAGAGGCGCAGGCAATGGCCGGTGTCGAGCACTTCGTCTCGAGCCAGCCGCAGTACTCGATGATCTGGCGCGGCCCCGAGCGTGACGTGATCCCGGCGTCGCGCGAGCTCGGCATCTCCCAGATCGTGTGGTCTCCGCTGGCCCAGGGCGTGCTGACCGGGAAGTACAAGCCGGGCGAACCGCTCCCCGACGGCACACGCGCCACCTCCGACGCGATGGGCGGCTTCATGGAGCGCGCCCTCGACGAGCGGCTGCTCGAGCGCGTGCAGCAACTGCGCCTCGTCGCCGACGAGCTCGGACTGTCCATGGCCCAGCTCGCACTCGCCTGGGTGCTGCGCGAGGAGAACGTCGCCTCGGCGATCATCGGCGCCTCGCGTCCGGAGCAGGTCTCCGACAACGCCGCCGCGTCTGGTGTCGAGCTCGGAGCCGCGACGCTCGAGCGGATCGACGAGATCCTCGGCGACAGCGTCTCCTGGGAGGGGCCCGCCAGCTAGCCGGGGTCGCCGTTCCGCGCGGCGAGGACCGAGTCCGCGAGCCCGTACTCGACGGCCTCCTCGGGCGCGAGGAACCGGTCGCGGTCGATGTCGCGCAGGACCTGCTCGACGTCGCGGCCCGAGTGGTGCGCGATCACCTCTGCGTAGCGGCGCGTGAGGGAGAGGATCTCGCGCGCGGCGATCTGGATGTCGGCCGGCGTGCCGCGGAAGCCTCCCGAGCCCTGGTGGATCATCACCTTCGAATTGGGCAGGACGAATCGCTTGCCCGCCGCGCCGCCCGCGAGCAGCAGCGCCCCCATCGACATCGCCATCCCGATTGCGTAGGTCTGCACGTCCGGCTTCACGAACTGCATCGCGTCGTACATCGCCATGCCCGCGTAGACGTCGCCCCCGGGAGAGTTGATGTAGAAGCGGATATCGGTGTCCGGATCCTCGGCTTCGAGGAAGAGGAGCTGGGCGACGACGAGGTTCGCCGCGGCTGCCTCGACCTCGGTGCCGAGGAAGACGATCCGCTCGCGCAGGAGTCGCGAGAAGATGTCGAACGACCGCTCGAAGCGGCCGTCGGACTCGACCACCATCGGCACGAGGTGGTTGGATACGCTACTCATCGGTTGCACATTAATCCGCAACTGGGAGGTTGCGCAAATGCCAAGCGAGCGGCTAGCAGTCGAGCGGGAGATCGTCGTGCCGGAAGCGCCCGACGAGGTGTGGGAAGCCCTGACGGAACCGGACCGGCTCGAGGAGTGGTTCGCGACGGAGGTCGAGCTCGACGCTCGCCCAGGGGGCGAAGGCGTGTTCCGCTGGGGTGACGGCGACGAGCGGCGTGCGGTCGTGCGCGAGCTCGAAGAGGCGGAGCGGCTCGTGCTCGACTGGGACGACGGTGGAATGGTCGTCCTCGAGCTCGAGCCGGTTGTCGAGGGCACCCGCGTCCGCGTGATCGAGTCCTCTCCGGAGTTCGCCCCTGCGCTTGGGCTGCGTGCGTTGGCGTGCACGGCGCTGGCCGCGTAGACCGCGTCTTCGCGGCGCTCGGCGACCCCGGCCGCCGTTCCCTGATCGAGGCGGTGGCGGAACGCGGGACGGCGACGGCGACGGAGCTCGCGGCGGAGCTCCCGGTCACGCGTCAAGCCGTGGCGAAGCAGCTCTGGGCGCTCGCCGACTCCGGCCTCCTGCGCGCGACTCGTGCTGGACGGGAGACGCGCTACGAGGTGACTCCCGCCCCGCTCGAGGATGCGGTCGAGTGGATGGTCTCGGTGGGAGCCGCCTGGGACGATCGGCTCGCAGCGCTTCGTCGCAGCCTCGGGAGCTACGGGAAGAGCCGGTCGACTCGCCAACCGCCCGAAGGCTCGCGCTCGTAGCGGAAGCGGTCGTGCAGGCGAGACTCGCCGTGCTGCCAGAACTCCCACGCGATCGGCATGAGCCGGAACCCGCCCCAGGTCGCAGGTCGCGGCACGGGCCCGCCTCCCAGGTCGCCTTCCAGCTCGGCGAGCCGCTCGTACAGCTCCGCTCTCGAGGCAAGTGGATCGCTCTGGCGTGAGGCAACCGCGCCGAGCTGCGCGTCACGTGGACGCGTCGCGAAGTACGCATCGGACTCGGAGTCGACGATGCGCTCCACGCTCCCCTCGACTCGGACCTGCCGGCCGAGCGGACGCCAGTGGAAGAGAAGCGCCGCCTGCGGGTTCGCCTCGAGCTCACGACCCTTCCGCGACGTGTAGTGCGAGAAGAAGACGAGCCCCCGCTCGCCGAACCCCTTGAGGAGCACCATCCGAACCGAGGGCGCGCCGTCGGGAGTCGCCGTGGCGAGTGCCACCGCCTCCGGCACGTCGAGCGCGGCGGCGGCCTCGGCGTACCAGTGCCGGAACTGCTCGAGCGGGTCGGAGGCGAGGTCGGCTCGCCGGAGCTCGGCCTCCCCTTCCACGCTCAGAGCTTCGCGCGCAGCTCGGCGGGGCGCAGGATCTTGGCTCCGAGGTCCGCGTCCGACGGGACGAGATCCTGCACGACGCGCAGCACGACTTCGGCATCGTCGCTGAGCGGACTGAGGATCTTGTTGCCCTTGAGCAACGCCTTGCCCCGGGGACCTGCGTGGACTGCAAGGTCGCGTTCCGCGTAGCCCCGCTCGCGCAAAAGGGCGTTTGCCTGCTCTACCGCGTCGCTCACGAGGTGCTTTCTAACGGAAGAGATCCAGGTCGGGAGGGATTACGAGATCCGCGGCGCGACCGTCCCCGCTCGCGTCGAGGCCGCGGACGACGGCGACGGGCACGCGGTCGAGCTTGCCGAAGACGAGTTGCGCGGCACCGGCGATCTCGTCGGCGACGGCGATTCGGGTCGCGTGCAGCTCGTAGCCGGCCGGATCGCGCTCGCCCATGAGATCGCGGACGACCTCCACGCCGGCCGCTCCGATGGCGACGTCTGTCGTCGCCGCGCGCCACGGCCGGCCGAATGAGTCGGTGACGATCACGCCGACCTCGGCACCGGTTCGCTCGCGCAGCTCGTCGCGGAGCCGGGCCGCCGACGCGTCGGAATCGAGTGGGAGAAGCACGACCGTCTCCGGCGCGGGCGCGTTCGAGGCGTCGACTCCCGCAGAGCCGCAGACGAAGCCGTGGCGGGTGCGGGCGATGATGAGCGGCGGCCGCACGCGGACGAGCTCGGCGGCCTCGTCGAGGATGACCTGGATCCTGCGCGGGTCGGCCTCGTCGGCCGCGAGCTCGCGCGCTTGCTCCGACGGCTCGACGCCGGCGAGCTCGACGACGCGACCCTCGACCTTCGAGACGGCCTTCTGTGCGACGACGACGACGTCCCCGCGAGCGAGGTCGACGCGTTCGGCGATCAGCGCCGCAAGGTCGTCTCCCTCGTGCAGCTCCGGCAGTCCCTCGACCGGCGTGACGGTGAAGCCGGGGCCGACGTCCTTGACGAGGATCAGCGCCGGGTTCTCCTCGTCCCAGAAGCCGAGGAGCTCTTCGAGCGCGACGAAGCCGAGCGCCTCGTAGAACGCACGCGTCGCGTCGTACTCGGGATCGGGCCGCGACGGGCCGAGGGTCTTCACCTGGAGGTAGCGGATCCCGTGTCCCCGGCACCAGGCTTCCGCCGCGGCGACGAGCGCCCGGCCGATCCCGCGGCGGTGATGCTCGCGCCGGACGCCCATCGCATAGAGCTCGGCCGCGCGCGGCGTGTGCTGCTTGACGCAGAGGAAGCCGACGTCGGGCTCGACCGCGAACGTCGGCAGCGTCGCCGCGGCCTCGATATAGCTTGCCGTCGCCTCCTCGATCCCGAACCACTCGGGCAGGTCGCGCAGCACGGCCTCGGCGAGGCGGGAGCGCGCCGCCGGGTCGGTGATCTCGACGACCTGCGTCACGGGAGGCCGGTGATGCGGATGCCGGCGTGGCCCTTGTAGCGCTTGTTGAGGCTGACGATGACCGCCGTCAGCCCCTCGAGCACGCGCGCGCGCGAGAGCGGCCCGGCGTCGAGGGCGCGGCCCGCGACGACCTTGGCTCCGAGCTCGAGCGCGAGCGCCTTTGCGTCGGCGTCGTCGCCGCAGACGAAGGCGTCCTCGTCGGGACGCCCGTGCGCGAGCTTGCCCGCTGCGAGTGAATGGAGCCCCGCGACCACGGGCGCTTGCACGAGCTCCTGCGTCCGCTCGGCGAGCGAGACGGACTCCTTGGAGCGGAGGTCGCTCGCGACGCAGAGGACCGGGGTCGTGCCGAGAGCGCCGGCGAGCGAAGCAGCGGTGTCGAGGGTGCCGTCGGCCTTCGTCGCGAGGACGACGATGTCCGCTGCGCTCACCGCGTCCTCGTTCGTTGCGCCGCCGGCGGCGCCGACCTCGCGGGCCTTCTCCTGCGCCCGCCCTGCGTCCCGGGAGCCGATCACGACCTCGTCGCCGGCCTCGACGAGCCGCGCCGCGAGCGCGAGTCCGAAGTCTCCGGTGCCACCGACGATCGCGACCCTCATGCCGGCACCGATCCCCGTCTTTCCGGCCGGACGCCGGCGGCTTGGCCGCCGGCGCTTCCAGCCTTGAGCGCGGCTTCCGCCAGGCGGCGACGTGCATCGCTGTCGCTCATGAGCGTCCGCGTCACGATCGGCCGGACGTCTCCGAGGCCCTCGAGGTCGTCCGCGTCGGCCTCGTCGACGACGAGCGCGTCGATCAGCCCGGAGTAGCAGCTCGCGATGTGGCGCGGCGACGTGCCGCCGGCAAGGCGCTGCAGCATGCGATCCGCGGGCCCCTTCACCGCGCGACCGCCGATGAGAGGGCTGACGGCGACGCTGGGCACGCTCCGACGCGCGAGTGCCTCACGCACGTCCCGGACGGCGAGGATGGGCCCGACCGAGACATACGGATTGCTCGGCGCGAGCAGGATCAGATCTGCACCTCCGAGCGCCTGAACCACGCCCGGCGCCGGCCGCGCCGCGTCCTCTCCCTCGAAGCGCACGGCGTCCACTTCGTCCCGATGACCGCGTGCCACGAACCACTCCTGGAACGGGAACTCGCCGGCCGGAGTGGCGAGCCACGTCCTCAGCCGGTCGTCGGTCGCCGGAAGCAGCCGCGTCTCGACCCCGAGGGCCGCCGCCAGTCGCGCGGTCACCGCGGAGAGCGACTCGCCCCTGCGAAGAGCCTGCGTCCGCACGAGATGGAGGCCGAGATCCCTGTCGCCCAGCGCGAACCAGTTCTCCCCGCCGAGGACACCGGCCGTCTCGAGAGCGTTCCAGCTCTCGTCGCTGCGCCCCCAGCCGCGCCGCTCGTCCGCGAGGCCTGCGAGCGCGTAGAGGATCGAGTCGAGATCGGGTGAGACGTGGAGTCCGAGCACCTCGACGTCGTCGCCGACGTTTCCGACGACGGTCGTCGCGGCTGCTCCCGCAACGGCCACCACGCCACGGACGAAGCGTGCGCCCCCTACTCCTCCCGATAGCACGACGACGTTCAGACGAGGCTCCCCTCGAGCTTGGTGAGACACATTTGCGTCCGCGGTCCGGCGCGGAGCTGGAGCCGGGTCAGGTCCTCCATCGTGTCGACGTCGTCCGCGAGATTGGGCAACGCGACCGTCACGGCCTCCAATCCGAGCGATCCGGCGTGCGCCCGGTAGCGATCGGCGCTGCTGGGGCCGTACAGCGGAGCGAACGTCTCGGCGGACGGGAGGCTGAGCGCGTTCGTCGTCCCATCGAGCGCCTCGACGAGCGCCAGAGCACCTGCCGGTGTCGCCGCCAGCAGGGAGCGAAGGTCGTGCGGCACGACGCACGGGACATCGGCATTGACGACGAGGATGCCGTCCGGCTCGAGGCCTTCCAGGCCCGCCTGGACGGCCCGCCCCTGGCCGCCGCCAGGATCGGAGACGGCCTCGGCTCCCGCCTCGAGCGCCGCGGCGGCCCCGTCCTCGTCGGACGTCACGACCCGGGCTCGCCCGACCGCGGCGCACGCTGCCAGGACGTCCTGGAGCATCGCGAGTGCGAGAACGGCCCGGACACGGCGCGAAGAATGGAGGCGCGTCTTCCCCTCCGCGCCTGCAAACGGGATCACGACTGTGGCCACGGGGAGACACTAGCCCCGTGGACAACGCCGAGATCGCTCGCACCCTCGATGCGTACGCCGCGCTGCTCGACCTCGCCGGGGCGGCCACGTGGAGCATCCGCGCGTACCGCCGCGCGGCCGACCTCATCCGCACGACTCCTGCTCCGGTGGAAGAGATCGTCCGCGCCGGACGGGCGCGCGATCTGCGTGGCATCGGCCCGGGCATCGAGCGCCGCCTGCGCGAGCTCGTCGAGACGGGACGGATCGCCGAGCTCGAGGAGCTCGAGCGCGAGCTCGAGCCGGAGCTCGTCGCGCTCGGCCGCTACCTCGGGCTCGGGCCGCAGCGGCTCGTCACACTCGGCCGGGCGCTCGGAATCCGCTCGGCCGACGAGCTTCGCGCGGCGGCGGAGGCAGGCAGGCTGCGAGAGGCACCCGGAGTCGGACCGG